>JANNGR010000096.1:0-7248 GCA_031403955.1 Betaproteobacteria bacterium
GCAACCTGGTGTTCGACGCCGACTGGGACCTGGAAGCCACCGACGCACTGAAGCTGCGCGCCACGCTGGCGCGCCGCAGCGGCGACATCCGGGTGCAGGCAGACAGCCTGCCCAGCGCATTCAGCACTGGCGTGGCGGCCAACACGGTCATCGACGCCGGTGTCAAGGAAGCACGTTTCACCGTCACGGCCGACGGCGACAACTTGCATGCCGCGCTGCGCTGGGACAGTGAACGCGCCGGCGACGCGCAGGCTGAATTCAGCACCCGCATCCTGCGTGGCAGCGACGGATGGGGTTGGGCGGCGGATGCGCCCCTGAGCGGCAGCATACGGGCCCGGTTGCCACAAGTCGGCGTCTGGTCGGTGCTGGCGCCGCCAGGATGGCGCATGCGTGGCACGCTGGACGGAGACCTGGCACTTGCCGGCACCCGCCTGGCGCCACAGTGGAGCGGCACCCTGCAGGCCAACGGCCTGGCATTACGTTCCGTCGTGGACGGTATTGAATTTGGCAACGGGCGTTTACGCGCCAGCATGCAGGGGCAACGGCTGGACATCAGCGAGTTCAGCCTGCAGGGCGCCGGCGGGGCCGCGGCAGGCGGCGAACTGAACGCGAAGGGTTTCGCATTGTGGCTGCCCGACCCGAGTGGTGCCGCCCCAGGCCTGACCCGGGTTCGCCTCGAGCTCGATGCCACCGCCAGGGCCTTGCGCGTGTCAGCGCGCGCCGACCGCAGGCTGGTGGTTTCCGGCACCGCGCAAGGCCAACTCAACAACGCCCGGCTCGACATCCGCGGCGCGCTCAAGGCGGACCAGGCGTTGTTCATACTGCCCGACGAAACCGCCCCCAGCCTGGGAGACGATGTGGTGGTCAAAGGCGCTGGCCCAGCGGGCGCGGTCATCAAACCCGCCAGCAGCGGCGCGACCGGCAGGCGCGTTTTAACCGAGCTTTCGGTGGCGCTGGACCTGGGCCCGGACTTTCGGGTGCAGGGGCGTGGCATCAACACCCGGCTCGCCGGCACGCTGCAACTGCGCGGCGCCGCAGGCTCCAACGAGGCGCCGCGCCTGAGCGGTGAAGTACGCACGGTGCGCGGCAACTACAAGGCCTATGGCCAGCAACTGGAGATCGAGCAAGGCGTGCTGCGTTTCACCGGAGCCTATGACAACCCTGCTTTGGACATACTGGCGATCCGGCCCAACCTGACGCAACGCGTGGGCGTGCAGATCAGCGGCACCGCGCTTGCGCCGCGCGTGCGGCTGTATTCGGAGCCTGAGTTGCCCCAGGCCGAGAAGCTGGCCTGGCTGGTGCTGGGCCGATCCGCTGCCAATGGCGGCGCCGAGGCCGCAGTGTTGCAGCAGGCCGCGCTCGCGCTGCTGGGCCGCAGCGGCCAGGGCCTATCCGGCGGGTTGGCCGGCGCGCTCGGACTGGATGAATTGTCTTTCGCCGGCGCTGCCAGCAACACCAGTGGCCGCACCAGCGCGGCCACCGTCACGCTGGGTAAACGCCTGTCCAAGGACTTCTACGTGGCCTACGAACGCAGCCTGGCCGGCACGCTGGGCACCTTCTCGATTTTTTACGACCTGTCGCAGCGCTTCACGCTGCGCGCAAGGACCGGCGAACAAAGCGCCATCGACCTTATTTTCACGCTGAGTTACGACTGAACTTGAAAAGCGCGCAAATGCGCCGCCCTACAATTCGCCCTCCTCTCCGCCTCCTCGTAGTTCAATGGATAGAACGAGTGCCTCCTAAGTGCTAGATGCAGGTTCGATTCCTGCCGAGGGGACCAATCGATCGTTTCGCAACGTTTCATGACGTCCCAGAACCCGCATGTTTATTGGCATTGCGGGTTTTTTGTTGCTTCATGCGGTTTCGAGGGGTACCATGAGATACCGTCAGAAACCCGGTATCTTCGACGGTATCTAACTAACAACCGCAACTGAGATACCGTCACAAAGGGGCCGGCCATGGCACTGGCAGACACGTTCGTTAGGCAGGTCAAGCACAGCGGGAAAGCGACCGGCGACAAGTACTCGGACGGTGGCGCCATGTATCTGCTGGTGAAAGCTGCCGGCAAATACTGGCGCATGGACTACAACCACGCCGACAAGCGCAAAACCCTGGCACTGGGCATCTACCCCGAGGTTTCATTGGCCAAGGCCAGAAAACGGCGCGACGAAGCCCGGCAGCTGTTGGCAGATGGCATCGACCCCAGCGCAGCCAAGCGCGAGCAAAAGCAAGCCAAGGCCATGGCGGCGGCGAACACGTTTGAGGCGGTGGCAGATCAATGGCTGAAGGCCACCTCAGCGAACCGGGCGGCAGTCACGCAGGACAAGGTGACGAACTGGCTAAAGAAGGACATCCTTCCCTACATCGGGGCATGCCCATATCCACCATCGGGCTGCGGGATTTCCAGGCGGTGGCGCGCAAGATGGAGGCCCGCAAGGTGTTCGATAGTGCCAAGCGCATCCATCAGATATGCGGCCAGGTATTCCGGTTCGCGGTAGCTGAAGGCTCTGCCGAGCGGGACGTAACTGCAGACCTGCGCGGCGCACTGCAACAGGCAGAAAAGGGGCACTACGCTGCAATCACCGAGCCCAAACAGGTTGGCGCGCTGATGCGTTCGATATTCGCCTACAACGGGCACCTTTACACCATGGCCGCGCTCAAACTGTCGCCGCTGGTGTTTGTACGACCTGGCGAGTTGCGCAAGGCTGAGTGGGCAGAGATGGACCTGGACGGCGCGGAATGGCGCATCCCTGGCAGCAAAATGAAGATGAAATCCGACCACATCGTTCCGCTGTCCCGGCAAGCAATCGAGATTTTGCGCAGCGTGCAACCTATTACCGGGCATGGACGCTACGTGTTCCCCAGCTTGCGCACCTTTGAACGTCCCATGAGCGAAAACACCGTCAACGCGGCTTTGCGCGGCATGGGCTACAGCGCGGAAGTTCACACTGCCCACGGCTTCCGGGCGACGGCGCGCACGATCATGGACGAAGTGTTATCTGAACGCGTGGACTTGATCGAACATCAACTAGCCCACGCCGTGAAGGATGCCAATGGTCGCGCCTACAACCGCACCGCGCACCTGCCTGCGCGCCGCGAAATGATGCAGCGTTGGGCGGACTACCTGGACAAGTTGCGGATCGGGGCGGATGTAGTTCCGCTGCACAAGGCGGGTTGAGTTTGCCGAGATGGCCCAGGCCTACGCGATCGATGACAAGGTGGGAGCGGTGCAAGGTGATGGAGATGGGCGAGGTTTGTGGTGCGGCCAGAAGTCGCCCTGTGTCAAAGTCGTGGCGATGCGCGCGTGACTGAAGCAACAGATGGCCAAACTCCCAAGATCGTGGCTGACCGACGACGCCGAAGACTGTTATGACGAAGGCGAGCGTGATATCGCGATGGTGGAAGAAGCATGGGCCAAGGTCGCGCTGTTTTTCCGCACGGGCGAGCACTTTGGACACAAGCCTCGAAGTAGACGGACCCAAAGCCTGCTGCGCATTCATGAACGAATCAATGTTTACAAGACGCGCTTCAAGGCTGGCGATACGTTGGCGCTACTACAAGCCATTGCTCTATGCGCTGAAGAGAATCTGCCTCTGCCGACGTGGCTGGCCACGGCCTACCAAACAGCTCTTACATCATTCCTGCAGGTGGGAGGGCCACCCACACTCGATGCAGTTTTTAATAGTCCCACTCTGCCGACGAATACTGCCAAGGCGGCTGCGGCTGCTCGGCAGGATTGGGTATTGGCTGTCGCTTTATACCGACGAGCCTGGGAAACCGTACAAGCCAACGCTGCAATCACATCGCTCGATGGCTTGATCACGGCGGTGCTGGCAGCGGGCAAGTTTGGGGTAGCCAAGACCAAAGCTCGCGCGCTTATCTTGATGGTTGAAAAGAACCAACTCCAACACCTGGGGTACGACCAAAGTAAATCCCTTTCGCGATTCTTGTTGAAACGGCGAAAACCCTAGGGTTGACTGGCTTCCCTTCGGACACTGGTGCACGTTTTGACCAGTCAGTTTTGAAAGGAAAACCATGAAGTCAAATTCCAGTTTCTCCATCGCCGACACGCGAACGGCCCAGGCCAATCGCGTCGCGTACTTTCTGCAGTGCCACCCCGGCAGCACTCAGAAGGAAATTGACGCCGAATGCGACACCGGTTGTATTTCAAAGGTGCTGTCGGTAATGTCCGCGATGGGCTACCACATCGCCAAGGGATGGCGGAGACCCGACTGCGTTGGTGTTGGTCGTCGGCGCCGAGTTCGGACGTATTGGCTTGTCCATCGGACCGATGCAGTGGGCGGCTCCGATGGCGGCGGCGCATTGGAACAGAGCGAGAATGAGCAGCACCACAGCAACACAATTGCAGGGATCTGACTCCATGGCTCTGGACCTGGCCGCAACCGACATCTATCACATCACCGATGTGGCGAACCTGGCCGGCATCATCCAGTCGGGCGGACTGGTTTCCGATGTCGCACTCGCCGCAGCGGGTGGCCCAGCAGTCGCGATTGGGTACGCCCACATCAAGCGGCGGCGAATGACAGAGTACCGGATGCCGTGCGTTGGTAGCCGGTTTGTGGGTGAATTCGTGCCCTTCTACTACTGCCCTCGGTCTCCCATGCTATACACCATCAACCAAGGCAATGTGCCCGGTAGGCCAGCGGGCTGCCAGCGCACCGTCTTGCATTTGGTGAGCACTGTTCAAACTGCTCTGAGCCTGAATAAGCCATGGGCCATGTCGGACGGCAACGCTGGCGCTGGATATGCCGATTTCTTCAACGACCCGGTCAGGCTGGAGGTGTTGAACTGGCCATTGATTGGGTCCAACATATGGGCTGGCAAGACCTTTGAAAAGCAAGCGGAGTTTTTGGTGGCCGATGGGTTCCCTTGGTCCGCGATTCTGGAAATCGGTTGTCATAATGACGATGTGGCGGCGCGGGTGCGCGCGATCATGCAAGGTCGCGCCCATCAACCAAGAGTTTTCACTAATGTGGGCTGGTACTACGCGTGATTGAAGCTTCCAAAGGCAACTTGTTGACGGCGCCCGTGCAGGCGCTGGTGAATACAGTCAACACCGAGGGTGTAATGGGGAAGGGCATCGCCCTGCAGTTCAAGAACGCATACCCCGCGATGTACAAGGCCTATGTTGAAGCGTGCAACAGCGGCCAAGTTCGACTCGGCACGATGGATGTGCACGACCTGGGCGGCATCGGCGACGGTCCGCGGTGGATCATCAACTTTCCCACAAAAGGGCATTGGAAGTCCCGCAGCAAGATCGGCAACATCGCGGCAGGCCTTGAAGACCTGGTGCGAACTGTTGGTCGCCTGGGCATCACGTCCGTCGCAGTGCCTCCGCTCGGTTGCGGCAATGGTGGGCTCGACTGGGCTGAGGTGCGCCCGTTGATCGTGCGCGCGTTTGAATCTTTGCCGGACGTGCGCGTTCTTCTATTCGCTCCGGCGTCAGCGCCAGCTCCTGCGGAGATGGTCAACCGAACTGCTAAACCGGCACTCACCAAGTCGTCGGCCACGCTCATATACCTAATGCATCGCTATCTGATGGGCTTGCTGGACCCATTCGTGACCTTACTTGAGGTCCACAAACTGATGTACTTCATGCAAGAGGCCGGCCAGGACCTCAAGCTGAACTACGAAGCCGAGAGATATGGTCCTTATGCGGTCAACCTGAGCCATGTGCTCAAACGCCTGGAAGGCCATTACATCCAAGGATTCGGCGACGGTAGCGACAATCCGGAAAAGACGCTGGAACTCATGCCCAATGCAATTGATGAAGCGTTTGCGGTGCTGGCGCGCGACGACAACACCATGAAGCGCGTGGATCGTGTTGCAGAGTTGATCGAGGGCTATGAAGACCCGTACGGCCTGGAATTGCTGAGCACCCTGCACTGGGTGATGGTTCAGAACGAAGGCGCGCGTAAGTCGCCCGCGGATGCGATTCGCGAAGTGCAAGGCTGGAGCGCGCGCAAGCAACGCGTGATGAAGCCCGCGCATCTGAAAAAAGCTTGGGATCGCCTGGCCGCTAAAGAGTGGAACTTTGATGCGCGCGGAATTGTGGCAAATCCGGCACAGTCAACGGTCGCTTTGTAGTACGCAGGCGTTGGGTGAGCATAGGGTATGGTGAGGGGTCTGGTACTCGTTGGTCGCCGACATCCGCCGAGTTCGCGCCTACACGCCCATTTCGGCGAACTGCTTGCAGGCTGGCTCGATGACCTGCATGTGAACGTGACAGCCTGTGCCCGATGGCGAGTGCCGTTTTGAGGTCGGTCCGCATCGGCGACCGCGTCACACTGGTCGGAAGGCCGGCTTCAGGTCTTCGTCAGCACCTTCGCCACCCGCGCTGGCCGCGATTGCAGGGGGTGGCAGTGGCAACACTGCTCGCGGCGTGGATCATCGCGGCGGTCACACACCCGATACGCCAACTCACCGGCGCGGTGGCGGCGATATCCCTGCATGGGCTGGAGGACGGCGACCGCGGCATTTGCCAACTTCGTCGCGTCGGCCAAAATCAATACGATAGGCGGCTTACGAGTGGACTGGCCGGACGGATTCGGCCTGAGGGCGTGCGCTGCCGCCGCATTGCGCAGGTATCAGATTCGCGCACTTTCCATTGCGGCATTGAAGGTTGCGCTCGGACGCATAACTGCGTTCACTTTCTGAGCATCGGCCAAGTAATAACCACCGATATCCACCGGCGTGCCCTGCACGGCCTTGAGCTCGTCGATGATCTTCTGTTCGTTTTCCGTCAACGCCTTGGCCAACGGGGCGAAATGCGCCGCCAGGGCCGAATCCTGGGTCTGCGCGGCCAATTCCTGGGCCCAGTACATGGAAAGATAGAACTGGCTGCCCCGGTTGTCCAATTGGCCGGTCTTGGGCGACGGCCCCTTGTTGTTGTCCAGCAGCTTGCCGGTTGCGGCATCGAGCGTCTTGGCCAGTATCTTGGCCTTTTCATTGCCCGTCTTCAGGCCCAGGTCCTCCAGTGACACGGCGAGCGCCATGAATTCACCGTCGACGTGGGGAAAGGGGCCGAAGTCGATGCCGGCCGAGCCGCTGATACCGAAGCCCTGGTCGGTGAGACCGACGTCGCCGCCGCGACGAGCGTGTCGTAGCCGGCGGTGACGCCGTGCTCGCCGACCGACGCGCCGTACTGCATGACGCCTTCGATGCCGACGGAGGCGCCGAACGTGCCGTCGTCGAAGTCGAAGTCGACGACGCCGCCCGTGAGGTAGT
>JANNGR010000097.1:0-1572 GCA_031403955.1 Betaproteobacteria bacterium
TAAGGATCCGTGTTGCAACGCCGACTGGACCGCCAGGTCACCGGCATCGCACTGAGCGCCTTGCTTGGCCTGGTATTGCTGCCCTGGTACGCCATCGAAGACGGCTTCTGGAGTATCAAGTGGCTGCTGGGCGGTTATCCGTTCGCCAGCGAATCGGCGCCGGCCCTGTTCCTGTGGTTGAAGGGAGCCAACCTGTGGCTGCTGCCGATCGCATTGCTTGCCTTAAGCGCGCTCATCGCAGCCCTGCGCCGGCCAACCGCCGCGTTTTTGGGCCGTCTGATTACCCTGCTGGGCGGGCTGGGCATGACCTACATACTTGCACAGGGCTTTGCTATCGGCCTGCAGGGATGGAACGGCGCATGGTTGAATGAATGGCTAGGCGAAACCGAACAACGCCAGTTCGGCATGGGCTACGGCGCGTTGGTTGCGGGCGCCAGCTTCCTGTTCCTTCTCACCCGTGGCCTGGCCTTGCGCGGTCTGGTGGCGGGTGATGCGTTCGTGGCCGGGTCATTGGGTCTGGTGATTGCGCTGACGCTGCTGTTCATCGGATTGCCGGTGGCACAGATGCTGGTGACCCCATTCAAGGGCGAAGATGGCGCCTGGTCGCTGGCGCCGTTTGTAAGCCGCCTGGTCGATCCTAAGATCTGGCGCCTGGGCTGTCTTTACGGCGGTGCGAGTTGTGGCGTGGCCTGGAACTCGCTGGTGCTGGCGATCACCGTTGGCCTGCTGTCCACTTTGCTCGGGCTGGCGTTCGCGCTGGTGCTGACGCGCACCGGGGTACGTTTCCGTTCGGCGTTCAAGTCGCTTTCGCTGCTGCCCATCATCACCCCACCGTTTGTAATTGGCTTGTCGATCATCCTGCTGTTCGGCCTGTCGGGCAACGTGACGCAGTTCTTGGGGGCGCAACTCGGCATCGAACCCACGCGTTGGGTGTACGGATTTTGGGGTGTGTTGATCGCGCAGTTGCTGTCGTTCACGCCGATCGCCTTCCTGGTGCTGATCGGCGTGGTCGAGGCCATCAGTCCGTCGCTGGAAGAGGCGGCGCAGACCTTGCGCGCCGGTGCCTGGGAAACCTTCCGTTCCGTCACTTGGCCGCTGATGCGCCCGGGGCTTGCCAACGCTTTTCTGCTCGGCTTTATCGAGAGCATGGCCGACTTCGGCAATCCGCTGGTGCTGGGTGGCAATTTCAATGTGTTGTCGACCGAGGTGTTTTTCTCGGTCGTGGGTTCGCAAAACGACCAGGGCCGCGCCGCCGTGTTGGCCATCATCTTGCTGCTGTTTACCATCGGCGCGTTCTACCTGCAGCAGCGCTGGCTGGGTCGGCGCAGCTACACCTCGGTCAGCGGCAAGGGCGACGGCGGCCAACATCCGCCGCTGCCACGGCGCATTGCGATACCGATCACGCTAATAACCGCCCTGTGGGGTGTGTTCACCATCGTGGTTTATCTGATGATCGTCTACGGCAGCTTTGTGCAGTTGTGGGGGCGCGACCATACGCTGACACTCAGGCACTACATCGGCGCCTTCTCGGTTGCCTTCGGCGAGTTCGGCCTGCGCTGGCAGGGTTCGGCC
>JANNGR010000098.1:0-2920 GCA_031403955.1 Betaproteobacteria bacterium
GTGAGAGACCTGAGAATACCCGGTTTCTCCACCTGCGGTTTCTGGAAGCTGCCGCGTATTTTTTGCCGCATCGTGACGCAGCCCTCGGCGTCAATCAGCGCCAGGGTCACATCGTTGAACCGCTCATTGACGAAATCCAACCCGCCGTGAACGGCGATCCGGTTCTGGTTCGTGGCCATAGCCACGTCCTGCGCCAAAGCCACACCGCGCTCGACGTTCCAGTCGGAGACGAGCGTCCGGACCTCGCTGCTATTCCCGGAACCCTGAAAGATGTTCGCAAAGTCGTAGCCCTTCGTGACCAGCAAACCGACGGGCCCGGCAAAGAAGAATGCGCCCGCGTCCACAAGGCTGAAATTCTGGCTGGACTCGAACCGAGCGAGCTCGCCGTCGAGGTCGTAGCCATTGAGCGTGAGGTTCGCGCCGCGCAGCGAGATCTGCCCGTCCAGTGTCTGCCGCATCTCGCTTACGGTCTTGCCCTGCATTGACAGGTTCGCGGAGAAATCCATCGGTCCTTCCGCGATTTTCTGCAGTGACAGGGTTTCGAAGAACTCCCCAATGTGGAACTGCGGCAGCACGAAACGGATGCTGTAAAGCGGCACAGCGCCCGAAAAATCCGCGCGTATGTCGCCTGATCCCTGCGCGCCAAATGCACGCATCGTGACCGGCTTGAGCGTGAACACCCCATTCTTGCCGTCGGCCGAGAACTTCACATCGGATACCGTGAAGTCATTTTTTCGCACCTCCCCGCAGCTGAACTCCGCCGTAACGGAAAGGTGTTTCATGAGATCTAGATTTTTCCCGCTCGGAAGTCGTAGACGATGCACATCCAGGTTGCAATTCCCGGCCTCGAATCCTTCGCCGGATTGTTTGTTCGCGTACAGCAACGTCCCGTCCGTAATGGACACATTCACCAAGTTCAGGGCGGGTAGCGCTGCTTCGACCGACTCCGATTTCTCGAAGTTAAACTTGCCATTGGAGTCGCGCTCGATGGATATCCTCGATTGGCCCAACGCGATCTTCCCGATCCGCACTTCCCGGTGGAACAGCGGGAGAAGTTCGATCCAAAACCTGGCCTCCTTGGCGGACGCGACGTCCTCCCCCAAGTTACGAATCTGCACGTCTTCCAGCTTGACGAGCAACCCTGGGAAGAAGTTGATCCACAGCCGACCGCCGGCGGTGACTTCCATACCCAAAGCATCCGAGGCAGCCGCGTCCAATTCAGGCTTGTAGTCATTGGCGTCGACAAAAAACAGCACGGCCACTGCGGCAAGTGTGACGAATACCACGATACCGCCGACGGCGAAGAGCACGATTTTAAGCAGTTTTGACATTCGCCTGATCCAGATTTGTGGCCATTCTACCGGCACCCGGCGCAAACGGCACAATTACCGTAAACCCCACACGAACCACGCCACACTGTGTTCAGGCCTTTTCAGAAATTCTCTCGAGCCGCTTACTGGGCATCACTTTTTGTTCGTATCGAGTTGGCTGGAAAAGAAATCCAGCAGCGGGCGGTTATACGCGTCCTGCCAAAGATGATTGGCAAGACTGCGGCGCCCACCGCGCAGCACGAAATCCGGCGGGCCAGGATAACCGTGTTGGCGCAAGAGCGTGCCGGCCTTTTCGCTGCACGACCGATCGTTGATGCCATCCTGCTCGTGGTGAAAGATTCGGAACGCGGGCTTGACCGCCGGGCGTGCGCTGTCCCAGGGTTTTTCGTGTGGATACGCTTGCGCGCGGCAGGCATCGCGCTCGATGATCCGTTTGCCGGTCTCGCTGTCGAAGCCGACGCCGTGCACCGTGGTTCGGGATGTCAGGCCGGCTTCGCAGACGCGCTGCCAGCCGTACGGGTCGCCACTTGAAACCGGCGCAAACGCCGTGACCAGGTCGTCGAAATGCGTTGCCGCCCGCACCGTCATGTAGCCGCCCGAAGACAGGCCGGTAACGAAGATTTCCTTTCGACTGCCGGCGGGGCGTAATCGCGGGACGAGCTCGCGGATCGTTTCCCCAATGAACGGCAAATCCAGATTCGGACGCTTTCGGACTTCGTCGTCCCAAACCTTTCCGCACACCCGGCCGTCGTTGTCGGTCACCCGATCCGAAGAATTGAGCAGAAACACAGCGAAGCCTTCGGCCAGGGCCAGCTCACTAAACCTCACCTGCGGCGCCACCACCAGCGCGTTGGCCACGCACCACTGGATGTGCTGACCGCCGCCGCCGTGCAGGACGATGATCGCGCCCCTTGACCACGGGCCGGCCGGGGCTTTCCACAGCAACTCGCGCGCTAGCCCGGCGACCTGCATTTCGACGCGCTGCCAACCGCGCGCTAGGCACTGTTTCTCCTGAGACGCGACGTCGGCAACACCGTCGCTGGTTTGCCGAGCGCTCACGACGTTCCCGCAGGCGGCCAAGAGCACGCCCATCAGAAGCGCGTCTATCAACAAACGCAGGGGGTTTCGTGGCATACCACTATCTCGCTTCGTGACGCCTAGCGAGCTAACCTGCAAGCCACGAGGCGCGAAGCGCCGACGTACCGAGTCAGGTTGAGCGATGTGTTATACGGATTCAAGCTCTTTGAGCGTCTTGCCATCTTTGTTCTTCCACGAGATAAGTCCGTTTGCACTGCCACCGTGAATCACGGCGGCGGCAGCGCTAGGACTGGAAAACTCCGCATCCTGGGTAAACAAAAGATGATCCGTATTAACAGTGAGAACGCCATCGTCTTTTAACTTTTGCCGCATATTTAGTGCCCACGGATATTTCTGAGAGGAAGGGCGCTCATTTAGAACGGCTTGTGACCCTGCAAGCACAATAATTCCATTTGGTGTTAAATGCCCGGTGGCTTTAAGCCCCTTTATTTCGCAGGAAAGCGACTCAAGCTCAGTTGCACCGGCCGCATTTATTGTTGTTGGAACCAATA
>JANNGR010000099.1:0-1892 GCA_031403955.1 Betaproteobacteria bacterium
CGTAGACCACTCCTCACGGGCCTGGCTCCGTTCTGAGCCGGTAGAGTAGGAGCTGGATTCAAATCGCCCCTCCTCTCGTCGAACCGGACGTGCGGATTTCCCGCATCCGGCTCTCCAGATTAGGTCGCCTCAGGCATGCGCAGACTTCTTCGGCGTTCTTTGGTTCAGCAGTACCAGCCCAAATTGCTGGATATGCTCATACCATCGGACGCCTTGCGGAGGGCGATACCGCCTTTGACGACGCCGCCCCAGGTCGGTCAGTTCCGCAGTCCATTCCCGTGCCAAAACATGTAGCGATGCGGGCGTTGGCTGGAGCAATCCAGGCTGCGAAGCCCCGCAACCGCGAACCCGCGAGCCGAGGTGATGAAAATCCGAGCGAGATTCGGTACGCTGCAAGCTGCGGGAGCGGACGAGATCGAAACCGCTTTGGATCTGTTTAGTCCGTCAGCAAGCCTGAGCCGGAACGCGCTGTTGAAACAGTAAATGTGCGCGGGTTGCCCGCCTGGCGGGAAGCGTCGCAGCACGAGAGGGTGCGTAATTCTCTTCACGCGTTCTCCGCCTCCCGCCAGGAGGATAAAGTGGCTGACAGGCTAGCAGGAATTGATGTACACAAGAATCTTCTAATTGTGGTCGTGGTGGATACCGCCAGCCCGGAAACGGTGTTGGAGTCCCGCCGGTTCGGAACCGGTCACTTCGAACTGGAGCAATTGCGTGAGTGGCTCTTAGCACTCGGCGTGACCGAGGCAGTCATGGAAAGCACCGCACAATACTGGAAACCGGTGTGGCTGGAACTGGAACCGCACTTGCAATTACACCTGGCGCAGGCGCAATCCAATCGGGCGCCAAAGGGACGCAAGGCTGATTTCACCGATGCCCGGCGCCTGGTACGGCGGCTTGTCGCTGGCGAGTTGTTTCTCAGCTTCGTTCCAGAGCCCGAGCAGCGGCAATGGCGAACGATAACCCGGGCACGCCTGCAACTTGTGCGTGGGCGGGTGCAACTGCAAAACCAGATCGAAAGCCTGCTGGAAGAAGGTCGAATCAAGCTTTCCTCGGTGATCCGCGACCTGCTCGGTGTCAGCGGACGACGCATTCTGCGGGCCATGGCCAAAGGCGAGAGTGACCCCGCCAAACTGGCCGAGTTGGGCGACGAACATCTCAAGTGCGGCAAAGCCGTGTTGACCGATGCGCTCACCGGAGCAATGACAGGCGTACACCGCACACTGCTCGGGCAGGATCTGGACCGCATCGAACTGCTCGACAAACAAATAGACGAACTCAATCGCCTCTGTGCAGCACACATGCAGCAACATCAGGATGCGGTCATCCGGCTGATCGCAGTACCTGGAATCGGGGCAGAGGCCGCACAAGAGATCCTGTCCGAGATCGGTCCCACCGCGGCCGCCTTCCCGTCGGCAGCGCAACTGGCTTCCTGGGTGGGAATCTGCCCCGGCTCCAATGAAAGCGCGGGACAGAACCACTCGGCCCGCTGTGCAAAAGGAAACCCCTTCCTGCGACGCCTGCTCTGCCAGGCTGCACAAGCGGCCGTTAGAACCAAAGACTGCCATTTTCAGGGTGTCTTCCGTCGCCTCATCGTTCATCTCGGTTACAAAAAAGCGGTGTGGGCCATCGGTCATCGCTTGTGCCGCGTCATCTGGAACATTCTGCACCAGGGACAACGCTACGTTGAGCATAGTGAAGCGATCAACCCCAAGTCAGTCAAACGCTGCATCCAGCACCATCTCACGGCCCTGAGAAGGCTCGGCTACAATCCACCACCGCTGGCACCCACGACCGCGTAGCACGGGGTGATTTTCGAGGGAGCGGCCGCGCTCACCTCGCCTTCGATTTCATTGGCGATCGCGAGCAGCCGTTGGTAGGCGTGATCGAACGCG
>JANNGR010000100.1:0-19671 GCA_031403955.1 Betaproteobacteria bacterium
CACGCTCAACAACAGCGGCCTGTTCCAGTTTGTCGCCGGCAACAGCGATCTGGTCAACAACAATGCGGGGATTGGCACCTTCAACAATACCGGCACCATCCAGAGCCTGGCGGCCAACGCCCGCTTTATCAGCACCAACCTCGCGCTCAACAACACCGGTGGCACGCTCAGCGCAACCGGCAACGCCAACCTCTCGATCAACGCAAGCGGTGCGAACTCGGGCACCACAACGCTGTCCGGCACCAATGTGTTCTTCTCTGGCGGCACCCGCACGGTGGACGGCAGCATCGCCGCGACGGCGGGCTCGATCTTTAACGCCAGCGGCGCGACCTTCAACCTGGGTGACGGCTCAAGCTTCAACCTGGCCGACAACCTCAACTTCAGCGGCGGTGCAATCAACCTCACCGGGACCACCACCGGTACAACACTGGCGCCTGGCAGCACCCTGTCGCTGGCCGGCCAGGCTTTCGGCGGAAGTGGCAATCTCACCAATCTGGGCAGCTTCAATTTCAACACCAGCACCATTGCTGGCACGCTCACCAACCAGGGCACGCTGAATGTCAACTCCGGTATAAGCGCCATCAACGGTGCGACGTTCGACTTGACTGGCGGCAGCGTCAATCTCGCAGCCGGCGCGACCCTAAACAAGAACAGTGGCGCGTTGAACTGGTCGGGCGGCGCGCTCAACGGCTTGGGCAACCTCAGCACCTCGGGCGGCGCGACGCTCGGGTTCACGGGCAGCGGAGCGCGCGTGCTCACGGGCCGGCGTTGACCGCTACCAATTTCAACATCACGGGCGGGTCGCTTGATGTGCAAAGTGGAACGCTCAGCCTGGCTGGGGGCAATCTGGCGGTTGGTTCAACGGTCTCTTTGAGTGGCGGAACGGTCACCAACAGTGGCGCGCTGAATGTGGCCGGCACGCTCGCACTGGCGGGCGGCACACTAACGGGTGCCGGAGCACTCAACCTGAGCGGCACGCTGAGCAAGACCGGCGCCGGCAGCTTCGCGCTGGCCAACACGCTTAACAACAGCGGCACGGTAAGCGCCGTCACCGGCATCCTGAGCCTGACTGGCGGCGGCAGCCATAGCGGCGTTTTCGACGCTTCAAGCGGTGCGACGATCGACTTTCAGGGCGGCACGCACAACTTTGCCAATGGCTCGGTCTTCTCCGGGGCCGGCAACTTTGACGGCGGAGGCCTATTGAACCTAACCGGCACGGGCACCGGGCTGCGCTTCGACCCAGGAACCACGATCAATCTGAACGCGCTGGGTCTGGGTGGCACTGGCAAACTTACCAACCTGGGCACCGCAAACGGCAGCAACCTCACCTTGCCCGGCGACTTTCTCAACCAGGTGGGAGCAACCGCCAACTTCACGGCCGTCACGATTGGTGGCAGCCTGTACAACCAGGGCAACTTCAACACCACCGGCGTGGTCACTGTGGCCGGGCTACAGGCCCAGCAACTCGGCGGCGTGCTGACGATTCCGGCCGGTTCCACGTTGGACATGAGCAGTCCATCAGGGGTGTTTAGCTGGCAAGACGGCACCATAGGAGGTACCGGCACGCTGGGCTTTTCGGGTGGCGGCACTTTCCTGTTCGCGGGCTCGGGCAGCCGCGTCATAGACGGACTGAACTTCGCTTTCAACAACCTGACCTTGCCCAACGGCTCACTGACGCTGAAATCGGGCAGCCTCACGCTGACTGGTGCCACGGTGCTGCCGTCCGGCGTTGCGCTAAACCTGTTCGGTGGCACGCTGACCAACAACGGCACGCTCGATGTGGCGGGCAGCTTCGGTCTGACTGGCGGAGCGTTTGGCGGCAGCGGCAGTTTGACCATGTCCGGCGGAAACCTCAGCCTGCCGGCGGGCAACTCGGTGGCCTGGACCAATAGCGGCACGCTGACCAACACCGGCACGCTGAACCTTGCTGGCGCGACCATCACCAACGCCATCGACAACCAGGGCACCATCCATCTCGGTGGTGGGCTGACGTTCACCCAGCCGCTGACCAATACCGGCACGCTGGATGTGCAAACCGGCAATGCGGTATTCACCAACGGCCTGGTACAGAACGCGGGTGGCGCCATCGTGCTAAACGGCGGCAGCCTTCAAGGCAACGTGGGCCTGAATGCGGGCAGCGTCAGCGGCAGCGGCACGGTCAACGGTAACCTTGCCGTTGGCAATGCCACCCTCGCGCCAGGGTTCTCACCGGGGACCATCACGATCACCGGCAATCTGTCCCTGGGCGCGGCCAGCGTGCTAAATATCGAGCTTGGCGGACTGGTGCAAGGTACCGGTTATGACTGGATCAACGTGCAGGGTTCAGCCAACCTTGGCGGCACCTTGAATGTGAGCAATTCTGGCGGTTTTGTGGCGCCGCTCGGTTCCAACTTTACCTTCATGAACTTTGCGGCTAGCAGTGGCGCTTTCTCGGTCGTCAATCTTCCCGCCACGCCGGGCTTTAGCTTCGCCAGTTCGGCCAATGCACTGAGTGTGTCGGTGGCCGCACTCGCGCTGGCCCCTAACCAGGTACTCGCCGCCGACCCGATTTCCATCGCGATTCAAAGAACCGTCTCCAACGACGACCTGGTCGCGCAACTGTCATCGGTCGCACCGGCCGCCCAGGGCGAACCCGAGCGCGAAATTGAGGTGGAAGGGTGCCGATGAAACCTAATCTCAAACCAGTAGGCGGTTGGTTACTGCTGGCCTGCGCCATCGCGTGCGGGCCGGGCGTTGCGCCCGCGCTGGCGCAGACGGCGGCAGCGCCGGTGGCCAACGCCACGTCGGTGGAAGGTACGGCCTTTGTGACACGCGCCGACGGCCGCCAAACTATCCTGGCACGCGGCTCGGCGCTGGGCGTTGGCGATGCGTTATCGACCACCCGCAACAGCACCGTGCGGCTGCGTTTTACCGATGGTGGTGAAACCGCCGTGCGGCCGGACTCGCGTATCACCGTGCAGGCATACAGCTACGCGCGCGACAACCCGCAGGCCGACAACCTGGTGTTAGGCCTTCTCAAGGGCGGGCTGCGCGCCATTACCGGGTCGATCGGCAAACGCGGCAATGCCGACGCCTACCGGCTAAACGTCAGCACGGCCACCATCGGTATTCGTGGCACCGACTACACCGCGCGGTTGTGCGACAACGACTGCAAACAGGACACCACCACTATCGCCCGCAATGCGCGCCCCAACAGCAGCGCGCCCGTCATCGCGCGCGTGATGCAGGCACAAGGGGCGGTGACGGTGGAGCGCGACTCGCGCCAGCTGAATGTGGCTCAAGGAGCGGCGTTATATGCCAGCGACCGCGTGTCGACGCCACCGGGCGGTTACGCGGTGCTGGCCTTTCGGGATGACACCCGCCTGACACTGAACAGCGGCACGCAACTGGCGCTGGCCCAGTATTCGTACGACGCGGCGCAGCCAGCTCGCGGCAACATGTTGTTCCAGTTGCTCAGTGGTGGCCTGCGGGTCGCCACCGGCCTGGTCGCCAAGGCCGCGCCCAGACAGGTCAAGTTTCAGACCACCACCGCAACCATTGGCATTCGAGGCACCGTGTTTGATATCAGTTGTGGCAAGGCCGACACCACGGAAGACCCGCCGCCGGCTGATCTATCCGACCTTGCCTGCGACCAGTCGCTGTTTGCGCTCACGCGTGCCGGTGAAATCACGCTTGCGGCAAGTGACGGGCGGGAAGTCAGCATTGGCGCCGGGCAAAGCGGCCTGGTACCCGGCGCACAGGGCGCGGCAAGGGCCTTGGCCAGCACACCAAGCTATTTCAATAGCGTCAATACTCCGGCGCCAGAAACCGTCGAGGTGAACCTGGAGCAACTGTTTGGCTCGGCCGCTCCGGCTCCTGATGCCAGCGGCGTTTACCTGATGGTGCGTGAAGGCAAGGTGGTGCTGGAGCAGTCCGGCCAGGTGCTCGCCTTGGACGCCGGTGAAGCGGCTTACGTCGGCCAGTCACTGGCGCCAATTCGTCTGACCAGCATACCGATCCTGCTGGAGCGCGACCTTGCACTATCAAACCGGGCTTTCAACTTCAATATCTGCCGGCCTTGAGTGACCGGCATCAAAACATGCCGGCCAGCGCCTGGAATTCAAAATTGCCAGAAGCCAACGCAGTACTCGAGTTCTGGCTGCAGGACGCTATAGAACACGGCTGGCCAAGCCAGAGCCTGGGTGGATTGTGGTTTGGCGCGGGGGCGGCTCTGGACCAGGACATCGATACACGATTCGGCCACCTGGTGCGGGAGGCGCTTGGCGGTGGTCTGGCAGCCTGGGAATCCCGGCCCCTTGACCGGCTGGCGCTGGTGATCCTGCTGGACCAGTTCACCCGCAACGTATTTCGCGGTCAGGCCCAAGCCTTTGCCGGTGATGAACGTGCCCAGGCATTGGCCACCGATGCCATGGCCAGTGGTTGGGACAATCATCTGCCTCTGGCGGGTCGCGTATTTCTGCTCATGCCGCTGATGCACGCCGAGGCGATTGCCTTGCAGGACGATGCTGTTCGCCATTTCAAGGCGCTTTTGGCGCAAACACACTCGGCACACGCCGAGAACTTGCAGGGGCAGCTAGTTTTTGCCCAAAAACATCGCGACATCATCGCGGCGTTCGGCCGCTTCCCGCATCGCAATGCGGCACTGGGCCGCATCAGCACGCATACCGAGCTTGAGTTCCTGCAGGAAGGGCCGCGCTTCGGCCAATAAAGTCAGCGCCAGGCGGGCTAACGATGGCCGCCGTTGGACCGGCCGCCATCGAAACCGCGCCGATCATCGTCCCGGTCCCAACGACTTTGCTCCCAATGACCGCGGCGCCCATGGTGACGCGGGCCCCAGCCATGGCGGTGACCGGGCGGCATCCAGCCAGACTGCACATAGTGGGGTTGCGGCACGACAATCACCCGCGGTTGACCGTAATAGACTGACCCAGGCTGAAACACTACCGCCGGTTGTGGCAGGTACACCGGCTGCGGCAGCACGACTACCGGGTGCCGGTACACCACTGGCGGTGCATTCGACACACCCAGTTGCACACCAGGCGAGCCAACCCCCACCGACCAGAACACATCACCGGCCTGGGCGGCGCCGCTCGCGCCCAATGCAGATACACACAGCGCGGCAACTGCCGCTAAAGAACAAACCCGACGATGCAACTCCATGGCTCACTCCTGTAAAGACTGCAAACGAGACAGCGAGGCTGCCTCTGGCTATTAAACGCGCGACGGGTGACCTCGGATGGCCGATCAGGTGTGACAAGGATTGCCAGACGTAACCGTCTCAAGGTGGCGCGCCGCCTAGAATCCAGCGTATGAGCAAGCCTTCTCCCACCCACAACAACCCAGCCGCGCCGACGGCCTGCGAACCAGCAAAACCAAGCAATTTCCTGCGCCAGATCATCGAGTCGGACCTCGCCGGCGGCACCAACGCGCTACGCAAATGGGGCGGAAGCCCGGGCGACGGCGCCCATCACGCCACCGGGCAGCCCGATCCAGCCAGGATTCGTACCCGATTCCCTCCTGAGCCAAATGGCTACCTGCATATTGGCCATGCCAAGAGCATTTGCGTCAATTTCGGCCTGGCGCGCGACTACGGCGGTGTATGCCACCTTCGGTTTGACGACACCAACCCCGAGAAGGAAGAGCAGGAGTTTGTCGATGCCATCATCGACACCGTGCATTGGCTGGGTTTTGACTGGGAGGCCAACGGCACCAGCCATCTCTACCAAGCAAGCGACTACTTCGACTTCATGTACCGGTCGGCCGAGTACCTGATCGAATCCGGTCACGCCTACGTGGACGAACAAAGCGCCGAAGACATGCGCGCCAATCGCGGCGACTTCGGCAGAGCCGGCGTCAACAGCCCGTTTCGCGACTGCACACCGGCGCGAAACCTGGAGCGTTTTCGTGAAATGCGCGATGCCAAACACCTCGATGGCACGATGGTGCTGCGGGCGAAGGTTGACATGGCCAGCCCCAACATCAACATGCGCGACCCGACGATCTACCGCATCCGGCGCACCGAGCACCACAACACCGGCGACAAGTGGTGCATCTACCCGATGTACGCCTATGCGCACCCGATCGAAGACGCGTTGGAACAGATCACGCACAGCATCTGCACGCTCGAATTTGAAGACCAGCGCCCCTGGTACGACTGGCTGCTGGAGCGGCTGATCGAGGGCGGCCTGTTGCACGCTCCGCCACCGCGGCAGTATGAATTCGCGCGTCTCAATCTGACCTATGTGATAACCAGCAAACGCAAGCTGGCGGCATTGGTATACGACCACAAGGTGAGCGGGTGGGACGACCCCCGCATGCCCACCCTGGTGGGGCTGCGCCGGCGGGGCTACACTCCGGCAAGCCTCAGGTTGCTGGCGGAACGCACCGGCACCAGCAAGGCTGGCGGCTGGACCGACTACAGCACGCTTGAGGGCTGTCTGCGCGAAACACTCGACGTGTCGGCACCGCGCGCGATGGCCGTGCTCGACCCGATCAAACTGATCATCACCAATTGGGACGAAGTGATGGGCGCGGCAAGCGGCACGCCCGCCGTCTCCGGTGTTCTGGACAACTGCAGCGCACCGGTGCACCCCCATTTGCCTGAGCTGGGCCGGCGCAACTTCAAGATTGGCCGCGAAGTCTGGATCGAGCGCACGGACTTTGAGGAAGCGCCGCAAAAGGGCTTCTTCCGGCTATTCCCCGGCAACCGGGTGCGCCTGAAATACGGCCATGTGGTCGAATGCACCGGCTGCAGCAAGAATGCCGACGGCACCGTCACTCAGGTGCACGCCAGGCTGATGCCCGATACCAAGAGTGGCACTCCTGGCTCGGACGCCGTGAAGGTCAAAGGCGTCATCACCTGGGTGGCCGTGGCCGATGGCGTAGCAGCCGAGGTGCGTCTCTACGAGCGCCTTTTTACCGAGCCCCAACCCGATGCCGGCGGCAAAGACTTCCTGGCCAGCCTGAACCCCGACAGTCTGAGAGTCGTGTCTGCGGTCGTGGAGCCGTCGCTGGCCCATTCCAAGCCAGACGACAAGTTTCAGTTTGAGCGGCACGGCTACTTTGTGGCAGACCGCATAGACCATGCGCCAGGCAAACCCGTCTTCAATTTAGCCGTAGGACTGAAGGATAGCTGGGGCAAGTGAGAGGGTGTGGGCGGTCACGTTATAGTCAGCGGCGGTCGGCAAGTCGCCGGTCGTCACACCACAGCATATGGCCAAGCTTTTCGCTATTTACCAACAACCTGCGGACGCTGCTGCATTTGACAACTACTACTTCGACAAACACGTACCACTTGCCAAGACCATTCCGGGCTTACGCAGTTACGAAGTGACGCGCGGCGATGTAATGGGAATGTCCGGCAAGCATGGCGTGTACCTGGTTGCGATTCTGGAATTCGACTCGATCGCTGCGATCCAGGCGGCCATGGCCTCAGCCCAGGGGCAAGCGACCGCCGCCGACCTCGCCAACTTTGCGGCCGCGGGCGTGGACGTGCTGATGGGCGAGACCCGCATCGTGTGATGGTTTGTCTCGCCTTAGGCTGTGCGCTCTAGGATAGTTGGCCCACATAGGGTGCGTTCACTATGCTCGATCAGGACAATCGCACCTGTCCTTGATCGATTCAGTTTCTGATCGTTGAGGCGCTTCCAAATCCCACTCCACCTTTCAGGAAATGAACATGACCGCCAAAAACCTATCCACCGTAGCCGTTGATCTGATCGAAGCTTATGGCAATACCGCAAAAAACATGATCGACGCATACCGCGTTGGCAACCAACGCGTCATCGGTTTTGTGGACCAGCGTTGGGCCGGCGCACTTGAAAATGCGGGCGCCAAGATTAGCGATGAAGTCCGCGCCAACGCCTTGTCGGCGCAAACAAAGCTCTGCGCCTATTACATCAAGGGCATCAGTCTGACCACGGACGGCGCACAGACCCTGGTGACCAAAGCGGTGGAACTCGCTGGCAAAGGTGTACGGCAAGTCGCCGCTAATGCGAGTCAGTTTGAAAAGCGCACCGGCGTCACTGCATTGAATACTTTATCTCTGGCAGTGGTTCCTGCCGCCGAAGCAGTCAACAAACTCGTCGGCGCGCTGGAACAAAAGTCCAGCCTCCTTGCCACCAAAGTCGCCGGCAACACCACCACCGTCAAGCGCGTGACACCATTCAAGAAGGCTCGGTCGCGCAAGACGGCCTGATCGCAGTCACGCCGGGGCCCTGCGCCATTTCGTGCAGGGCCATTTGGTGCGATGATTTGGGGTGAGTCCAATCCCATGTTGCGCACCCCGTCTACTTTCACTCCCCTTCTAGTTGCACAGGACCATCCGTCACCCCTGAACCTGGTGTTTTGTGGCGACGGCCTGCTGGTGCGTGAACCCGACTTCGAATTGCCCGATCAAGTGGCTTTACGCCAGGTCGCGATTGACCCCCATGCTTTTCTGCCCGTGGGCCTGCTAGAAGGTCGTTATTGCCAAACTACCTGGATTGCGCCGGCCAGTTCAGGTATCCCGGGGTTTACGTTTCGCAAATTGCGCTCGCTTTTTGGCGCCATTGACGAGCGTGTTCTGGCAATTGCCGGACGGGCTTTCCAAATTGCTGAATGGGCGCGCACCCACCGCTTTTGTGGGGCCTGTGCTACTCCAACTGCCCACGTGGCCGGAGAACGCTGCGTTCGATGCCCGGCCTGCGGCCAGGTTGCCTATCCAAGAATTTCGCCTGCCATGATGGTTTTGGTGAAGAAAGGCAATGCGATCCTGCTGGCGCGGCACACCAATTCCCCGACCCGCTTTTTTACTGCCCTGGCCGGGTTCCTGGAAGCCGGCGAATCGATCGAAGATGCAGTGCACCGCGAAGTGTTTGAAGAAGTGGGGTTGAAAGTACGCGACGTGACGTATTTCGGCAGCCAGCCCTGGCCGTTTCCGCACTCCCTGATGATTGCCTTTAGCGCCGAGTATGTGAGCGGGGAAATTGTGATCGACGAATCCGAAATCGCGGAAGCCCGCTGGTTTGGGCCCGAAGACCCGTTCCCCAATGTGCCACCACTTGGCCTGTCAATTGCGGGGCATTTGATCCACGCGTATCTGCCCGCGCGCTGAAAGACCACACACGGCGGCCACGGTGCACGCTACTCGCCCAAGTAAGCCGCCCTGACTTTCGGGTCTTTGAGAAGTACCTTGGCGTCGCCGCTCATGGTAACCAATCCCGACTCCATGACATACGCGCGGTTGGCTACGCCCAATGCACGGCTGGCGTTTTGTTCCACCAGCAGAATCGTCACTCCCTGTGCGTAGACGTCACGCACAACTTCAAATATCTTGTCGACCATGATTGGTGACAAGCCCATCGACGGTTCGTCCAGAAGCAACACCTTGGGCCGGCTCATCAACGCGCGCCCCATCGCCAGCATCTGCTGTTCCCCGCCCGACATGGTGCCGGCTAGCTGATCCCGGCGCTCTTTCAGACGCGGGAAGATGCCAAATACCTTGTCGGCGTCGGCCGCAATGGCAGCCGTGTCACGACGTACATAAGCTCCCATCTGCAGGTTTTCCATGATCGTCATGCGCGCAAAAACCCCCCGGCCCTCGGGCACCATGGCCAGGCCCTGCTTGACCAGATCCCAGGGCCCCTGGCCCTTGATACTCTTGCCAAGGTACTCAATATCACCCGAGTTGATGCCCAGCGTACCGGTAATGGCTTTCATGGTGGTCGTCTTGCCTGCGCCATTGGAACCGATCAAGGTGACCAGCTCGCCCTCGCGCACCTCGAAATCCACTCCCTTGACAGCCTGAATACCGCCATAGGCGACCTTGAGGCCGCTGACCTTTAGTAATGTCGTTGCCATGTCAGTGTCCCCCCGTGCCCAGGTAGGCCTCAATCACTTTTTCGTTCTTTTGTACATCGGCGGGCAAACCCTCGGCAATCTGTTTGCCATAGTCCAGAACCGTCACGCGGTCGCACAAACCCATCACCAACTTCACGTCATGTTCGATCAGCAAAATGGTGCGCTGGTCTTTACGGATCTGGTCAATCAACAAGCGCAGCTGTATCTTTTCGGTGGCATTCATGCCTGCCGCTGGCTCATCCAGCGCGATCAATTGAGGGTCGGTCGCCAGCGCACGCGCAATCTCAAGCCGGCGCTGATCGCCGTAGCTCAGTGTGCGAGCCTTGTAATCAGCAAACTTGCCAATCCCAACATAGTCGAGCAACTCCTGAGCGCGCTTTGCGATCGCCGCCTCCTCCTGCCTAAAGCCGGCGGTACGAAACATCGCCCCCAACAGGCCCGAACTGGTCCGGATATGGCGGCCTACCATTACGTTCTCCAAGGCAGTCATTTCGGCGAAAAGGCGAATATTCTGAAATGTGCGGGCGATGCCAGCCTTGGCTACCTCGTGCACCGCCGTCGGCTTGTATGGCTTTCCGGCGAGCTCAAACGAACCGCTGTCAGGCGTGTACAGGCCGGTGATGACATTGAAGAAAGTAGTTTTCCCGGCGCCGTTGGGGCCAATCAGGCCATAAACCTGACCACGCTGTATCGTGATGCCCACATCGCTTAAGGCCTGCAAACCACCAAAACGTTTGGAAATGCCTGCGACTTTGAGAATGGTGTCTGTCATGGCATTCCCCTCAGGTATTAGTCTGCAGCGACTTGCCGTGGTCCGGTGTCGGCCACAAGCCGCGCGGACGCAGCAACATGACAACAATCATCGCCAGGGCGATCAGCAGTTGGCGCAAGATCGAAGCGTCGAGTCGTCCGCCGGTAAAGTCCTGCAATGGACTTGCCACATAACGCAGCACCTCGGGCAGTGCCGCAAGCAGCAGTGCCCCGAGCACCACACCGGGTAAGTGACCCAAGCCACCCAGCACCACCATGGCAACAATCATCACCGACTCCATCAGCGTAAAAGACTCGGGCGACACAAACCCCTGGAAGGATGCGAACAATGCGCCACTGACTCCGCCAAACGAGGCACCCATGCCGAACGCCAACAGTTTCAAATTGCGGGTGTTGATGCCCATTGCCTTCGCGGCGATCTCGTCTTCTCGAATCGCCATCCAAGCGCGTCCCACACGTGAGAGCGCCAGACGATGGCTCAGCACAATGCTAAACAGGACCAGAATCAGAAACAGGTAGTAATACATCGCCACCGATGTGAGCTGGAAACCAGCAATCGTGAACGTCTTGCCGAGAGTGACCCCAAAGATGCTGAACGGGTCGATCTGGCTCAGCCCTTTCGGGCCATTGGTGATATTGACCGGGTGATCCAGGTTATTGAGAAACACCCGAATGATCTCTCCAAAACCAAGCGTCACAATGGCCAGGTAGTCGCCCCGCAACTTTAGGGTCGGCGCACCCAGCAAAACTCCGAAAAAGGCCGCCACCCCGGCGGCCAGGGGAAGCGCAAGCCAGATCGACGTATGCAGGCCCTGCGGGAACATCGACGCGATCATCGGAAAGGTCTGGGTCAGATGCGGTGACGCAAGCAACGCATACAGATAAGCACCGACGGCGAAGAACGCCACATAACCCAGATCGAGCAGGCCGGCATAACCCACCACAATGTTCAGGCCAATGGCCAGCAGCACGTATAGCAAGGCAGTGTCCGCAATACGAACCCACGCATTGCCAAAGACCTGTAGGCCGAACGGCAGCAGGACTAAGGCTACACCAACGATAAAGTACAAAATGCCTTTGTTGTTTTTCATGTTGTGTCTCCTCAGGCCCGGTCCGCCACGCGTTCGCCCAGCAGACCCGATGGTCGCAGAGTAAGAATCACGATCAACACGATGAAGGCGAATATTTCGGAGTAGTGACTGCCCAGCACGCCGCCCGTGAGCACACCGATATAGCCAGAACCCAGCGCTTCGATCAGCCCCAGCAATACGCCACCGACCACGGCACCGGCAAGGTTGCCGATGCCGCCAAATACGGCAGCGGTAAATGCCTTGAGGCCAGGCAGAAAACCCATCGCATGTTGCACGGTCCCGTATTTCATTGCCAGCATGATGCCGGCAATCGCCGCCAAGACAGCGCCAATCACAAAGGTGGCGGAAATCACCACATCTGGTTTGACGCCCATTAGGCCGGCAACGCGCGGGTTCTCGGCCGTGGCACGCATCGCGCGCCCAAGCGAGGTGTAATTGACCAGCCACACCAGCGCGACCAGCAAAATGGCGGTGAGCGACAGGATCAACAAGTCGGTGGGCGAAATGACCGCGCCACCAATTTCGAATGGAGTGGTTGGCAACAGGTTGGGAAACGGTTTGGGGTTAGGTTTCCACATGATCATCGCCACGGTCTGTAGCAGCAGGGACATGCCGATTGCAGTGATCAATGGCGCCAACCTGGGCGAGTTGCGCAACGGCCGGTAAGCGACTTTCTCGATTGAAAAGTTCAGCACCGCGGCGACAACACAAGCCACCAGCGTGGCGGCAATCAACACCACCCAGCCCGGCATTCCGGGGAAGGCCGGTTGCAAAACTCCAGCCACCGTCCAGGCGGTCAACGCCCCGAACATCAAGACTTCACCATGCGCGAAGTTGATGAGTTGAATGATGCCGTACACCATCGTGTAACCGAGCGCTACCAGAGCGTAAACACTGCCCAGAACCAGACCATTAATGACCTGTTGGAGAAAAATGTCCATAAATTGGATCTCCGATTTCTTCAAATTATGTTGCGTTGGGTCATCGCGCTTGTAGCGCCACTCCCAGCGTGACAAAACTCGCCGCTGATTCCCGGGCATTCGCCTGGGGGCGTTTTGCTGGCTCCAATTCTACTGACGGGCGGGCCGTCGACTGGCCTATCAAGGGGTGGGTTTACCCTTGCGGGCCATGCCGTGTGCGAGGCCGGCGATGCTCCACTTGCATAGTCATGTACCGCTCTTGTTGCGCCGCTTTAGGTCGCGCAGTTTCTCCGCAATTCGAATTTCCATCCCGCGCTCGACCGGTCGATACAACTCGGGCCCGGCCAAACCGTCAGGCCAGTACCGCGCCCCGGCGGCGAAGCCGTCTTCTTCATCATGCGCGTACCGGTAGCCCTGGCCGTATTGCAAGTCTTTCATCAGTTGGGTCGGCGCGTTGCGAAGGTGCATCGGCACCGGTCGCGTGCCATCTTGGCGCACCAGTGCCTTGGCCGCGTTGAAAGCCTTGTAAACGGCATTCGACTTGGGCGCCACGGCAAGATACACCACACATTGGGCCAACGCCAGTTCACCCTCCGGCGTCCCAAGCCGCTCGTAGACGTCTGCCGCGTCGAGCGCCAGTCGCAAGGCACGCGGGTCAGCCAAACCAATGTCCTCGCTGGCCATACGCAGCAGACGCCGCGCGAGATAACGCGGATCCGCTCCCCCGTCCAGCATGCGGACGAACCAGTACAACGCCGCGTCTGCATCGGAACCACGCACCGATTTGTGCAACGCGCTGATCGAGTCGTAAAACTGGTCCCCGCCCTTGTCATAACGACGCATGCGCTCGCCCAGCATTTTGAGCAGCCAGGCGTCCGTGATTTGAACCAATTTTTCCGTCGAAGCGGCAACCGCCAGAGTTTCCAGCGTGTTGAGCAGTCTGCGGGCATCGCCATCGGCGTAAGCGACGAGGCGGTCCAACGCGGCCTTTTCAAGTGTGGGCACAGCCGCCATGGAATTGGCTTTGGCTACGATCTGTTCCAGATCTTGCTGGGACAACGCTTGCAGCACGTAGACCGCGGCTCGCGACAACAAAGCCGAGTTGACTTCGAACGACGGATTCTCGGTGGTTGCGCCAATAAATGTAAACAATCCACTTTCAACATGCGGCAGGAAGGCATCCTGCTGACTCTTATTGAAGCGGTGGACTTCGTCGACAAAAACGATCGTGTGGCGGCCCTGTCCGGCCAGAACCGACGCCTGCTCCACAGCTTCGCGAATATCCTTGATACCGCCCAGGACGGCACTGATGGTGATGAACCGGGCATCAAACGCATCAGCCATGAGCCGCGCGATAGTGGTCTTGCCGGTGCCTGGCGGCCCCCACAAGATACAACTATGCGGCTGGCGCGACTCAAAGGCCACCCGCAAAGCCTGGCCCTCTCCGACCAGATGTTGTTGGCCGATCACCTCGCTCAAATGTTTCGGACGCAGGCGCTCGGCCAAAGGTACATGCGGTGACGCCAGCGGCACGACGGCCATCACTATTGCCGAATGGTGTCCGATCCGGCTGGCGGTTTGAACACAAATGTGCTCGCCGGCAAGGCGGGATTAACCTCCATATTGGTAAATGTCAGCACTGACCGCTGCCCGAAGTTGTCCAGGATTTCGAGCGCTGCCAGGGCCACGGTCGCGTCCTGAGACCGAAAGCCGACGCGCACGCTTTGCAATTGGCCGTCTTTCGCTTTGGGGGTCGCCATAACCCACTGCAACCCGTCTTTGGCTGGTGCCGACTCAAGCGAAAACTCCGCCTGCAGCACGCGCAGGTCGGGAGCAGCCGCGATCAACGCCGCCGGTGTTGCACCGAGCGCCAACGCCTGCTTGCGCGCCGTGACCTGATTCAAGTCCGCGTCGTATAACCACAAAGTTTGGCCGTCCGCGACTATGGTCTGCTCGAACGGTTTGCGGTACACAAACCGAAAGCGGTTCGGGCGCGAAAACTCAAATGTTCCACTGGACTTCTTTGTCCGAGCCGCCTGGCCCTCTTTTGCCGGTGCCGTCACCACCTGGGCAAATTCCGCTCGGGCGCTGCCGACGGTTTTGACAAAGGCTTCAAGGCTTTCCATCCCATTAGCCCATGCACACAGAGTGAGAAACGGAGACGCCACTAGCAACAAGAACGTCTTCATCATGAATGCTCCGCCCTTGCAGGCACCAGGATTTCGCGTTGGCCGCTACCGCTCATGGAGCTCACCAAGCCGGCTTTCTCCATTTCTTCCACCAACCGCGCCGCCCGGTTGTAACCGATCTTCAGATGGCGCTGAACCAGGGAGATGCTGGCGCGGCGGTTCTTCAGGACAACCTCCACAGCCTGGTCGTACATCGGGTCTTTCTCGCCAGCAGCGTTGCCGCCGTCAGCCACCCCGTCAGCGTCACCGTCCATGATGCCGCCTTCGAGTACGCCCTCAATATAGTTGGGTTCACCCTGCGACTTGAGGTAGTTGACGACCCGGTGAACTTCCTCATCACTGACAAACGCGCCGTGCACGCGAATAGGTAGTCCGGTGCCACTTGGCATGTACAACATGTCACCCATGCCAAGCAGCGCCTCCGCGCCCATCTGGTCAAGTATGGTCCGGCTGTCGATCTTGCTGCTGACCTGAAACGCGATGCGGGTAGGGATATTAGCCTTGATCAGCCCGGTAATCACATCAACGCTCGGTCTTTGCGTGGCCAGAATCAGGTGGATACCAGCAGCCCTGGCCTTTTGGGCCAGACGGGCAATCAGCTCTTCGATTTTCTTACCCACCACCATCATCAGGTCAGCCAATTCGTCGATCACCACCACGATATGCGGCAACCGCTCCAGTGGCTCCGGCTCTTCTGGCGTCAAACTGAAGGGGTTGTAGACGAACTCGCCACGCGTCTTCGCTTCGTCAATCTTGGTGTTGTACCCGCCCAGGTTGCGGACACCCAATTTGCTCATCAGTTTGTAGCGCCGCTCCATCTCCGCAACACACCAGGTCAGGCCGTGCGCGGCTTGGCGCATGTCTGTCACCACTGGCGCCAGCAGGTGTGGAATGCCTTCGTACACTGACATTTCGAGCATCTTCGGATCGATCATCAGCAAGCGGACATCGCGCGCATCTGCTTTGTACAACAGGCTCAGTATCATCGCATTGATGCCGACCGATTTGCCGGATCCGGTGGTTCCAGCGACCAGCACGTGCGGCATTTTGGAAAGGTCGGCCACTACCGGATTGCCCACGATGTCCTTTCCCAGACCCATTGTCAGTAACGACTTGGCTTCGTTGTAAACCCGCGACCCCAGAATTTCCGACAGCTTGATAGCTTGACGTTTGGCATTCGGAAGCTCGAGCGCCATGTAATTCTTGCCCGGAATAGTTTCCACGACCCGAATCGAGGTCAAGCTCAGGCTACGCGCCAGGTCTTTGGCCAATCCAACGATTTGCGAGCCCTTGACGCCAATAGCCGGCTCAATCTCGTACCGCGTAATGACAGGGCCAGGCAGGGCCAGGATTACCCACACTTCAACCCCAAAGTCCTTCAGCTTCTTCTCAATCAAGCGGCTCGTCATATCCAGCGTCTCAGTCGAAACGGTTTCCTGGCGGATATGCGCACCGTCCAGCAAATCAACCTGCGGCAACCGGCTGTCGAGCATTTCTGCAAACAGGGGCTTTTGGCGTTCCTTGGCTACGCGTTCGCTCTTGGGCACATCCCGGACCACGGGTTCAAGCAGGACCGGCGCGGGATGATGCTCCTGGCTATCAAGGCGCTCTTCGGATAACACTTCTTCCCGTTCGCGCGCGGCCTGTTGACCCAGGGCTAGGTCCTGCACCAGCTCGCGCTTCTTGCGGCTCGACTCAAGCCGAGCGTGCAGGTTGGCGCCGATGCGCTCGGCCACGTGCCCCCAAGAGAACCGGAACACGAGCGCTGACCCCGCCACGCCCAGGGCAATGGCAACCAGGCCCGACCCGGTGAATCCAATCCATCTGATACTGGCGGGACCAAGAAGTGACCCCAACACCCCGCCACTATGACCAGGCAGGCGGGCCTCGAAACTATAAAGGCGTGACCATTCGAGGATGCAACTGGCGGACATGAGCATCAGCAATCCACACCAGAACGCTACATTGCCCGACAAAAGCCTTTGCCCCAGAGAAATTTCCTCCCTGGAAAATTCCTTCGCAGTCTCGTGGCGCAGCCATGCAGCCAGGCCGGCGAGCCAAGCCCGCACAGCGGCGGCAAAACACCACCAAATTGAAAACCCAAAAAGATAGTAGCCAGCATCCGCCAACCACGCGCCAAGCCGTCCGCCCCGATTTTGAATCACGGACTCGCTACCAGACGTCGACCAGGCGGCGTCGAGGGTCGAATAACTCAACATCGCCAGCAACCAAAAACCGAGCAAGAGAAGTCCGGCAACGAGAACCACCTCAGCCGTAAAACGCCCAATGCCAGTTTGATGCGACGCCTGTGAGGATCGCGACGGGGAAATCAGGGTGTCAATTGAGTAGGTCATGAGGCGGGCGCAATCCCTCTAGCTTACCCCACGCGCAGGCCAACAGTCGCGCCGCTAGCGCGGCTTCAGGCGTCGCTCCTTGACCAGCAGGCTACCATCCTCACGGGACTCGATAAACCCTTGTTCTTCAAAATCCTTCATCACCCGGCTAACCATTTCGCGCGAGGCCCCGACCATCTTCGCTATGTCCTGGCGCGAAATCTTGTCACGGATCAAGCGGACGTTGTCGGCGTTGGGTGGCGCACTGTCAAGCAGCACATTGGCCACTCGCCCGTATACATTCATCAGGGCCAGCGACTCGATCTTGCGATCAGCGCTGCGTAGACGCTGGACCAAGCCTTTCATCACGGCCGCGACCGTAGAGTGATTCTCCAGCAGGCAACGGTTGAAGTCTTCCCCTCCCAAAACCAGCGCATCGGTCTGCACCTCTGCCTCGACGGTGGCTGAATGCGGCTCACGGTCGATGAGACTCATCTCGCCAACATAGTCGCCCGGATGCATGGTCGCAAGAATCACCTCGCGGTCTCGGCGATCCGTCACGACCACGCGAGCGCGACCGGCCAGGATAATGAAAAGCGATTCGCATTTCTTCCCCTGCTCAACAATAAACTCCCCGCGCTTGAATCGTCGTTTTCCCACCGCACCAGCCAAGGATTCAGCCTGTGATGGCGTCAACATCGCAAACAAGGGCACACGCCGTATCAGGTCAAGATTGGTCAATATTGCCATCCAACGTTCCTTTGGAGCAGATATTCTTTTCTTACAATCGAATCAGAAAAGAATGGTAATTGTGGTCGACATGAAAACGGTTGCGTCTTCTCGTTTACCCCAAACTGTATACCGTAGCGTCCATTTTTACACCCTATCCCCACTATGACAACCACCAAACATGCCCGGGTATTGATTTTGGGCTCCGGCCCAGCCGGCTACAGCGCGGCCTTATATGCTGCCCGAGCCAACCTGAACCCCATGCTGGTTACCGGCATCGCTCAGGGCGGTCAATTGATGACAACCACCGATGAGGACAATTGGCCCGCCGACGTGCACGGCGTGCAAGGCCCGGACCTGATGCAGCGATTCCTCGAACATGCAGAACGCTTCAAGACCAATATCGTGTTTGATCACATAAATTCCGTTGACTTCTCCAGGCGGCCGTTTTCTTTGATGGGTGACAGCTTTGCTTACACCTGTGACGCACTGATCATTGCCACCGGCGCTTCCGCAAAATATCTTGGCCTTCCCTCAGAAACCGCCTTTATGGGGCGTGGCGTGTCAGGTTGCGCCACATGTGACGGATTTTTCTACCGCGACCAGGTGTGCTGCGTGGTTGGTGGAGGCAATACCGCCGTGGAAGAAGCGCTGTATCTGTCGAACATTGCAAGCAAGGTCTATCTGGTGCATCGCCGCGACAAGTTCAAGGCCGAAGCGATACTGATAGACAAGATGATGGAAAAGGTCGCCGCCGGCAAGATTCAACTCAAGATATTTCGAACACTTGCCGAGGTACTTGGTGACGCGAGCGGCGTGACGGGCGTCCGACTCAAAAGCACTACGGACGAGTCGACGGAGGACATCGCGATGAGTGGTTGTTTTATTGCGATTGGCCACATGCCTAACACCGGCATTTTTCAAGGGCAACTCGAGATGACGTCGGGTTATATCGTCACCCAATCCGGCCTGAATGGGTTCGCTACGATGACGACCGTGCCTGGGGTATTCGCGGCAGGCGACGTCCAGGACCACGTTTACCGGCAGGCCATAACAAGTGCGGGAACCGGCTGTATGGCCGCGTTGGACGCCCAACGATTCCTCGAGCAGAGTTGAATGCGATCGAGGCGGCACCGGAATAGTTATAATTTAAAGCTTTACCCAACTTTTCTGGGTTAGAAGCTTCGCGGTGATATCAATTTACCGCAGCAGGTGGCGAAGTGCAGCGAGAGCTGTTAACGAAATCGCGACGAATCTCGTTGTTGCGAACATAAATGGAGTGTCCAAATGGCACGCGTATGCGAAGTTACGGGTAAAGGCCCGATGGTCGGGAACAATGTTTCCCACGCCAACAATAGAACCAAGCGCCGGTTTCTTCCAAACCTGCAGTACCGACGATTTTGGGTAGAGACCGAAAGCCGTTGGGTTCGCTTGCGGGTCTCCAGTGCCGCGCTGAGACTGATCGACAAGAACGGTATTGAATCTGTGCTGGCGAACTTGCGCGCACGAACCCAAACCTAAGAAATTACGGGACAGTGTACCGGTTTGAGTCGGCTCGCTTTGTCCATCATTGATCGAAGGAAAATTTATGGCAACCAAAGGCACACGCGAAAAAATTAAGCTGGAATCCACGGCCGGCACTGGGCACTTCTACACTACCAGCAAGAACAAAAAAACCATGCCGGAAAAAATGTTGATCAAAAAATTTGATCCCAAAGCTCGCAAGCATGTGGACTACAAAGAAATCAAGCTGAAATAGCCCCGGTTTTGACCGGATGAAAAAAGCCCGACGCGTTCG
>JANNGR010000101.1:0-3590 GCA_031403955.1 Betaproteobacteria bacterium
GGCACGGTGAAGAAACGCATCAGGATGTGCGGCAGGCCGGCGGTGCCGAACATCAGCGCCATGCCGAAGCTGATGGCCGATATCGGGTCCTTGACGAAATTGCCCGGACCCATGATCGACTGGCCGAGCTTGGCGGCTACCTCGGCGGTCTTGCCGTCCTTCAACGCCAGGTCGGTCTTGATCTTTACCGCCTGCGCGAACATCGCCTCCGGGCTGAAGCCGAAGTACCACAACACCGCCAGCGCCATGTAGGTGGCGCCGCCCAGCAGCAAGATGGCCTTGATGATCTGCACCCAGGTGGTGGCGGTCATGCCGCCGAACAGCACGTAGACCATCATCAGCGAGCCGACGATGACCACCGCGATCCAGTACTCCAGGCCGAACAGCAACTTGATCAACTGCCCGGCACCGACCATCTGTGCGATCAGGTAGAAAGCCACCACGACCAGTGTGCCGGATGCCGCGAAGATACGTACCGGGGCCTGCTTGAAGCGAAACGCCGCCACGTCGGCGAAGGTGAACTTGCCCAGGTTGCGCAGCCGCTCGGCCATCAGGAAAGTAATCACCGGCCAGCCGACCAGGAAGCCGATCGAGAAGATCAGCCCGTCAAAGCCGCTTGCCATCACGGCGGCCGAGATGCCGAGGAAAGACGCCGCCGACATGTAATCGCCGGCGATCGCCAGTCCGTTCTGGAAGCCGGTGATGCCGCCACCGGCGGTGTAGAAGTCGGCTGCCGATTTGGTTTTGGCAGCCGCCCATTTGGTGATAAATAGGGTCAGCACCACAAAGGTGCCGAACATGCCAATGGCAGTCCAGTTGGTGGCCTGTTTTTGCGCTTGCCCGAGGTCCGCACCGGCCGCATAGACCACGGCCGACACTCCGAACAGGGCAGCCAGGGTCAAAAGCCGCCGCGTGTTTTCAGATATCCGATTCATTTCAGCACCGCCTTTGCTACCGCTTCAGAGAGTTCGTCAAACTCGGTATTGGCCCGCTTGACGTAGATCGCCGTGATTACGATCGTGAACACGATCACGCCGAAGCCGATCGGGATTCCCATCGTCATTACCCCGGCTCCGAGTTTTTGCGACAGGAATTCCTTGTTGAATGCCACCAGCAGGATGAAGCCGTAATACGCGACCATCATCGACAGCGTCAACCACCAGCCGAAGCTGCTGCGTTTTGCCTTGAGTTCCTGGTATTTCGGATGACTCACAATCCGTTGGACTAAATCGTCTTTCATGTTTTCTCCTGGGGTGTTCATCTTCGATCGTTGGTGTCGCGGCGATTCGGACTGCCGGGGGCGGATGACGGAAACGACCAAGAAGAGAATGGCGATGATACGACCCAGCGCTTACCGAAGACTTACCCTGGCAAATCGGGACTGGGCATGCTGGTGTCAAAACGGACCACAAAGCGTGAACCGGGCGGATGCTGCCCTTGCCGGGCGTCTTCCAGGCTGACCGTGGCCTGGTGCCGCAGCGCGATTTCCAGCACGATCGGCAAGCCCAACCCGGAGCCGTCCACCTCGCTGCCGAGGGTGCGATAGAACGGCTTGAACACCAGCTCGCGTTCAGCCGGCGCAATGCCGGGGCCAGAGTCCTCGACCTGCAGCAACAGGATTTTGCCAAACGGATCCACCAGTACCCGGGCGGTAACCACCCCAGGGTGTTGCGCGCTCGACGGGGTGTAGTTGATCGCGTTGTCCAGCAGATTGCCTATCAATTCCTTGAGCAAGGTCGGGTTGCCGTCCAACATGACACCGGCCGCGCCGGGCTGCGCGCCTTCGTAACCCAGATCGATCGCCTTGGCTAGCGCGCGTGGGATGCAGTCTTGCACCACGTCGATTGTCAGTTGTGCCAGATCGCAACCCTGGCGTGTCATTGCGGATCCGCTACTTTCGGCGCGCGCCAGCGCCAGCAACTGGTTGACGGTGTGGGTCGCGCGCATGCTGGCGCTGCCGATTTGCCGTAGCGACTGTTTGAGTTCGCCGGCGCTTGCACCTTCGCGTTGCGCCAGATCGGCCTGCATGCGTAGCCCCGCCAGCGGCGTCTTTAGCTGGTGCGCCGCATCCGCAAGGAAACGTTTCTGGTGCTTGATGGAGTTTTTCAGGCGCAGCAACAGATCGTTGAGCGACGCGACCAGCGGCGCCACCTCCAAGGGGATGGAGTCTGCGTCCATCGGGCTGAGGTCGTCCGGTTTGCGGGCCCGGATGCGCTCCTCGAGCTGATTCAATGGCCTGATCGCATATGCCAGACCGACCCACACCAGCAACACGGTCAGCGGCAATATGACAAATTGCGGCAGCATCACGCCCTTGACGATTTCGGTCGCCAACACCGAGCGTTTCTCCAGCGTTTCAGCCACCTGAACCAGCGCCGGATTCGATGCCGGTAAATCCAGCTTGACCCAGGTGTAAGCAATTTTGACTTCGCTGCCGAGGTACTCGGCATTGCGCATGCGGACTTCGCCAAAAAACGGGGCCTCATCGCCCGCTGGCAATGGCAGGTTGCGCTCGCCACTGAGAAATTCGCCGCGCTCGCCCAGCACCTGGTAATAAACGGTGTCGGATTCGTCGGCGCGCAGCAACTGGCGCGCTGGCAGCGGCAGGCTGAACTGCACCTGGCGGTTTTTCACCGTGACCAGTTGGGCCAGTTCAGCCACGTTGTATTCCAGCGCGCGGTCAAACGGTTTGCCGGCAACGCCCTGAGCCACCAACCAGGTCAAAACCAGGCTGATCGGCCACAACAGCAGCAGCGGCGTCAGCATCCAGTCCAGAATTTCGCCGAACAGCGAGCGCTGTTCGGGTGGGAAAAGCTTCACGCTGTGGCGGTCCCGCGCCTTAAGGATCGGTCCATGTCAGAGCGCAATCTTTTCCAGGCAGTAACCCAAACCGCGCACCGTGGCAATGCGAATCGGCCCCTTTTCGATCTTCTTGCGCAAGCGGTGTATATAAACCTCAATCGCGTTGTTGCTGACTTCTTCACCCCACTCGCATAACCGCTCAACCAACTGGTCTTTGCTGACCATGCGACCGGCGCGTTGCAGCAACACTTCCAGCAACCCGAGTTCACGTGCCGACAACTCAATCAACTTGCCGTCAATTGTCGCCACCCGTCCGGCCTGGTCGTAGACCAATGGTCCGTGTTTGATACAGTCGCTGGCGCCTCCCATGCGCCGTCGCACCAGTGCACGAACCCGGGCCTCTAGCTCCTGCAGGCTGAATGGTTGGGCCATGTAGTCGTCGGCGCCGTAGTCGAGTCCCTTGACACGTTCTTCCACGCCGTCGGCCGCTGTAAGGATCAACACCGGCAGCGATGAGCCACGCGCACGCAACCGGCGCAGTACCTCCAGCCCATGCATTTTTGGCAGGCCAAGATCCAGAATCAGCAGGTCGAATTCCTTGTTGGTCATCAAGGCGGCGTCCGCTTCGCTGCCACTTGCGACGTGGTCCACCACCGCTCCAGTGCCACGCAGCGCGCGCAGCAGGCCGTCGGCCAATACCCGGTCATCTTCGGCCCAATCGCTTTCAGGCCCTCTGGAAGTTTGACGAGGCAGTTAATGCGTACGATGCTGAGGACATTAGTCGCCGT
>JANNGR010000102.1:0-2442 GCA_031403955.1 Betaproteobacteria bacterium
GGAGTTCGATTTCAAGGTCGCGAAGGACATGAATTCCGGCGTGCAGTTTCGCAGCGAGTTCTACACGAAGGAGACCGAGGCCGACATCAAGGGGAAGAAGAAGAAATTCCCCGCGGATCGCGTCTTTGGCTATCAGTACGAAATCGACCCCTCGGCCCGTGCCTTCACCGGCGGCGTTTACGACGAAGCGCGCAGCGGCTGGCTGGCTGACCTCAAGGACAACGAGGCCGCCCGCAAAGCGTTCAAGCAGGGCGAATGGAACAAGGCCCGGATCGAGTGCAAGGGCGACCACATCCAGACGTGGATCAACGGCGTGAAAGCGGCCGACCTGAAAGACACCCAGACGCGCCGGGGCATCATCGCGCTGCAAGTGCACGGGATCGGCGACGGCACGAAGAAGAAGCCGGGTGAAGAGATCCGCTGGCGCAATATTCGGCTGAAGGAGTTGTGAACGGGCCCGCCGCAACGGCGCGCCTGAGCGACGTCGTCGCGAACTGGTAGGGAGGGGCGTCGCGGGCTCAAAGGTGGGGTTGGCCCGCCGAGCCGGCCTGAATTTGATTTTCGCGCCGGGAGAGCGAGCGCGGCATGGAACTCAGGCCGGCTCGGAGAGCCGGCCCCTCGAGTTTGGCTTAATTGTGGGTGTGGAACACGGCAGAGGCCAACGTAGAAGCGAGTTTAACCGACTTGTCGTTGGGAGGGCGGGGTGACCAGAAGTGCTTTAAACTGTCGCGCCGTATGCACTGAGACCAGAGTTCGACGCGGAGCTGACTCAGCAGCAGTGCGGTCGTGGGTCGCGGGGGAGGAATTGTGCGGCGCCATTTGGGGAGGGGCACCGAGGGCGGCCGGCCGGCGTGGCCGTAGGCGTCGAGGGCAGCGAGCAACAAGAAAGCGTACGCGGCGACCGCGCTGGCGGGCTGACGCTGCACCGCGATGGGGTGGCGCACCTGCGCTTCACTGACGCCGAGCAAGCACTTCTCATCGCGGAAATTTACTTCGATATCCCAGCGCCAGAGATACTCCTGGAGGATACGCTCGACCGGCATTTCCGGATCGGTGGAAATCAGGTACGCGGGTTGTCGGTAGAGGATGCGGCTGCCGTTGCGCAACCGGTAGCCCAGAGGCGCGACGACAACGATGCGCACCGGGGCGGCGACCCCGCGGATGCGTGCCATGACTGGCGCGAGGCTCTTCACTTTAAACGCGTGTTCGCGCTGGGTGGCCCGGGCGGTCACGGTGGTCCAGGGTGAGTCGGCGGTTCGCAACTGCTCCGGGGTGGGCAGCACCTTGCCGTAGCGGCGCGGCCGGCCATTGGCTTTTTGCCGCGCACAGGGCTCATACAGCTTCGTGTCCTTGCGTATCCGGCCGATAATCACGGTATCTTGGGGCAGTTGGCGCAAGATAGTCCGGTTGGTGAAGCGGCCATCGACGACAAAATGGATGTTGCGCTTGGTCACGGTGCGCAGGTGGGCGATACGTTTGGCCGCGACTTGGTTCAGGTTGGCCTGCCGGCGCGCTTCAGTGTAGGCCTTGAGTTCTGCTGCGGTGGCGGTACGCCGCGGCTTCTGCGGCAGCGGCGCCTCGGTCCAATCGACCGGCACCAGGCGAGCGGAGCCATCACCGGCCGCTATCGCGGCGGAAAACTGCAGTACCCGCTGGCCCCAGGTGAAGTTGAGATGAAAGGGCGGCGACAAGGGGTCACGCCGCCACCCGCAGCCCGGAATCCGCCGTCCGCTCTTCCGCGTACAGGAGTCATCAACAGCTACGACCCATGGACCCTCCGTGCGGGCGAGCGTTTCTTGTTGCAGGGCAGCGTAGACCGGGTCGATGGGCAGTCGCTGGAAAATGCGATAATCGGCGGACCAGTCGTGATGCTGCTGGCCGGCGGTGGTGAGGGTACCGGTGACGGTGTGCCGGCCGAGGTTGAGCAAACCGGCGAGCCAGTGCGAACGCACGCGCGTGAAATCCTCGCGCGAAGCGAAGGCGCCCGCGACACTCTCGAAGAGGTGCTCGAGGTGAACGCTCAATGCTTCGTTTTTTTTACTGGGACCGGATCGGGTGGAGTTTCCTGTCGCGAGAGAATGAGGTGCCCCTTGTCGTGAACCGTCCATTCGACCATCTCGCCCTTGGAGAACTCCAGCGCCTGTGCCAAGGGCGTAGGGAAGTTGATGTAGAACTGAGCGCTGTCTTTGCGCTCGATGCATTGAACTTTGGTTGGGTAGCCCATTCCTCTAACTAGTCATACGACTAGATATAAGACAAGCCGTAAAGAGGGCACTTAACTAGTTAGCGCCAAACTCGAGGCATCGGCTGGAAGCCGATGCCACGCGGAATACCGGCATGAGGCCGGCGGTACATTCAATCCGACGCCTCCACTGAAAACCGGGAGAGGCGCCCTGCATCCGACTTCTGGTGGTCCGATAATTGACAGCCGTTATGGGTGCA
>JANNGR010000103.1:0-1701 GCA_031403955.1 Betaproteobacteria bacterium
TGGTGGGCGATGGACACGGCCGGGGGTTACCGGCTGATGCGGCTGAGCGCTATCCGGAAGTGAAGTGGATCAAATCGCCCGGTGGGTCGGTATTCTTCCTGCGCCATGGACGAGCGCCTACCAGACCACGCAGCTGGTGGGCGGCAACATCGAGTTCGTGCTGGCCGCAAGCGGGCACATTGCAGGCGTGGTTAATCCACCGTCCAAAAACCGCCGGCATTACTGGCTCAATCCGGCTTTGCCGCCGAATCCCGATGACTGGCTCGCCGGCGCTCGCGAGCATCCCGGCAGCTGGTGGAGCCGGTGGAGCGAATGGCTGGCCGGACACGGCGGCGCCAGCGTCGCCGCGCGCACCGGGTTGGGCAACGCACGCTATCCGGCGACTGAGCCGGCGCCCGGGCATTACGTAAAACAACGTTGCGATTGATCAAAGCACGGGTTTGGGACTTCGTGTTAATCTGAATCCGTTGCTTGCAGAGGAGAACAAACAATGTCCAGAGTAGCGGTTGTAACCGGCGGCATGGGTGGCCTCGGCGAGGCGATCTGCGTCAAGCTGTCCGGGATGGATTACCGGGTGGTCGCCACGTATTCGCCTGGCAACACCAAGGCACAGCAATGGCTCGCCGACATGAAAAGTCAGGGGCATGAATTCCACGCCGTGCAGGTCGACGTTGTCGATTTCGATTCGTGTGCGAAGGCGGTCAGGCAGATTGAAGCCGAAGTCGGCCCAATCGACGTGCTGGTCAACAACGCCGGCATCACGCGCGACATGACATTCAAGAAAATGGGCAAAGTGGACTGGGACGCGGTGATGCGCACCAATCTCGACAGTGTTTTCAACATGACCAAAGCGGTGCTCGACGACATGGTTGACCGCGGCTGGGGCCGCGTCATCAACGTCTCGTCGGTCAACGGGCAGAAAGGTGCGTTCGGCCAGACCAACTACTCCGCCGCCAAGGCCGGCATGCACGGTTTCACCAAGGCACTGGCGCTGGAAGTCGCGCGCAAAGGCGTGACAGTCAATACGATTTCACCCGGTTATATCGGCACCAAAATGGTGATGGCGATCCCGAAAGAAGTGCTCGATGCCAAGATCATCCCGCAAATCCCCGTGGGACGGCTCGGCAAACCGGAAGAAGTCGCCGGCCTCGTCGCTTACCTGTGTTCCAACGAGGCGGCGTTTGTGACGGGCGCCAATATTGCCATCAACGGTGGGCAGCACATGCAGTGAAGGCGTCTGTCAGCCGCTCGCGGCCGGACGCGCAAGGCCGGACGCTGGCAATTATCTGACCGTTCTTGGACTTGGGGACGGACGGGTGCTACTATGACTTTTGGATAACAGTTTTTTCGCAATGCACCCCGAAGGTTAGTCATGAGCGAGCGCCTGCGAATAATCAAGAAGTATCCGAACCGCCGGCTTTATGACACCACGACCAGTATCTACATCACGCTGGCGGATGTCAAGAAGCTGGTCCTCGACCATACGGAGTTCAGGGTCGAGGATGCCAAGTCCAAGGAAGATCTGACGCGCGCCATCCTGCTGCAGATCATCCTCGAGGAAGAAAGCGGCAACGGCGCGCCCATGTTTTCATGCGATGCGCTGTCCCAGATCATCCGCTTCTACGGCAATGCGATGCAGGGGATGATGGGCGGTTACCTGGAAAAAAACATCCATACCTTCGTCGAGATTCAGAAAAAGCT
>JANNGR010000104.1:0-25435 GCA_031403955.1 Betaproteobacteria bacterium
CCAACGGTGCCCGCCACCAGCGGCGAAATCGGCAGCGCCGGAGTGGTTGTAATAATTGGTGGCCCGGCCGTTGCGACGTTGATAGTCAGACCCTGGGTCACCACCCCGGCTGACGTAGTTGCGCCGATCGTGACCGGGAAGGACCCGCTGGTGCTCGGCGTTCCGGTTATCTGGCCGCTGGTGCTATTGAACGCGAGCCCCGGCGGCACGCTGGAGAGCGTATAGGTACCGGCAATCGCGGCTGGAAATGCGGTGATCTGGTAAGTTGAAATCGTGACGTTCTGGCTGTAGTTGACCGACGCGGCGCTGGTGATTCCAGCGATATTGACGGTGATGCTCTTGGACACCGTACCGTTGGAGGATTCGGTTGCGCCGGTAGTTGTCGCGCCAACCGTCACTGCGAAGGCGCCGGTACTGGACGTGGTGCCCGTTATGTCACCATTGGCTGGGTTGACGGTCAGGCCGGCCGGCAGACCGGTGGCCGTGAACGTAGTGGCACCGGCATCGTTGGAGGTAACCTTATACAACGCACCAGCGCCCGCGGTATAGGTCAGGCCCTTGAATCCCTGCACCGATGCGGCGCTGGTGATGCCCAGCACCGTGACGGCTATCGTGCGGGAAGCGGACGTGCCGGCCGCACTCAGCACTGTCACGCCGAAACTGTCGGCACCTGCATACTGAGCGTTCGACAGGTACGTCAGGTTGTAATTCATGGTGCTCGTAGCCCCGACCTGCGCGGAACCGGAGGAGCCGTTCGTGGGACTGGTGGTCACCAGGCCACCAGAATCTTTCGCCGCACCGCCGCTGCCGTCGTTCTGGATTACCGGGTAGATGTCTTTGGTGCCAAGCGCTCCGGAGCGAACCCGCATCGCCAGCGCCGCATTGCCATTCGACACCGTGAACAACGGAATTTTTTGCTGCCCGATGAAGAGCGCCAGACTCAATCTTTGCTGCGCCGAGGTAAACCCCTGCAGGAAGTCCATTGCCCCACCAACATTGGCCACGAAAACGCCGTTTATGGCGTCAAGTATGTGCTGGGGGTTATTGGAAGCCAGCCGGTGGTTGGCGGTCGCGGCAGCGGGCGATGAGTGGCAACCCGCGCAAGTGTCCAAACTGGGGGGGGCGAGGGCGGTGCTGTACAACGTCAAGCCTTGCGCGACCGACTGCGCCTGCGCAAGCGTGCCAACCAGCAGGCTCAGCATCAGACACACGAACATCGCGAGCCGCACCAGGCCTATGTGGTTGCGGGTACCAACACCAGCCAGGCTTGCCTGGACGAACGGCGCTAACAATTGCACTGATTCCTCACGTACATCGCCCTCTAATTGGTCTGGATGGATGGCGACCGTATAACCCCCGCGCAAACGCCGCCACCAGCAAATTTCAGTGTAACTAGGTATTTCCAGGTCGTTGCACAAACTCAAGACCAAACGGCGCGCCAGGGCCACTTATGTGGCTTTCTCTCCACAGTCGCGCAAACGGCGAGCGCAATGAATTATTTGGCCGGCGCCGCCTGGGCGGCCGCAATCAGACCGGCCCATGCGGCCACCGGAATACGCGCCAGCGGCTCGGCCTTGCCGGTGCCGCGGAACCGGTACAACACGACTTCAGCCAGTTCGATCAAGATGCGCTCTTCCACCGTTTGCGAACCTTGCACATGCGAGACCAGCAAGATGTTGCTGCCTGGCGGCGGACTTTCGAGCAAATACTTGAACTGTTGCGCATAGTCCGCAACCGGGCGGCGCATCGATGTCGGGTTCAGGTCCGCGCTGGTCCTGACCGGCCCAACATCGAGCAGGCGGGCCGTATCTTTAGCCCGGCAGGTTTCAGACGCCCGAACCTCGGTGATAGGCACCTTTAAGTCGCGCAGCGCGGCGCCAACCTGTCGCGCCTGTTCTTCGCCTGCGTCAGTCAGCCCGCTTTCATCCGGGCACTCTGGCCGCGCCCAGCCGGCCGCCGCGTGGCGCATATAGAGCACATATCCGCCGCCGCGCAGAGCCGTGACGAGCGCCAGTCCTTTGAGTTCATGGCCCGGCTCAACAAACGGAGGAGATGCGCGCATCCTGACCGCTGGCGTGGCTGCCTCATTCGGTGCCGCGGGTTGTGCCGTCGCATCCGCGCACAACACAAGGACGAGAATTACAGTCGTCGTGATTTTCATGTTTGTATATCTCCGCGATCTGTCAACACCCAGCGGTTGCCGGCGAACCGGCGATGTACAGTTGACGCAAACCATCTTGATTGTGTCCCATGCCCAGTGCCCTGCAACTCGCCCAAGGCAATGCCCAATTGACCGCTACGGTACAAAGTTGCCGCAAGCTGCTGCACCGTCGCTCGCTGGTGGCCGCGGCGGCCAGCGCGGTTCCCTTGCCCGGGCTCGATTGGGCTGTGGACGCCGCCTTGTTATCGCGCCTGATACCTGAGATCAATGCACGATTTGGGCTGGCACCGACACAGATCGAGCGGCTGGAGCCCAGGCAACGGGAACAGGTGCAAAAAGCGGTGGCGATGGTCGGATCGGCGCTGATCGGCAAGTTCATCAGTAAGGAACTGGTGCTGCGTGCGGCCAAGACCATCGGTGTGCGTCTTAGCGCCAAGCAGGCGGCGAAATACGTTCCCTTGGCTGGCCAGGCGGTGGCGGCCTTTGTGGGATATTCAGCGATTCGCTACCTGGGCGAGGAACACCTGAAAGACTGCGTGCGCGTGGCGCTGGCGGCACAACATTTGTTGCCGGCGCCGGCCTTTGTGTCTAGTAACGCCAGTTCAGGCTGAAGTGCACCTTGTCCCTGGAAGTCCCCGGCGGGAGATTGCCCAGGCCGGACAAAACATGCGCGAAGTCAAGGTTGGCTGACAAGCTGGTGCCCATGCTCCAGCGCAGCCCCGCGCCATAACTGGTGACCGAAGCCGACGGCAGCAGCAGGTTGTTGTGGTTGCGTATTTCGCCAAAGTCGTAAAACAACACGGCGCGCGTGTTTTCCGCCAATGCGGGCGACCAGAACTCGATATTCCCCTGCAGGCCCGAGTCGCCCGCTAAAAGGCGTTCGCCAATCCCGCGAACTGACTGGGCGCCACCCACGCCGAATTGTTCGCCCGGCACCAGCGGCGAGCCGCTGGACTGGCCGCGCATGCGCGCGTTGAACAGCCAGTTGGCGGGCAGCGGCACGGCCACGTCGGCGCCAAAACGAAGCGCGTTCCAGTTGACGGAGGAGCCAGAGCGATTGCCGGCGTAACTCACGTTATCGTTGCCTCCACCATTGGGAAGGTTATGCACGTAGTCGACGTTATAACCCCAAAGACCCCATTTTTGTTCGATCCGTCCGGTGTAGCTCAGCGTAAGCGGGCGCGTCCGGTAATTGGGAAATAAAGGCGCGCCACCCGAGGTGATCTTGTCGTTCAGGAAATTCTTGTCGTCCAGGCCCAACGCCAGGAAAGCGCGGTAGTCGCCGTCCGGGGCGAAATAGTGGGTGTATTGCACACCGGCGAACTTGCCGCGGCCAGTGACATTGATCGAGTTGGCCACCAACCCGGAATCGACTGTCGACGACGTGTAATAGGCTGACAATATTCCGCCCCAGGCATACAGTGGCGCGCGGTAATAGCCACCGTACTGATGAACCCGGCCCGGGTCGCTGGGCGAGGTGGTGTAAGTGACCGTACCCTGCTGGTCCAGGTCAAACAGGTTGGTATGGGACACCCCGGCTGTCAGGCGACCGTAACCGGTCGCTGAGTTGCCAGTGTTGTTCAACATGAAAAAGCCGCTAAGCGTTTTTGAATCGTCCACCTGGACGTTGGCGTCGATCGTGTCGGCTACATCCCCTTGCTTGAACGTGACGTTGGCACGTTTGCTCGGGTTTTCGTTGGCCACCGAGAGATCGCGCGCCAGTTGCTGCGTGTTCGGTGAACTTCCAGTAGTGAGCTGCGGCAGGCTGCGCAGAATGTTCTCGTTGGAGAAAAACTGGTTTCCCTTGATTGCGACCGCACCGAGCGTGAACTTGAACATTTGCAGCTTGATGACACCACCAATGTCCTGCGGCGGCAACACCACACGGTAGAAACCGAAACCGCGCGAACGCAGCACGCCTTCAAGAGCGGTCGCCGCCTGTTGCAGGCGTTCAATGCCGTTGTGCGTCCCGAGGTAAGGCGCAAGTGTGCTCTGGGTCAAAGCCTCCGCCAGGGGGCTCTCGCCTTCGACGGTAAAGCCGGTCACGGTAAAGCTGGCTTCTTCGTCCGGCGCCGCCGCCGTCTGGGCTTGCGCTGAAGCGCCCAGGCAAGCCAGTGTGGCCAGTACCAGGAGGGTTTTCTTATTCTGAGTATGCATGTTTTGTCGGTCCAGTTAACGGCACACTGGTGCTTTCACGCGGAAGGCACCGGCGAGATCAAGCAGTCGCGCGGAAGTCGGGTTGAAACGGTCGGGTCGAGGAACGAAATCGAACTCGAGGAAGTTGGGTGTGATGACCGAGCGCACCAGACGAGTGGCGTCCGCATTCAGGAAACCGGTCTCACCACGGGCGATGTCGATGGTTTTGTCACCGCTGGTCAGCGACAGATGGCCATCGCGCGAAAACACAAACAGGCCAGGGTCGCTCTCGTTGATTTCCTGTGCGCTGAACAACTGCTCCGCATTGGCCGGCACCGTATCCGGACGCGGGGTGGGAATGTTGAGCATGAACGGCGGCGGTAACTGGAGCTGGCGTGGCACTGCCCCGGCCGCGTCCTGCACCGCAAACACCCCCATCGGAACCGTCAGTTCATTGGCAGCACCCGGGTTGAGCACGCCCTCCCCCTCCCATGCCGTGACAATCGTGCAACCGGCCGCGCCGCCGGCTACCTCACATCCGTCGGGGTCGCTGAAGATGTCCAGTCCGCTGCCGCGGATACCCACGGTCGCGGTAGCGGTGGTCATGCGCACGGCCTGTGGGCGCGCCCTGCCGACCAGACCGGTCAATACCCGCATGCCGCCACGCAATAAATTGAACACCACCGCGCCATCGCCCGGACTCTCGCTGCTGTAGACAAAGTTTTCCACCTTGAACTGTGTTCGGGCCTGCACCGTGACCTTGGTGTTGTCCCGAAACACCAGCACCGCGTGGCCGTTGCTGGCGGTCTCAACCACCTCGCCGGAATACACCGGTCCGCCTTCGGCCACAATGCGACGCTCGCCGCCGGTAGCAACGGCAGACACCGGCCCCTGCAAGCTGGCCACTCGGGCGCTGGCAGCGACGTTGGCGACTTCGGACTGTTGCGCAATACGTCCAGCGTCCGCGGCGCAGTCGGTGCGGCAAATCCGGGCGTCGAAGTCGGTTCCTCGAATCCCGACGGTGGCAGTCGCGGTGGTCAGCTTGGCAGCCTGCGGTGAACTCTTGGCAATCAGGCCGGTCACCATGCGCACACCGCCCTTGAGCAGGCTGGTGATCATGCTGTCGGGTTTGTTCGGCTCCTTGTACACATAGTCCTCGAACTTGACCGCAGTGTTGGGCCGCAACGTCATGCGGGTTCCATCGGTCATCTTGAGCACGGCGAAGCTGTTCGAGCCCAGCGTGACGGTGTCACCCGGATCGATCGCCACGCCCTGGCCCAGCGCCCGCGGTACCCGGCCACTGGCCTGTGCCGCCCCGATGCCTTTGGCAAACTCAACTTCTCCGGCCGGCGCCGCGCTGGCACATATTGGCAACACAAGAGCCAGCAACAGCAGGAATTTTGATTTGGTTGGTGTCATGGTCGGATCCCGTTATTTGCAAGTCTCTCCGGCCTCAACCTCGATTTCGCCCTTGGACTCTTTGGTGTCCTCGATTTGATCGAGCGGATTCGGGTTCAGGCTCAGCAGGCTGGCGGTGATCACGTCAAGTATGCTGGAGCCCGACGAGCCAGTGATCTCGAAAGGCGAGACAACCACACAGCCGATACAGCCCGCCACCACCAGCTTGATTGGGAATGCCTGCGACGGGTTGACAATACGCGCGAAAGAGCCGCCATTGCGCAACTCCAGGCTTGACACACTGGGCAATTGGAACGTGATCTGCCCGTTGGCCGACAACTGCGCGTGGGCGCCAGGGCCGCCGCCGGACAACAGGATAGTCGTGGCGGCTATTAATTCGGCATCTCCGGCGATATTGATTTCACTTGGCAGCGTAGCCGCCGGGTTACCAATGTTGATGGCACCAAAATCAGTCTCCACCAACAGGTTGCCGGCGGCGATGCTGCGCAAATTGATACTGCCCGCAGCCGACTGCGCGCCGGAGTGTCCGACGCCATCACTCAAATGAATGCTGACGTTGCCGGTGCCGGCATCAAGCAACGTGCCATTGGCCATCGTGATCTCGGCCACGCCCGGATCCCGGTCAGCCGCCGAGACGCCGTTGGACACGCGCTCGTTGGCGATGATGTTCAGGTTGCCGTTGTCGGTCTTTATGTTTGAATTGATCAACACGCTACGCCCGGCCTGCAAGGTCAGGTCGCCACCGTTGCCCGATCCGTTGTTGGTGATGATGTCCGACAGCGAATCCAGGGTTATGTCGGAATTGGCCTGCAGGACCACCGACGTACCGTTGTTGGTAATGGCGGTAATCTGGTCTGGCGTTATGGTCACGCTCGCACTTGCATTGTTGGCAAACAACTGCGGACCGAGCGCGGTGCTGCTGGCGCAACCAGCACCACCGGCGTACACACAGACGCGGCCATTGTTGGTAAAACCGCCGCTGCTGGCATTGGCGGCCCTTACCAGCAGCCTGGTCTGGGTGTTAACAGCCTGAAAACTGGTGCCGAATCCGATCAGGCTGTTGGCGCCCGACACCACGCCGGAAATTCCACTGGTTTTGGATCCGATGGTCAAAGCGCCGCTATTGGCGCCAAAGGAAGGACTGCGCACGATGTAGTCATCGTTGGCCAGACTGAAAGTATCTATGCCACCGTTGCCGACAAAATCGTTTGGATTGGCGCCCACCAGGCTGTTGGCCGATGAGATTGCGCCGGTCGCGGGTGCTGCCGTGCTCATCCAGGTGACCGCGCCGCGGTTGCCGTTCCAGGCGAAATTGCTGGTAACAATGAAGCCGGTACCAAAGTCAAAGTTGGTTGAATTCCCTACCGCGTCATTGGTATTGGACCCGACCAGGCTGTTGGCAACCGACACCGCGCCAGTCAGCGGTGTTGCACTGTCAACCCAGGTAATTGCGCCGGCGTTGACAATGGCTCCGTTATCCCAATTCGAGCTTCTGAGCGCGTACAGGTTGCCGCCCAGCGAATCAATGCCTTCCGACCCAACCTGGTCGTTGGTGGTCGAACCGACGAGGCTGTTAGCTGCCGAGACGGTGCCGGTAAAGCCCGAAAGTGCCGCGGTCGCGTCGACCCAGGTAGCCGCTCCGGCGCTGGTGGCCGCGCCGTTGCTCCAGTTCGGACTCAGCACCGCGAACTTGTTGTTGTTGAGTTGTTCAATGCCGCCACTGCCGATTTTGTCGCCAGCAGTCGCGCCGACCAGGCTGTTGGCGGCACTGAGCACACCGGTCGCAGAGCCAGCCGTCGGAACGAACGTCAACGCGCCGCGGCCGCCATTCCAGTTTTCACTGCGTAATAACAGGCCACCGCTGAGAAATTGAATCGATGGGAAGGAGCCAACCATTCCGACCCGGTCGCCGATATTTGAGCCGACCAGGCTGTTGGCGCTTGAAACCACGCCGCTGATACCGGTGTTCTGATCGGCCCAGGTTACCGCCCCGGCCTGTGTGGCCACGCCCGGGATTGCGATATTGGCCCATTTGTCACTGAAAACAAGGTACTGATTACCCGTGAACCGGATTCCGGCGGAGCCGATCTGGTCTTGCGCGCTGGAACCGACCAGGCTATTGGTTGATGACAGATTGCCGAAGATACCCAAAGTTTGGTCGAACCAGGTAAGCGCGCCGGTGCTGGCAGTCCAGTCAGGGCTTTCGACCAGGTACTTTCCACTGGGCGAGAAAAAGTTGCCGTTGATTAGCAACGAGGTGATTCCGCCGCTGCCGACCTTGTCAAATGCCGTGGTTCCGACCAGGCTGTTCGCGTTGCTTGCAAAACCGGGGGCCACGAAACCGGTGGTCCGGTCGCCCCACGTGAAGGCACCTGCCTCGGTCGTTAGGCCATTCGACCAACTGGGGCTGAACACCACGAAATTGCCATTGTTGAGAATCTGGATTCCATTGCTGCCAATTGCGTCAGTAGTGTTTGCACCGACGATGCTGCGGCCGTCCGTGCTGCTGACATCGCCCACAACAGGCGCTGTGCCGGACGCAAAACTCACGGCGCCGCCACCCTGGTTCCAGTTGGGACTCAAGACCAGGTAGTTGCTGGTGTTAAGTTGCTGTATGCCGCCGCTGCCAACCTGATCGGTGACCTGGGTGCCGGTCAGGCTGTTCAGGTTGGACACCGCTCCGGGTGTCTGGAAACCGGTGGTGCGGTCACCCCATGTAACCGCGCCAAAACCACCGTTCCAGTTGGTGCTGCGAACCAAAAAATTACCGTTATTGAGAATAGTCACACCGCTGATGCCAACACCGTCAGCCGCCGTAGAGCCGAAAATGCCGTTCGCGGCGGCAACGGTGCCGGTAATTGGTGAGATGCCCGGCGCAAATGTAACGGCGCCGGCGCCGAGGCCGAAGATCGGGCTTCGGATCAGGTAATTGCCGCCACTGAGTTGCGTGATACCACCACTACTGATCTGGTCGCCGACACCGCTGCCGACCAGGCTATTGGTGCTGTTGATGGTGCCTGACACTCCGGTCGTGAGATTGCCGAATGTGACCGCGCCGGCCTGAGGAAGCGTGGGCGTGTTGTCCCAGTTCGGACTCGACACCACATAATTGTTGCTGCTCAAAAACGTAATCGTGCTGCCGACATTGTCATTGGCGGTGCTGCCGATCAGGCTGTTGGTTAAATCCACATTGCCTGTAATCGCCGCCGTGCCGGTCGAAAACGTTACCGCGCCAGCCGAACCGTTCCAAGTCGGGCTGCGCAGCAGGTAATAACTGCTTCGATCGAAGAAATTACTGCCAGGGTTAAAGCCGACCCGGTCATTGGATTGGGTTCCGACCAGGCTGTTGGCATTGGAAACCACCGCCGTGCCGGCAAACCCGGTGGTACTGCTGCCCCAGGTGATGGCACCGGCATCGACGGCGGGACTGGGACCCACTACATTGGTGAAATTGGGACTGAAGACGACAAAGTTGCCGTTGCTCAACTGCCGCACCCCGGAACTGCCGATGTTGTCGCCGGTGCCGTTGCCGAAAATGCTGTTGCCGCCCACGGTCGCAACCAGGTCCGGCGAGCCGATGATCGGCGCCGTGCCACCGGCGAAAGACAGCGCGCCGCGGCCGCCGCCCCAGAGCGGACTGTTGATCAGGTAGTTACCGGAGGAAAGTTGCGTCAAGCCGCCGCTGCCCACCTGATCGCTAACACTCGTGCCTACCAGACTGTTGGTGTTACCGACCGAACCACTGATGCCGGTCGTTCCACTACCCCAGGTCACGGCCCCAGTGTTGCTGACGCCGCCAATGTCGGCCGTCGGGCTAAGGACGACGTAATTGCTGTTGTTCAGGCGCTGCACCCCACCACTGCCAATCGCATCGCCGGGTATTGCACCCACCAGACTGTTGGTATTGCCCAGCACACCGGTGATGCCGGCATTGTCGTTGACATAAGTGACCGCCCCCGCACTGCCATTCCATAGCGGGCTGCGGATCAGGCGGTTGCCGTTGAACAGGTTGACGGTAGTGCCGCTGCCGACCCGATCGCCTGGAGTGGAGCCAACCAGGCTGTTGCTGCTGCTGACAGCGCCAAACACCAGCGCCGTGCTGTCGATCCACGTCACCGCGCCGGTATTGGCATTCCATGCGGAATTGAACAGCGCGGAATGGGTGCCGTTGATAAAAGTAAGGGCGCTGCTGCCAACCCGATCATTTGGGTTGCTGCCGACCAGGCTGTTCAGGCCCGAAACCGTGCCGGTCAAAGCCGTGCCCGGATCTGCCCAGGTCAATGCGCCGGCTGCAACCACACTGCCGCCGTTATTCCATTCCGGGCTACGGATCACGATCTTGCTGCCAAAAAAGAACGAGCCGCCACTGCTGACCAGATCGCCGGGGGTCGAGCCAACAAGACTGTTGGCCGCTGATACAACACCGGTTGTTCCCGCCGCGTTGTCGAACCAGGTGACGGCGCCCCGGTCAGCATCCCAATTGCGGCTGAATACCAGGGACTTACCCGAGCCGAAGTTGCTGACGCCGCCATTGCCGATCCGGTCATTGGCACTGCCGCCTACCAGGCTGTTGCCGGCGCCGACCGCGCCAACCAGCGGTGCGGCGCTGTCGACCCAAGTCACGGCGCCGGCATTGCTGTTCCAGGCGGCGGTGGCAAGGGAGAACTTGCCGCCGCCCAGTGACTGGAGAGAACTGTTGCCAACCCGGTCGTTGCTGGTACTGCCCACCAGGCTGTTCGCTGCGGAGACGGCGCCTGATGCGCCAGTCAGCAGGTCAAACCAGGTAATAGCGCCCGCCAACGTTGCAGCACCGTTGTTCCAGCTCGGACTCCGGATTGCAAGCTTGCTGTTGCTGATCAAGGTCTGCGTTCCGCTGCTGCCGACCTGGTCGTTGGCCGTGCTGCCCCGCAAGTGCGAAATCAGCGCCCCGGTAACCCCGTCATAGAGGTAAACGGCGCCCGCATTGGTGCCGCCCAGGTCATCCGTGGGATTCAACACCAGGATGTTGCCATTGGCACTTGAAAAAACAGTCAGGTTTGAGCCAAAATTGTCGTTGTTGCCCGGATTGGGATCGAGCAACTCGACGCTGACGCCGGCTATCACGGCCGGTTTCTGAATCAGGATGTATTTCGGATCGAGCAGGAAGGTTCCAGCCTTGCCGTGCGGCGCGCTGGCATTGGGCACCCCACCGAACTGCGTCTCTTCCTTGCCCGACACCTCGATAAAACCGCCGTTACCGCCGCTGGCACCGCCACGCGCTCCAAGCACGCCGGCAAACCGGTTGCGGCCATCGGCCCAGGCGATGACATTGCCACCGTCTCCGTCCACGCGCGCATTGGCCTCAAAACTGGTGGTGCCATTGGCTACAACGTTTTGTGCATTGGCAACGCTGGTGTCTTTGCCGGCTTTGCCTCCGCCAACGCGGATCGTGCCCCCGCCGGCATCGCCATTGGCTGCCAGACGCGCAGCCGCAAAAGTCAGTTCGCGCCCGGTGATGGTGACAGTGCCACCCACGCCGCTGCTGGCGCTAGAGTCAATCGCAGCCGATGTAAACAGGTTGCCCGAGCCGCCAGGATCGGCGTCGACCGACAACTTGACGTCGCCACCGCGTAATACCCCCTGGGCGGAAACGGTGGCGCCCGCGCTTTGGATCAGGCGGCTTTCGGCCTTCAAAGCAATCGTGCCGCCCACGGTATCGCGGCCATCCGCATGCACCGCGCCGTCTTGTATCAGTTTGGCGGACTGAACATCAACACTCCCGCCCCAGCCACCATCGACGCTCACCAAAGCATTACGTTCGATGGCCACGATGCCGGTCGCGGCGTGAATAGCGACGGCGCCGCCGCGTGGAGCAGCCTGCCATGGCTGGGCCGCGGACAGTGCCTGCGCGCTGACCAGTGAGCCGGTGTCGAGGATTACATTGCCGCTGTGCGACTCGACGTTGATGGTCCCACCCAGGGTGGCGCCATCGGCGACGGTCTTGCTGCCGGCACCCAGCGTGACGCTGTCCAGCCCTTTTAGCACCAGACGGCCACCCTCCCGGGACAGGCTTTGCGCCTGGATCACACCCGAGTGGCTCAGCGTGCCCGCAAATACGCCGACGGCGCCGCCACTGAGTGTGCCCAGGTTGACGGCCTGGTTGCTCTTGCTCTGAATCGCGAACTTGATGTCGTTCAGATTGCGGCCGGTAATTTCGACCATCTCGCCGGCGGCAAGCACGATATTGCCACCCGCGCTGGTTATCACCGCACTACCATCGACGCCGATATTCGGGGCCACCAGATAGACGTCGCCATTGCCCGAACTGATCCGCCCTTTGGCCTCGATGTTGCCGGCTGCCGACTGGGCTGCAAATTTGAGTATCCCGGACCGGAAATCCTGGTCATTCAGATTCAGGGTGGAAGCAACAAAACCCTGGGTGTCGATAACGCTGCCAGCGCCAAACACGATTCCATTCGGGTTGATCAAAAAGACCCGGCCGTTGGAGCCCAGCGTACCGTCGATCTGGCTCTTCAGATTCGGGTTTTGCGCCTGGACCCGATTGAGCACCGCACTGGCGGCGTTTTGCTGTTGAAAATAGGTGGTTTCGGCGGCCCCGATTGAAAAACCCTGCCAATGGATGATCGCGCCCGGGGTATTGGTGACGGTCAGCTTATTGCCCTGGGTTTGTAACGTGGCCTGGCCACTTACCACCTGCGCACCGTTCGGGTTGGCTTGCGCCAACTGGGTCCCCACGCCATAGATGGTTGCAAGCGCAACAACCAGTGCGCGACGACGAAAACCTGGGGTGACAATCATCTGAACCTCCTGACTTCTGATCGAGTCTTTGGTTAACGGCCGAACACCCGGCCGCCGCAACCCAACCACATCAATAACGCCAAACCAGCGATTCAGAAAGGGCAACTGACCCTCCTTGCCGATCGGCGAATTCGCCAACCTGCTATCACTGCCAATGCAATTTCCGCACATTTCCGCATATTTGTCTACATGGAATTTGAGATCCTGCCGGGGCATCTTGCCACATCGGCAAGGCCTGCCTGTGGCGCCAGAACCCAGCAATCAGATGCATGGCGACTGCATCCGGAACGTCACATCGCAGCCGGCAATCCAGCCCGGATAATCGCCTTCCATGAACCATTTGCTACAGCGCCTGAATCCCTACCCCTTCGAGCGGCTACGACTGCTATTCGCGGGTATCAGCGCCAATCCGGCCCACCGCCCGATCAGTCTGGGCCTCGGTGAACCGAAGCATCCGACACCGGCGTTTATCGCGCAGGCTTTGGCCCAGGCGGCGTGCAGCAATCCCAGCGGGTTGGCCCGTTATCCGGCCACGGCGGGCGACCCGGCATTGCGCGATGCCTTCTCTATATGGTTGCGCCGACGCTACACATTGGACGTCAACCCGGCCACCCAGGTGCTGCCGGTCAACGGTTCGCGCGAGGCATTGTTCGCTTTTGCGCAAACCATCGTTGCTGCTCGGCCGGCTTCAGGACTGACAGGCGCCGATGACGGGCCGCTCGTAATATGCCCCAACCCGTTCTACCAGATCTACGAAGGCGCGGCTTTGCTGGCCGGGGCGCAACCCTGGTTCGTGCCGGCGGACCCGGAACGCAACTTCGCCCAGGACTGGGACAACGTGCCAGACCCTATCTGGTCGCGCACCCAATTGTTGTTTGTATGTTCGCCCGGCAATCCGACCGGCGCCGTGATGCCACTACCGCAGTGGGAAAAACTGTTCGCGCTCAGCGACCGGTTTGGCTTTGTCATAGCGTCGGATGAGTGTTACAGCGAGATCTATTTCCGCGACCAGCCACCTCTGGGCGGACTCGAGGCAGCCGCAAAACTCGGGCGCCACGATTTCAGAAACCTGATTTCATTTACCAGTCTGTCCAAGCGCAGCAATGTGCCGGGCATGCGCAGCGGCTTTGTGGCCGGCGACGCCGACCTGATCAAGCAGTTCTTGCTGTACCGAACCTACCACGGCAGCGCCATGAGCCCGGTGGTGCAGGCCGCCAGCATTGCGGCCTGGGGTGACGAAGAGCATGTGGTCGCGAACCGGGCGATGTACCGCGAGAAGTTTGCGCGCGTCACACCGATGCTGGCTGAAGTCATGGAAGTTGCGTTGCCCGACGCCGGTTTCTACCTTTGGGCCAAGGTGCATGGCAGCGATACCGACTTCGCCCGCGAGTTGTTCGCTCTTTACAATGTGAGTGTCTTGCCCGGAAGTTATCTGGCACGCGACGTCAACGGCAACAACCCGGGTGCGCAGCGGATCCGGATGGCACTGGTGGCCGAAACCGCCGAATGCGAGGAAGCCGCGCGGCGCATCGTCGAGTTTGTCCGCGGCAGAACCAAAAGCTGAACCATTCAACACATTTTTCCACCCCTGTTCATGACCCAACAACTCCAGCACACCATCGATGCCGCGTGGGAGAACCGCGCCAGCATCTCCTCCAAATCCGCGCCGAAGGAGGTTGTCGAAGCGGTGGAGCACGTCATAGCCGACCTGAACCGCGGACATCTACGGGTCGCCACGCGTGAAAGCGTGGGCCGCTGGACCACCCACCAATGGATCAAGAAAGCGGTGTTGTTGAGTTTCAGACTCAAGGACAACGCGGTCATCCGGGCCGGTGACCTTGGTTTTTACGACAAGGTGCAAACCAAGTTTGCGCATCTCGACGAAGAGTCGATGAAAGCCACCGGAGTGCGCGTAGTACCTCCCGCCGTTGCCCGGCGCGGCAGCTTCATTGGCCGGGGTGTGGTACTGATGCCCTCTTACGTCAACATCGGCGCCTATGTGGATGAAGGCACCATGGTAGACACCTGGGCCACCGTCGGGTCCTGCGCGCAGATCGGCAAAAACGTGCATTTGAGTGGTGGAGTGGGTATTGGCGGTGTGCTCGAACCGATGCAGGCCGGGCCCACCATCATCGAGGACAATTGTTTTGTGGGTGCCCGTTCCGAGGTGGTCGAGGGGGTGGTGGTGGAAGAAAACTCGGTCATATCGATGGGGGTCTACATCGGCCAGAGCACCAAGATCTACGACCGTGCCAGCGGCACCGTGAGTTATGGCCGCATCCCAGCCGGCTCGGTGGTGGTATCCGGTAACCTGCCCAGCGCCGACGGCAAATACAGCCTTTACTGCGCCGTGATCGTCAAGCGTGTCGATGCCCAGACGCGGGCCAAGACGAGCCTGAACGAGTTGCTGCGCGATTGAGAACCCGTGTCGAATTGATCAAAAAGGCCCCACCATGGCAACCACCATAACTCCGGGAACGATGGAGCGCATCCTGCGCCTGATGAGTGACAAGAAGGCCTCAGACGTCTATCTATCGGCGCATTCACCAGCCCTGATCAAGATCAACGGCCTGTGTATTCCGATCAACAACCAGGTGCTGCCGCCCGACGCGCCGCGCAATTTACTGGCCGAGGTGTTGCCGGCCGAACGGATGTTGGAACTCGAAACCACCGGGGAACTCAATATGGGTTTTCCGCTCGCGGGCATTGGCCGTTACCGCTTGAGCGGGATGCGCCAACGCGGCTCAATCGCCGCCGTCATCCGTTTCATCTCGAATGAAATCCCGCCACTGGCCAGCCTGTCGCTACCACTGGCGCTGGGCGACCTGATAATGGAAAAACGCGGGCTGCTGCTGATGGTAGGGGCCACCGGCGCGGGCAAAACTACGTCCTTGGCGTCGATGATCGACTTCGCAACGAAAGTGTGGCAGGGCACATATTGACGATCGAAGATCCGGTGGAGTTCCTGTTCAAGAACAAGAAATCGGTCATCAACCAGCGCGAGATTGGCACCGACACCGAGTCGCTCCAGGTGGCGCTAAAAAATGCGCTGCGCCAGGCGCCGGATGTGATTCTTATCGGTGAGATACGGGACCGCGAAACCATGTCGGCGGCGCTGGCCTATGCCCAATCCGGTCACCTGTGCTTGGCCACCATGCATGCCAACAACAGTTACCAGGCGCTGAACCGGATTCTCAGTTTTTATCCGGTCGAGGTTCGTCAGACCATGCTGGGTGACCTGGCCGCGGCACTGAAAGCGGTGATCTCGCAACGCCTGTTGCGAACCTCGTCTGGCGGGCGCATACCGTCAGTGGAGGTATTGCTCAACACCAAACTGATTTCAGAGCTGATTGAAAAAGGTGATTTCTCGGGTGTCAAGGAGGCCTTGGAAAAATCGATGGCCGAAGGCTCGCAAAGCTTCGAGGCCGACATAGCGCGCCTGATCATGAGCGGTACCGTGGACCGCAAGGAAGGCCTGGCCAACTCGGACTCGCCCACCAACCTGATGTGGCGCATGCAAAACGACTTCGCCAAGGCTTCCGCGCCCCAGCCGCAGGACGACCCGGACGACGAGCCGTCGTTCACCGAAATCACGCTGGACGTCAAGCATTGATGACCCGCTCGCTGCACCTAACCGAGCAGTTGATCGCCCGCGCGTCCGTCACTCCTGTAGACGCGGGTTGCCAGGACATCATCCGCCAACGACTGGAAGCCCTTGGATTCGCGTGTGAAACATTGCAGTTCGGACCACCGCAGTCGCGCGTCACCAACCTGTGGGCCAAACGCGCACCGCAGCGCGTAAAAGATGCCCTCGGCACCAGCCAACTGCTGGTGTTTGCCGGCCATACCGACGTGGTACCCACGGGGCCGCTGGAACAGTGGAGCAGCGACCCGTTCACGCCGAGCCTCCGCGACGGAAAGTTATACGGCCGCGGCGCCAGCGACATGAAAACTTCGCTGGCGGCGTTTGTGGTGGCCACCGAAGAATTTTTCGCGGCGCATCCAGACGCCGGTTTGTCGGTCGGTTTTCTGCTGACCAGTGACGAGGAAGGTCCGGCAATCGACGGTACCGCCAAGGTCTGCGAAGTGCTGCGGCAACGCGGCGAAAAAATCGACTTCTGCCTGGTGGGTGAGCCGACCTCGGTGCAACGCAGCGGCGACACCATCAAGAACGGGCGGCGCGGCAGCCTGAGCGGCAAACTGACAGTCAAGGGCGTGCAGGGCCATGTGGCGTATCCCCAGTTGGCGCGCAACGCCGTTCATCTGGCGGCACCCGCGCTGGCCGAGCTGGCAGCCATGCAATGGGACGCCGGCAGCGCCGCTTTCCCCGCCACCACCTGGCAGGTCAGCAATCTGCATGCGGGCACTGGGGCGGGCAACGTGATTCCGGGTACGGCGCTGGTTGATTTCAACTTCCGCTTCTCGCCGGTGTCAACACCCGATGAACTGCAACAGCGCCTGCAACAGGTGCTGGACAAGCACGGCTTGGAGTACGACCTGGCCTGGACGCTCGCAGCGCAACCGTTTCTCACCCCGGCAGGAACCCTGGTGGCCGCGGTGCGCGACGCCATAAAGGCTGAAACCGGTATCGACTCCGATCTCTCCACTACCGGCGGCACCAGCGACGCACGTTTCATAGCGAAGATATGCCCACAGGTGGTCGAGCTCGGTCCACCGAACGCCTCGATTCACCAGATCGATGAACACGTTTGTATTCACGACATCGAGCCGTTGAAGAATATTTACCGGCGCGTGCTCGAAAAGCTGAATGCCAGCCCACACCCATGACGATCCTGGAACTGATGGATGCCGGGGCCAGTCAACTTGAGGCCGCCGGAGTGGCATTCGGCCACGGTACTACCAACGCCTTCGACGAAGCCGCCTGGCTGGTGTTGTGGCAACTCGGTTTGCCACTCGACTCGGAATTGGAAAGTGACACATCGATAGCGCAGACTCCCGTGACAGCGCGGCAACAAGCGCTGGTGCAGGACTTGCTGGCCACCCGAATCGCCACCCGCCAACCGGCCGCGTACCTGACCCGCGAAGCCTGGTTGCAAGGCATACCGTTTTATGTCGACCAACGCGCAATCGTGCCGCGCAGCTTGATTGCCGAGTTGTTGGCCGGCGGTGGGCTCGACTACTGGTTGCCACCGGGCAGTCAACGCCTGCTGGACCTGTGCACCGGCGGTGGCAGCCTGGCCGTGCTGGCGGCCATGGCCTGGCCGCAACTGATTGTCGACGCCGCCGATATCTCTGAAGACGCGCTGGCAGTAGCACGCATCAATCTGGACCGGCATGCACTCGGCCAGCGCGTGCACTTGTTGCAAGGCGACGGCATGCACGCCGTACGCGGCCGGTATGACCTGATTCTGTGCAACCCGCCTTATGTGAATGACGCGAGCATGGCCGGCTTGCCGCTTGAATACCGTGCCGAACCGGCGCTGGCTTTGGCGGGCGGTGCCGATGGCATGGACTTCGTGCGCCGCCTGCTGCGCGACGTGTCCGCGTACATGAACACCGATGCGGCACTGGTGCTTGAAATCGGCCATGAGCGCGCGCACTTTGAAGCCGCGTTCCCGGCGCTGGCCGCGGTATGGCTCGACACCAGCGCCGGCGGCGACCAGGTCTGCGTTTTGACGCGTCCGGTCCTGATCGCCCAGTCCAATGGCGACGCAGCCCGCTCTTTATCGACCCTCCACGCATGATTACGCTCAAGAACGTCACGCTGCGCCGTGGCGCGAAAGTATTGCTCGACAACGCGTCGGTAACGCTGAATACAGGCGAAAAGGTCGGTCTCGTCGGGCGCAATGGCGCCGGCAAATCGTCGCTGTTTGCTTTGCTTGATGGGTCGCTGCACGAGGATGCTGGCGATTACGACCTGCCGGCCCAGTGGCGCTTGGGCCAGGTAGCGCAGGACATGCCCGAGACCGAACAGGGCGCGACCGATTTTGTTATCGAAGGCGACACCCGGTTGCTGGCCGCGCAGGCCGAGGTGTTGGCGGCGGAAGCTGGCAACGATGGTGACCGCATGGCGCACGCCTATATGGATTTGCACGATGCCGGCGCCCACGATGCGCCAGCCCGCGCCCAGGCCCTGATCCTTGGCCTGGGTTTCAAGACACCGGAGCTGAATAACCCGGTCAACAGCTTTTCCGGTGGCTGGCGCATGCGCCTGCAACTGGCGCGGGCGCTGATGTGCCCATCCGACCTGCTGCTGCTGGACGAACCGACCAACCACCTCGACCTGGACGCGCTGGTCTGGCTGGAGACCTGGCTTAAGCGATTCGAAGGCACCATGCTGGTGATCAGCCACGACCGTGAGTTCCTTGATGCGGTGACCAATGTCACGCTGCATATTGACGCGGCGAAGCTGGTGCGCTATAGCGGCAACTACAGCAAGTTCGAAGACATGCGCTCCGAGCAGATGGAGCTGCAGCAAAACATGTATTCGAAACAACAGGACAAGATCGCCCACCTGCAGAAGTTCATCGCCCGCTTCAAGGCCAAGGCGAGCAAGGCCAAACAGGCGCAAAGCCGCGTCAAGGCGCTGGACCGCATGGAAAAAATCGCGCCCTTGCTGGCCGAGGCCGACTTCAGCTTTGAGTTTCGTGAACCGGCGAATTTACCCAACCCGATGTTGTCGATGCAGGGCACAAGTTTTGGTTATCCGCCGCCGGCCGACGCGCCAGTGGGCACACCGCCCACGGTGATCGTGCGCAACGTAAGCCGCTCGGTATTGGCCGGACAACGCATTGGCATCCTGGGCGCCAACGGGCAAGGCAAGTCCACATTGGTCAAAACGGTAGCGCGCCAGTTACAGCCCACAGGCGGAGAAATCACCGAAGGCAAGGGCCTGAACATTGGTTATTTTGCCCAGCAGGAGCTCGACGTGTTGCGCCCGGAGGACACCGCGCTGGAGCACATGATCGCCCTGGTACGCGAGCTGACTGCAGCCGGGAAAATTGCCGGCCAAGCGACACGCGAGCAGGACCTGCGCAGCTTCCTGGGAAATTTCAATTTTGGTGGTGACATGGTCAAACAGGCGGTTGGCAGCATGAGCGGCGGCGAAAAAGCGCGCCTGGTGTTGTGCATGATTGTCTGGCAGCGCCCCAACCTGCTGTTGCTTGACGAACCCACCAACCACCTCGACCTGGCCACCCGCGCCGCCTTGGGCATGGCACTGAACGAATTCGAAGGCACGGTGTTGCTGGTCAGCCATGATCGCGCCTTGTTGCGCTCGGTGTGTGATGAATTCTGGATGGTCTCGCACGGTGGCGTGGCGCCGTTTGACGGTGACCTGGACGACTACCAGCGTTATCTGCTCGACGAGGCGAAACGCCAGCGCGAGGAGATCAAACAAAACGCCAATGCCGGCGGCAAAATTGGCGGCAAACCGTCCGGTAAGCGCTCACCCAAAGCCGGCGCGGCGAAGGCACCGCTCAAGACCGACCTGGAAAACGTCGAGGCGCAAATGAACCTGTTAAATGGCGAAGGCGCGGCATTGGAGTCGCACCTGAGCAGCGCCGTGCGACCCTCCGAGATAGCGCAAATGGGCAAACGCCTGAAGTTGGTAAACGACGAGTTGAAGCGACTCGAAGACCAGTGGCTGGAGTTGTCGGCCAAACTCGATACCGTGGGGGCCTGACCGGTTTTTTTTTCTCCGGTTGGGAAACCTGACAAGCGATAACGAGCATGACCCGTACCGTCGGAACCCAGCACCGCGGCGAATTCATCCTCGATCCCGCCGAGGCGTGGCGTCGCGGGCGGTTGACCTCCTCCTCAGGCGCATACCGCACCGGATCCAGGTCCCGCGCCATAGGGCTATGGAACCGATCAGCGCCAAAACGCGTTGGCAACGACACTAACTATGGCGCGCCCTATTGAGCATGGCTTCGCGCAAAATGTTGTTCATTCGGCTCTGATAGCCCTTGCCTTGACTCTTTAGCCACTCCAGCACGTCGGCGTCAACCCGCACGGTCACTTGCTGCTTGATTGGCCGATAAAACCTTCCGCGCACCGCGCCCGTCCAGTCTTGCCTGATTGATGCGGGTATGTCCGTCAGGTCAAGCTCGCTCTCGGCCTTGGCGGCCAACGCGGCCAGTTCTTTGCGAATGGATTCAGGCACCCCTGTTCATAAATTTTCCTTTCGAGCACTACTTCAATCTCCCAGAAACAAGTCGTCTCAGCTAATTGATGAAGAGAACCTCCTGGGATCGGTCACCCAATCAACATCTCCACATCCCGATGAAACTTCGCCGCGCACCACTCGGTTGCCCCGAAATGCAACACGCGGTTGGCGCCGCTGGAAAATGTTGACTGCGCTGAGACCCCCAACGCGAAGTCTTCGTCCAGCGCGCCCCAGAACGAATCGACATTCTTGCGCCAGTAGTTGATGGCTTTGTCGGTTTTCGGCGCTTCGGGAACCAGCGTGGCGGCCAGCACGCGGCTGCGGTCCACCGCCTCGGACAACACGGTGAACATGTTGCAGTGGTCGCCCTGGTGCAATATGAAGGTGGCCGGGAAAAAGAAGTAGATGATGTTGGAATGCGGGCCTAGCTGCCAGGTGTCGCGCGGCTGGCCACGCAGTCCCTCGATGCTGCGTTTCGGCAAGACAATGCGATGGTGCTGCCGATCATGGTCGGCCAGCAGCAGGTTGTCGTAGAACAGGCCGGCAATGCTGGTGCGGTGCGCGTACTGGAAGTGGTAGGTCTCCAGGTTGCCCTCGAACGGTATCTTCCAGTTGGCCGCGTTCCCAAACCCGCGCTGGTGCACCGGAACCCAGCCGTCATAACCCCAATTGCGCAAGTCACTGCCAAAGCGACCCAAGTAGGTGGTGAGGTCGATCCGCGCGCTTTCGCCTGGCTCCAACAGGCGCGGGATCGCCCACACAAAACCCAGCGCCTCGCCGGTGGGCACACGCGCCAGCGCGCAATCTTGCACTGGAGCCTGCGGAAAGTCATCCGCGTGCGGGCGGCCGCGCAACGCACCGTCCAGACCGTAGGTCCAACTGTGGTAGGGGCAGACGAACACGCGCTGGTGGGCCGGGCCCGGCGCCTGCAGTCGCGTGCCGCGATGGCGGCAGGCGTTGACAAAGCCTTGTACTTGGGCGCCCTCTCCGCGCACCAGCAGCAATGGCAGGCCTGCCACGTCCAGCGCCAGCGAGTCGCCGGGCTTGGCCAAGGCGCCGCTTGGACACAATGCCACCGGAAAGCGGCCGAAGATACACTCCACCTCACGCTGATAACGCGCCGGGTCCAGGTAACGCTCGGTGGGACTGGTTGCCGGTTCGCCCCGCTCGGTGCTGTTGGACGCAATCAACGCCAAGGCGCGCTGGATCAGGACTACTTGTTGTTCATGATGCATGCAGTTCCCTGGCTTCAGCGCATCTTGTGTAGGGGGTGTGGTGCAGCTTCAAATCCGGTCGAAGTCGCCATGGCGGCCCAGGCCGCTTGCGAAGCGCGCTGCGCCGGCCGCCCCCTCTTTGAAGTGGGCGTCAACGCCGTTGGCCCACTCGCGGCGCAGAGCTTCGCGCACCGGCGCGCCATAAGTCTCAAGCACCGAGCGGCGGTCGGCTCGCACCGCGGCCTGCGGGAAGCGGGCGATGTTGTCCGCCATTGCCTGCGCCGCCTCGCGCGCCCCGCCGCGCTCAACAACCTGTTCGCACATGCCGATGCGCATGGCCTCGTCCGCGTCCACCTTGCGCCCGGTCAGGATGATTTCCATCGCGCGGCCCTGTCCCACCAGTCGCGCCAGGCGCACGCTGCCGCCGTCAAGCAACGGAATGCCCCAGCGGCGGCAATAAACGCCGAAGTAGGCGCTATCGGCCATGACACGAATGTCACACCACAGTGCCAGTTCCATACCCCCCGCAACGGCTGGGCCTTCCACGGCCGCAATCACCGGCTTGGACAACTCCAGGCGCGTCGGCCCGAGCGGGCCGCGCGGCGCCGGGTTGGCGCCGGTGGGAAAGGCAAGCCCTTGCACGACATCGCGCTGGAAGGCGGCGCGGTCTGACAACGTGCTCGCGTATTTCAGGTCCCAGCCGGCGCAAAAGGCCCCGCCTTCGCCCCACAACACCGCCACGCTGGCAGCCGGATCAGCGTCGAACTCCAGAAACGCGCTGACCAGTGCATCAGCACTTTCAGGGTCCATGGCGTTACGCGCTTCCTTGAACCGGCTGTGGATGATGGTCCACACCGCGCCTTGTTTTTCAATTCGCACCATTTCACTTTCTCCTATTAAATGCCATCGCGCCATAACATCCTATTGACCAATGTGCGAGCAGTGCCCGGCGTTGCGCGAGTCGTTCGGGGTCGATGCGCACAGCAGCGTGGAGGCCGCGTCCAGGTAGGCAACCTGGCAGAGAAAGCCAGGCGACTGCTTGCGTCACCGGCCTTGGCGTGCCGGTTTGACGCCAGGCTTGGCAGTGCCGGTCACGCGTGGCGGCAGGCCGGTATGCTGGGTCAACATACGGCCCTTGGCCGCGGTCGAATTCTTGCGCCGCGAACTGGTGTAGTTGCCGTCCGTCAGCGGCTGGAAGGTCGGTATCAAGTGGTGCTTGCCGTTGCCGATCAAATCGGAACGGCCCATGGTCTTCAAGGCTTCGCGCAACAAGGGCCAGTTGTTGGCGTCGTGGTAGCGCAAAAAGGCCTTGTGCAGCCTTCGCCGCTTGTCGCCCCGCACGCTGTCCACCGTTTCGCTGTCGCGCGTGATCTTGCGTAGCGGGTTGCGGTTGCTGTGGTACATCGCAGTGGCGGTGGCCATCGGGCTGGGGTAAAACGTCTGCACCTGGTCGGCCCGAAAACCGTTCTTCTTGAGCCACACGGCCAGATTCATCATGTCTTCGTCGCTGGTGCCCGGGTGCGCTGCGATGAAGTACGGAATCAGGTACTGCTTCTTGCCCGCTTCGGCTGAAAACCGGTCGAACATCTGCTTGAACTTGTCGTAGGAGCCAATGCCCGGCTTCATCATCCTGCCAAGCGGGCCAGCTTCGGTGTGTTCAGGCGCGATCTTCAGGTATCCGCCCACATGGTGCTGCACCAGTTCCTTCACGTATTGCGGGCTTTGCACGGCCAGGTCGTAACGCAGGCCGGAGCCGATCAGGATCTTCTTGACACCTTTTAGCGCGCGCGCACGTCGGTACATATTTATCAGCGGCGTGTGGTCGGTATTCAGGTTGGAACAAATGCCCGGGTAGACACACGATGGTCTGCGGCAGGCCGACTCGATCGTGGGGCTCTTGCAGCCAATGCGGTACATGTTGGCGGTCGGGCCGCCGAGGTCCGATATGGTGCCGGTAAAACCCTTGACGCCATCGCGAATAGCCTCCACTTCCCTGATCACCGAGTCTTCCGAGCGGCTCTGGATTATGCGGCCCTCGTGTTCGGTGATGGAGCAAAAAGTGCAGCCCCCAAAACAGCCCCGCATTATGTTGACGCTGAAACGGATCATCTCCCAGGCCGGTATCTTGGTGGCGTGGTCAAAGCTGCCGTTTTCGTCCGCGTAATACGGGTGCGGCGAGCGCGCATACGGCAGGTCGAATACAAAGTCCATCTCGGCCGTGGTGAGCGGAATCGGCGGAGGTGTGATCCACACATCGCGTCTTGTTGCGCCCTCGCCATGCGCCTGCACCAGCGCGCGCGCATTGCCGGGGTTGGTCTCCAGATGCAACACGCGGCTCGCGTGCGCGTACAGCACCGGGTCGCCCTTGACCTGCTCGTAGGAGGGCAGACGAATCACCGAGCGCTCACGCGGGGGCACTTTTAGTTTGCCCTTCAGCGCGGGGTTGGGCATGAAGGTCAGGGGCTGAATTGCCGCACCCACGGCCAATTGCGCACGCGTGTCCTGGTTAGCGTCCTCCTTCGCACAGGTCGTGCCCTGCCCCGCCGCCTGCTCCGAAGTCGTCATGTACGGGTTCACATGCGACTCCACCCGGCCCGGCGCGTCCACGCTGGTGGAGTCGATCTCGAACCAGCCCTTGGCGGTTTCGTCGTCCGGCCGGCGCACAAACGCGGTTCCGCGCACGTCGGTGATGGTCTGTATCGGCTCACGCGCGGCAAGCCTGTGCGCGATCTCGACGATGGCGCGTTCGGCATTGCCGTACAGCAATAGGTCGCACTTGGCGTCCACCACGATGCTGCGGCGCACCTTGTCAGACCAGTAGTCGTAATGCGCAATGCGACGCAGCGAGCCTTCTATGCCGCCCAACACTATCGGCACCTGCTTGAACGCCTCGCGGCAGCGTTGCGAATACACCAGCGCGGCGCGGTCCGGCCGTTTGCCGCCCATGTCGCCCGGCGTGTAGGCGTCGTCGCTGCGGATCTTGCGGTCGGCGGTGTAGCGGTTGATCATCGAATCCATGTTGCCGGAGGTCACGCCGAAAAACAGGTTCGGTTTGCCCAGCGTCTGGAACGCGGCCGCAGTGTGCCAATCGGGCTGGGCGATGATGCCGACCCGAAACCCCTGGGCCTCCAGCGTGCGCCCGATCACCGCCATGCCAAAACTGGGGTGGTCCACATAGGCGTCGCCGGTGACCAGGATGATGTCGCAGCTATCCCATCCGAGTGCGTCCATTTCGGCGTGGCTCATCGGCAAAAACCTGGCCGTGCCGAAACGCGCCGCCCAGTATTTGCGGTAACTGGTCAGCGGTTTTGCGGCGCGCGCGAAAAAGGAAACGTCGACAGGGGCGTTCATCATCACTAACTTGGGAAGGCCGACAGTGTAAGGTTTTGACCTTGTCCGGGCCATCTACAAGGACAAGGGCAAACACTGGGAGCCTGCCGGACTTGGGAATCGTCGGCTGCAAATCGACCGCAGCGGTCCATTTTTGGCTTCGCCGCACTTCGTGAACACCGTCTTTTTGACCCATAGCGGGGCTATGGGCCTGCAAATCCGGCAAAAACTGTCCTCGCTGGGGCCGAT
>JANNGR010000105.1:0-7076 GCA_031403955.1 Betaproteobacteria bacterium
GAAACGGCTGCGGCACCCGGTAACCATGGGCATGCAGATACTCCCCGGTGAAATCTTTCGCGAATGGGGGATGGTTGGGCACGCCCTGATGCCCGGAGGCGACCACCACGGCGTCAAACGACTCGCGCGACCCATCGGCCAGTTGCACCTGCCAGCCGCCGCCTGGCACCGGCTCAACCGCCGCTACTTTGGAACTAAAACGGATATGCGGCCGGATGGCGAACCGCTCGGCATAAGCCTCCAGGTACTGCGCCATCTGCACATGGTCGGGATAGATCGGCGCCGACTCGGGAAACGGGAAGTCTTTGTAGGCCGTGACCAGGTTTTCGGAATTGACGTGCAAAGACAGGTAGGCGGCACTCAGGCCGTTGTCGTTCCCATAGACCCACAACCCGCCGATCCGGGTGCCCAATTCATACACCACGACGGCGATGCCCTTGCCCAGCAGATGTTTGGCGACACACAGGCCGGCGGCTCCGGCGCCGATGACGGCTACCCTACGCATGGCTGTGTTTCGGATCGTTCATCTAGCCGGCCTCGCGTTCATAACCGGTGCGCGGTATCAGGCTCAGCAACATGCGCGTGAAACCGCCATCGACCGTAACCTCGTCACCGGTTATGTAGGCCGCCCGATCACTGGCCAGAAACAGCACCGCCTGCGCGACGTCGTCGGGCAGGCCGATACGGCCAACGGGAATCGCCTGGCTGCGCTTTTCCGTAACACCGGGCTGCGCGTAGAAGGCCTGCGACATCGGTGTCAGGATCAGGCCCGGATGCACCACATTGCTGCGAATGCCGTGTGCTCCCCATTCGATCGCCAACTGGCGCGACAACATCACAACGCCCGCCTTGGCGACGCTGTAGGCCCCGGCTGAAGCGGTTGCATGTTCGGCCGCAATGGAGGCGATGTGGACCAGGGCGCCCTTGCCTTTGGCGCGCATCTGGCGGCCAAAAGTCTGCGCGCACAGGAAGTAGCCGGTCAGATTGACTGCCAACACCTGGTTCCATTCGTCCAGGGTCAACACATCGAGCGCGCCGGGGCGCAACACGCCGGCATTGTTCACCAGCACGTCGCAATCTCCGAGCGCGGCGGCGCTGCGTTCGGCCGCCGCGGTCACGCTGACGGCGTTGGCGACATCACATTCGATCGCCACTGCCTCGCCTCCGATGTGCTCTATCTCCAGTACGGTTGCCGCGCCGCCCTGGGCATTGCGGTCGAGCACCGCCACGCGGGCGCCGGCGCGGGCCAGCGCCACGGCGATGCCCTGCCCGATGCCGCTGCCGGCCCCGGTCACGACACACACCCGTCCTGTGAGCCCGAAAGCGTCTGGTGTATTGGTGTTATTCATATCGTAGACAGGTGAAAACCTTCGTAATCGTTTGCAGCGACCTCGTCGCATTTGCGGCGGTACGGCACGACACCGCCCACATAGGGCATAAAGACGCGCGCCTTGCCCGGTATGTTGGCGCCGACGTACCAGGAATTGGCGAGCGGGAACAAGGTCCGGTCGGCCACTTCGTTGACGTGTGCCACCCACTGGTCCTGCGCCACGGCGTCGGCCTCGATGGTGTTGAACCCGCGCTTGCGCATCACCTGCAGGCACTCGGCGATCCAGTCCACGTGTTGTTCAAGGGCGAAGATCATCGAGGCCAGCACCGACGGGCTGCCGGGCCCGGTGATGGTGAACAAGTTGGGGAACCCGGCAACCATCAAGCCGAGATAGGTCTTGGGTCCGGCCGCCCACTTGTGGCCCAGCGTCTCGCCAGCGCGACCGGTGATATCGATCCTCAGCAGCGCGCCGGTCATTGCGTCGTAGCCGGTCGCGAATACGATGCTATCAAGATCGTAGTGCGCGTCAGCCGTCTGCAGGCCGGTGGCGGTGATGCGCTCGATCGGCGCCTGGCGCAAATCCACCAGCGTGACGTTGTCGCGGTTGAAGGTTGCGTGGTAGTCGGTGTCGATGCAGATGCGCTTGGATCCGATCGGATGGTCGGTCGGGGTCAGCAGTTTCGCGATCGCCGGGTCGCGCACGGTGGCGCGGATCTGCGCGCGCACGAAATCAGCGGCGGTGTCGTTGGACCGTTTGTCGAGCATCAGGTCGTTGAAGGAGTGCATGAAATTGACGCCGCCGCGCTGCCAGCGCCGCTCATACTCAAGCTGGCGCTCCTCAGGCTCAACCTCATGCCCCTTGCGCGTGCTTTTCTGGTAAACCGTTCCGGACGTGCTCTCCTCGCGCGCCTGGCGGCGCAGCTCCGGGTAGTTGTCCTTCCAGCCACGTTCGTATTCGTCGTCCATCGGGGCATTGCGCGCCGGTATGCTGAAGTTCGGCGTGCGCTGGAAGACACAAAGACGGTCTGCCTGCTGCGCGATCATCGGAATGCATTGAATTCCCGATGACCCGGTACCGATTACGCCGACGCGCTGGCCGGTGAAGTCGACGCCCTCGTGCGGCCAGCTTCCGGTGTGGTAGGTCTGGCCGCGAAAGTCATCGATGCCGGCCAGGTCGGGTATCCGGGTCGCCGACAGGCAGCCGGTGGCCATGATGCAAAAGCGCGCGCTAAAGAGTTCCCCTTTGTCGGTGCGAACCTCCCACCGGCCGCTTGCCTCGTCGTAATGCGCCGCCGTGACGCCGGTATCGAACTGGATGTCGCGCCGCAGATCGAAACGCTCGGCCACGTGTTGCGCATAGGCCAGTATCTCCGGCTGTGGAGCAAAACGCTCATGCCAGCGCCATTCCTGCTGCAGCTCTTCGGAGAACGAAAAGGAATACTGCATGCTCTCAACGTCGCAGCGCGCACCCGGATAACGATTCCAGTACCAGACGCCGCCAACGTCGCTGCCCTTCTCGAACACCCGCGCCGTGAGCCCGATCTGGCGCAGCCGGTGCAACATATAGAGACCGGCGAAGCCAGCCCCAACCACTACCGCATCGACGGTCGATCCGTCGCTTGAATCCAGGCTGTCATGTTTCATGTTTTGTCACGTCCATCTTCGCGTTGATTGCTCTGTTGTAGGGCTGGAACGCCGCGCCCTGAAGTTCGCCCGCGCGCCACGATGGCGCACCATCGCGCAAGCCGGAATTACGTAGCAGCTTATTAACATTCTACATAGTAACCATAAGATACTGAACAGTATACTAGGGTTTACCCTGAATGCAATGAGGGCCTGATCAAGGCAAGGCCGTGCGGGTGTTTTGCATTTGACACTGCACGCTTTCTGGTTGCAGTCATCAAGGTTACGCCACGACGCCCGTTCGTCGATGGTAGCCAGTCCCGCAAAACATCACCCCTGCCGATGGGCGACCGACGGGCAATGCCGGTGGTGCCGTGCGCGGTTAGGTCGAACCCGACTATCCAGTCGCGGCAAGACAGCCGCTTGCCGCAACCTGCGCATCGGTCGATACTTGGCCCGGGATGGTTGAATGTCCGACGCGTTGCAATCTGGATCAACTGGTCCGCTACGGATTCAAGCCTGCAACGCAACAAAATGGGGATGGCAAATGTCAGATGTCCAGACGCTCGAGTTGCCGAGTTTGTCGCTACTTTTATGCGAGCAAGGTTGTCAAATGGGGCATGGGTTTGAGCTTGCTTTGATGGTGACGCTGGTAATATGGACCGCAGTGATTTGCGGACTGCATTGCTTTAGACGTCTACTTGCGGCCCAAAGCGGCATCTCATCATGAGTACACCGCCAGTGTTGTCCTTCCCAACGCCGGATCCCGGCGGGAGATTCTTCACCAACGAACAGATGGCCGATCTGGATGAGAAGGCGGCGATCGCCACTGCCCTCCGCGAAGCTGATCTTCGCTCGCTTACTGCTGACGCACTTCGCGAGAAGCTGCTGAAACTGCTGTCTGGGTATCAGATCCTCGGAGTGCCGCGCACGGCACACCAACTATGGCATCGCGCTCGGGTATCCTCGAACCCGGAAGGCTTTTCCTCTCTGGATGATCTGATCTACCCGCCATCCGGCAACAGCTCGTATGGACGAGCCAATCTTCCGGGCTCCTTCGTCATGTATGGCAGCTGGAACCATCCAACCTGTGTGGATGAGATTCATGCCGAGTAGGGCAATGTCATCCACAGCATTACCTTTCGACCAGTCGTGGGCTCATTCATACCGTGTCACGTGGTAGGGAACTATCAATCATTTAATAGCAGTGGCCACTGCCTGATCCACAATGCAGCAATGCATTCGACACTCGCCGAGATGCAACGAAACCGTTCTGCTGAGTTCATGGCCGCGGTGTTTGTCGACTCTTTTCTCGCGGAGTTCTTCGGGAGAATTAACTCGGTGAGTTATGACTACAAACTGTCGGCCGTCTACTCGGAGCTGCTATTGACCAACGGCGGGATCATCTTTCCAAGCGTTAGAAATCGTGGCGGGATGAACTTGGCTATTCCGTCCAAGCTGTTCGACTCAACATGCGAGGTGGTGACGACGGAAGTCAGCAGAATTCATAGATCCCTCGGGTACGGGCTGTACTTCGAGCATCCTGTAAGACGATCTTGCGACTTCGCCGAAGACGGCGCCATAGTTTGGTCAAGCAAGAGCCGCGGTGTCCGATGGTCTCCGGAGGCTGGTCTACAGTTCGATCCGTCACCGGGTTGGCGAAAGCCGACACCCAAGCCGGTCGCCTAACCCATCAAGCGGACAGCCACCGGCAAGCCGGCGTCTGCCGCTCATGTCAAACTGCAACTCGCAACGGTTTATGTCAATGAAACAGGAAACAATCTCAGTCCTCTCCTGGGCAAGCGGCCGTCCGAAGCAGGTTGGAATCGTCCTAAGTCTCCGACGAAGTTCAGCCGAGGATTGCGACGTGGTCATCGGATACCCGGGGCTCCCAAACGTGACCCGAACGATGACCAACGGCGACGCAACACTCTTCGAGACAACTCACGATGGCATCGTTGAAGTCCGCGCAATCGCCCTCTATCCTTCGCGAGTGGACTTCTTAGTGACTCAAGTTTCGCCACGCGGTGGATTTATCGCCGGCGCTGTAGAGGTTGACCCAAACAATGCCCCGTTCGATGAAATAGAACTTCGTCGAGTTGCAGAAAGTGTTTCCGAAGTCAAGAAGGAGCTATCGCGTCGAAATCAGGCGTCTCCAGAGCACCTTGACCTACTGTTTCGCAAGCTAGACGAGATACAGAATGCTGCAGGAAGAATGGGAAGAAAGGACTGGATCAACTATGTTGCTGGTGCCTTGACCTCCACTTGCATCTCTGCAGCGTTCGCACCCGACGTCACGAAGAGCATCTTCCTAGCAGTGAACTCCGCGTTTATCTGGCTCTTCGCAAATGGCATGTTGTTGCTGCAGCATGCATCGGCCTAACCCTTTTACCGGGACTTCCAAATAGTCAAGAATCGGTTTTCGGTTTTCTTCCTTGATAAGCGGTATTCCTGCTTTGGCATGGAATTGAAGCTGCGTTAAAACGAGGAACAGACTGCGCATCTACCGTCGGCCTTGTTGCACTGGCATTGCCGTGCGGACCCAGATACGGAGCGCTGCGGCTCCCGGCCTGCCGCGCAGGCAGGGACAGCGCGACGAGCCAGCGGCTCTGACGCTGCGCCGCTCGGTGGGACTCCATGCACTGTCCGTGGTATTCACCGCAATCGGTGCCACAAAGGGAAAGTCTGAGCTCACCCACCGCCGGTCTGACCTGTTCACTGCATCTTCGGATTCACGCCTGGGCAGGAAATCAACAACAAGAAATTCTTCTCTCTCAGGCCGGGTTATGCCGGAGCCACCGTGGCGGTGGGCGTCGCAACGGCTGCCATCCAGGCCACCGTCAGCCCCGATACCAGAGCACCCGCCGCCGCGAGCGCGAACTTGCCAATTCGCCTATTCGACCCGAAAGGAAATGTGTCTGAACCCAGACCCTGACGCGCGAAAGTGACAAGCCGCTGACCTGCGGCAACACCTACGGCAACAAATCTTCCCGCGGCCGTTGTCTGGCCCCGGCGCGTCAAACAAAGTGTCAAGGGCACAGCGGATGCCCTGCCCGGCGCCGCGGGCATGGGCGGCTGACCGGGAATCCTCAAAATCTTGCGCCAATAGCTTGTCAGGCGCGCTCAATCCCCTGTGACGGGCGTTGGGATCGCACTGCTGCCCAAGCCGGCCGAGGCTCCTCTGCCGAGTTGTCCAACCCCGTTATTGCCCCAGCAATATACCGAGTTATCAATGCCGGTTGCACACGCGGAGCCTTGGCCCACGGCAACTTCGCGGAACCAGAGTGCTGATGCGATAGGGGCCGGCGCTGGCTGGGGCGGCACGGTGGCGGGGCGTCCAAGTACTGCGCCGGTGCCGCTGGCGCCCCAACAAACCACCGAGCCCCCTAGCGGGTCATACCCGACCGGCACCGGCCCACCGCCGGGGTAGACCCGTACGATGGCGCATGTCACTCCCCACCCGGCGCTTACCGAAGCGAATTCGCCGGCAATGCCCGGCAGGACGTTGACGGGAGCGTGAATGAAGGCTGGGGCGCCGACGGGCGGAATCACGCCATTGACCTGTCCGGAGGCATTTCCACCCCAGCAGAAAAGGCGTGTCGCGCCTGAGCTTCTTGGCAGTTCCACCAGCGCGCAGGTGTGGTCGTAACCCGCGGCGATTGCCAGGGCAACACCAGGCAGCGCGACCGGCCCGACCTGAATGATCGGCGACGCCGGATCGGTTCCAAGCTGGCCCTTGTCATTCTGGCCCCAGCAAAATACATGATCGCTTGCATCGATGGCGCAGGTATGCGCGCCGCCCGCGGAGAGCATCTTTGCCGGCAAGGTCAATCCAAGCACATTGGAAATGGCCACCGGTCCATTGGCGCAGGATATGGTGGGCCCGTTTGGGCCCGAGGGCTGGCATGTGGCGTTTGAGTTGGGGCCAACCTGGCCGCCCTGATTGGCGCCCCAGCAAAGGCCGCTGCCACTGCCTCTCAATCCGCATGAATGGTTGTAGCCAAGTGCAAGGGAAGTGAAAATCGCCGGCGGCGCAGGTACGATGGGCACTTCCGAACAGGCCGACGGAAACGCGCAATTGGAACTGGCTGCCGCCTTTGTACCCAGCTGTCCGCTTTCGTTC
>JANNGR010000106.1:0-31960 GCA_031403955.1 Betaproteobacteria bacterium
CGTGACAAACGACGAGGCCACCACGCCGGCCAGCATCACCATGGCCCAGCGTGATCGCATGCGCGCGATCACGTAAGCCACCGGAAAACTCATCAGCAGGGTGCAGATGGTGGCGATGGCGGACACCTTCACGGTCAGCCACAAGGAGCGCACATAGAACTCGTCCGTGAACAGGGTCTGGTAGTTGCCCCAACCCAGGGTCTTGGACAGGTTGCCAAGGCCCATGTCGGCCGACAGGCTGCCGCGCAGAAAGGTTAGCTGTGACGCCGCCAGCAAGACGAAGCTCACCACGAAGGATGGAATCAGCAGGTATTCCCAGCGCGTATTCATGGGTGGTCCGGCGCGCCTGCCTAGCCCGCCGCAAAACGCGGGTCCTGCTTGAGGGCCTGCAGGCTTCGTTCAATGAACTCGCGGCGCTCGACACCAGCCATCGAGTCACCCTGGCGCACGACATCCATCACCGCGTTGGTCAGGCTCTTCATCAGTTCCTCGTCTTGGGCCTGCGGGCGCGGCCGGAATGGCATCACAGTGTCCTGCACATAGGTCGCCACCTCGCCGTCCTGCACCGCAAGCCGGGGCACGGCGCTGCCTTCTTGCACGCTCTGGATGCCGCGCCGGATGTTGCGCCGGAGCATGGCTACCCCCTGGTCGGTGGTGCCCAGGTTTTCTGCCTTATGGGTTGCCATCGGGCCAATCGACACTTGTGCTTCGTAGTCACTCGGGTCGCGTTGCATCACGTCGTATGGGCGCAGTTCGGTCTGGCCGTCGAAGTCCACCGATTGCAGCCCGACCAGTTCGCGCTTGCCCTTGCCCTTGGGATCGATCGCCGGGCCGAAACTGCGGTAGGCGATGATCATGCAATGGGTGTCGTCAATGGCCACTGTCCACTTGGTGATGCTGGCGCGCTTGAAGAACTTCTCGTCCTCGGCGTCTTCCCAGAACGCCCCGACCTGGCTGAAGTTGGGGTAGGTGGTCTCCTGGGTGCGCACCCAGATCATTTCTTTCCAGCGGTAGGTCAGGGTCGCATAGACGCGTTCCGGTGTTTCGTGGAACTCCAGCATCGGCATCACCTGCCACGCCGCCTCGAACTGGAAGCGGTTCAGCCGGGAATGCAGGAACACCGTATGCACCGGGTCCATTGTGTTTTCACATACCTGGAGCCAGTTGCAGGGGTAGACGATCTTGTAGGGCACCAATTCCGTGCCTGGCAGGTCATTGATCGTGTCGTACATCGGAAAATCCGGCATTTCGTTGGCCGGACCCAGGTACGCAAACAGCAGGCCGTGCCACTCGATCACCGGGTAGGCCCCGTGGCAGGTGCGTTCCTTGATTTTTGAGCCGGCCGGCTCACCGGGTGTCTCCAAAATGGTGCCGTCCACCGAGTAGTGCCAGCCGTGGTAACAGCAGCGGATGCCGTGCTCGGCGATGAAGCCGAACTCGAGCGAGGTGTTGCGGTGGCTGCAATGCAAGTGCAGCAGACCGTAGTCGCCCGATAGGTCACGAAAGGCGACCAGGTCTTCGCCCAGGATACGCAGACGCACCGGCACGCCCTTGCCCAGCTCTTCAGTCATGCACACCGGTTGCCAGAAGCGGCGCAGGTACTCGCCGCAGGGCTTGCCCGGGGTGACCTGCATGAACGTCGGGTCCGCATCCGGACGCAAGTGTTTGCTGTGCCCGATGTAGCGCCCGCGCGGCGGCAAGATGATTTTCTGACCGTTGCTGTCCATCGGTGCTGGCTCCTCAACAAAGACCGTTGTCCCTATGCAATAACCATGCCGCAGGCGGTTGAGCCGGCTGGTGGATGTTGCTTCTTGAGAATCATAGTTTACTTACAAGCACTTGGCAACACGCTATCATGAGGGGGCTGGCGCGGCCAATCCCGACACCCGCGCAGCTATGGAGGATGCATGGAGCGAGCAAGGTCGACCGCATACCACGCGGGCGTATCGGCAGGCCGGCGGACATTGCCAACGCGGTCGGATTTTTCATGCGGGCCGAGAGTGAATTCGTGACCGGACAAAACCTGTTGGCGTGTGGTGGCGCCAGCCTGGGCAGCAGCAGCTTTTTGTAGCCCTGCAACCGGTTTTCCCACGTCAATACCCTGTGCCATGCTGTTACGCGTCAACGCCATCCACAACGAAACCCGTGTCATCAAGTCTTTCGAACTGGTGGACCCGGAGGGTCTGGACCTGCCCCCGTTCACTGCTGGCAGCCACGTCGATTTGACCCTGCCCGATGGCCAGGTACGCCAGTATTCGTTATGCAACCCGCCGGCCGACCGCCAGCGTTATGTGTTGGGCGTGTTGCATGAGCCTGCGGGACGCAGCGGCTCCCGGCAAATGCATGAACGGGTGACTGAGGGCGACGTGTTGCAGGTTTCCATGCCGCGTAACCATTTTCCGCTGGACGAGGCGGCCGCTCGCCATATGTTGATCGCCGGTGGTATCGGCATTACACCGTTGATGGCCATGGTTGCCCGCTTGCGTGTGACCAACGCCGATTTTGTGCTGCACTACTGCACCCGCGACGAAGACAACACCGCCTTTCGCGCGCTGCTCGGCGCGCCCGAGCTTGGTGCGCGGGTGCGGTTTCACCATGATGGCGGTGTGCCGGGCCGGGGGCTGGATATCGCCGCGCTGCTGGCGACGGTCGAGGCGGAGACCCACGTGTACTGCTGCGGCCCGGCCGGACTGATGGCGGCCGTGAAAGCCGCCAGCGCCGATTGGCCGCGCCGGCAGATCCATTTCGAGCACTTTGCCGCGCCGGTTGAGGCCGCACCGGCTGGTGTGTTGGGCAGCTTCGAGGTCGAGATCGCGTCGTCGGGCGCGGTTTACCCGGTGCCGCCGGAGCGCTCGATCCTGTCGGTGTTGCTGGGCGAGGGCATCGCCATCGACAGCTCCTGCGAAGCCGGTGTCTGCGGCACCTGCATGACGCGCTACCTGTCCGGCACGCCAGACCATCGTGATTTTGTGTTGTCGGATGCCGAGCAGCGTGACCACGTCATGGTCTGTGTCTCGCGCGCCAAGTCGGCCCGGCTCGTGCTGGACCTCTGAGGAGCAGCACCTATGGACCTGTCGGCACGTTTCGAATTTCGCCACTCGACGCGCCAGATCCTGTTTGGTTGGGGCGTGCGCGCCGAGCTTGGCCGATTGGCGCAACAGCATGCTGCACGACGCTGTGCCATCGTGGCGGACGCCATCTTCCGGGATGCACCGGTGTTGCATGCCCTGCGCGACGTGCTTGGGACCGCCGGTAGCACAACCGCGGCGGTCTTCTGGGTACCACCACACGAGCCGGATACGGCGGTCGTCGAGGCCTGCCACCAAGTCTTGCAATCGGTTGACCCGGACATGGTGATCGCGGTCGGCGGTGGCTCTACCATGGATGCGGCAAAGGTTGCCCGCATCATGCTCAGCAACCCGGGCGGCGTGGTTGCCAACGCCGGGTTCGACATGCCGCACCAGCCACACCGGTCGCTCTTTGTCGGGTTGCCCACCACGGCGGGGACCGGCAGCGAAGTCTCGGAGATGGCGGTCATTTCCCGCCATGGGTCTGACATCAAGCTGCGTTATCGCTCAGCGGCCTTGCCCTTTCATGTGGCGGTACTCGACCCGGAGCTGTGCCTGTCGATGCCGCGCCAGGTGACGGCGCAGACCGGGTTTGACGCCTTCACGCATGCGCTGGAGGCACACGTGTCGACGGCGGCAAACGTCATGACCGAGCCATTGTCCCTGCACGCCCTGATGTTGTTGGCCCAGTGGCTGCCGATTGCCGTGGAGCACGGTGACCACCGCCAGGCCAGGAGCGCCTGCTTGCTGGCGTCCATGCAGGCGGCGCTCGCGTTCAACACCACGCAGCTCGGGTTATGCCATGCGATTGCGGCGCCGCTGGGTGCGATGTACCAGGTGGCACACGGTTATGCCAACGCGCTGGCCTTGCCCGCGGTGGTCGCCTTCAACGAGCCGGCCATGGGGGCCAAGGCGGCTGCGATCGCGGCATTGCTGCGCGCACCCTCGGTGCGCGCCGGTGTCGCGCAGCTGCGCCAGACCGTCGGCCTGGGCGGTTCATTGGATGCGCTGGGCATCGACGCGACGGGACGGGAAGCGCTTGCCGTGGCGGCGTTGAAAAGCGGCAACATCCGGTTCAACCCCAGGCCGGTCGACCTGGATGGCGTGCGGGGGGTCATCGAGGCCATGCGCTGACGGTTGCGCTGGCCGCTACCCCACCACGGGCGCTTGTCGAAGGTGAAAAGTGGTCATTTGCTGGTACGCGCGCCCCAGCGCGAATAGCTGGTCTTCGCGATTCGGCCGGCCAACCAGTTGCAGGCCAACCGGCATGCCGTCGCGAAAGCCACAGGGCAAGGACAGCGCCGGTAGCCCGAGGTAGTTCACGAAGCGGCAAGCCCGGCCGCTTTGCGCAAAAAGTGCCACGATATCGCTGGCTGTTTCCTGCGACACATCCTGCGCACGCGGCGCCACGCTCATGGTGACGGGCAGAAGCAACACATCGGCCTTTGCAAAGGCCTGCGCCAGAAAGTGCTCGAGCACGCTGGCGCGTAGGGACAGCGCCTGCCTGGCCAGTGCCGGGTCCAGGAACAAGCCGGCTTCTATCGCGCCCCTGGCCGCCAGGGAGATATCGGCGGCCCGCGTTCGCAGCACTTCGCGGTGGATGCGTGCACCTTCGGACTTCACAACGGCCTGGTGCAATCCGGTTATCAGGTCGATATCGGGCAAATCAACCGTGCGCTGCGCGGCAACGCTGCGGGCAAGCACGTTGGCGGCTTCATCGAGGCAGCCGATTACGCCTTCATCGGCTCCAGCGGCGAACTGGCTGACGGCGACGCCCAGACGCAGTTTCGCCGCCAGCGCCAGTGCGTTGTCCAGGGCTGCCGGCGCAAGAGCCCGGTCGCTGCGCCCGGTGCTGCTGGTGCCTATGACAGCCAGCAGTGTTTCGCAGTCCTGCACGCTGCGCCCAACGGGTGAGATGGTGTCGAACGGTGGTGCACGTGGAAACACGCCGTCAAGGCTGACCCGCGCGTAACTGGGCTTGATCGCGGTCACGCCGCAATAGGCGGCAGGCACCCGGACCGAGCCGCCCGTGTCGGAGCCCAGCGTGGCAGGAACCATGCCGCTGGCCACCGCCACTGCACTGCCGGAAGACGAACCACCCGTGATGCGTTGCACGTCCCACGGGTTGCAACAGCGTCCGAAATGCAGGTTCATTCCGGTGCCGCCGGCGGCGAATTCGTCCAGGTTCAAGGTGCCGAGCAAGACTGCACCGGCCCTTTGAAGCCGGGTGATGACGGTGGCGTCCGCCGTTGCCGGTTGTGGGTAGACCTTTGAGCCTGCCGTGGTGGGTTTGCCAGCGCGTGCAAAAAGATCTTTCACCGCCAGTGGTACGCCATGCAGCGGGCCGCAGGGCTGTCCTGCGCGCTGTGCCTGATCGCGCAGATCGGCCTCTTGCAGGGCGTCCTGGCCGTCCACCGCAATGAATGCACGCAATCTGCCATCAAGTTGGGCGATCCGGTCCAGGCAATTCCGCGTCGCCGAAAGTGCGCTCAGCTGGCCATCCTGGATGGCTGTGGCAAGTTCCGCGAGGCAAGTGTCTGTGCGCATGGTCAGGCTGCCGGGTTGTCGCGCAACGCGGGTGCAAACATCGCGTCGAACCGGGCTGGCTGCGCCGGCGCGAATCGCAGCATGGCAGCGGCACACGCCTGCTGCAGGCCGGCAACTTCGGCGGCAATCTGCCGCGCCCGAGCGGCGTCGATGGCCAGACCCGGATAATCCTGCGCCAGAGTCAGAATCCTGGCCACTTCATCGTGCATCGTCATGGTCCTCGGCCTACCTGTTGCATGGGCGGTGCCCGCCAACCCGGTGCGCGCCCGGTCCCGGACCGAAACAGGTTGCACACCGTAACCACTTGGTGCATGATATCGTACAGGTAATAACTATTCCCACCATGAAACATTCGGATCACCGGGCAATTGCCTTGATGGTAATTGCCTTGATCGCGTCAAATTGAGGTCTCCATGAACGTTGCAGACGCAAAGAAGTTCCTGAAAAAGCACGGCATCCAGTTTGTGCTGGCGCAGTTTGTTGATATCCACGGCTCAGCCAAGGCCAAGTGTGTGCCAGTCGGGCATTTCGAAGAGCTGCTCACCACCGGGGCCGGGTTTGCCGGCTTTGCCATCTGGGGCCTGGGCATGGGTCCGCACGGGCCTGAGTACACGGCGGTTGGCGATTTGTTCACGCTGACGCTGGTGCCGTGGATGCCCGGGTACGCGCGTATTGCGTGTGACGGGCACGTGCTGGGCAAGCCCTACGAATACTGCCCGCGCGTGGCCTTACGCGCCCAGGTCGGCAAACTCAGTGCCATGGGCCTGACCATGTTCACCGGTATCGAGCCCGAGTTCATGTTGCTGGACCGCATGACTGATGGTTCGCTGGCGCCGTTTGACAGCACCGACACGCTGGACAAACCGTGTTATGACTACAAGGGCCTGGCGCGGCGTAGTGACTACCTCGGCAAACTCGTGGCTGCCTTGCAGGTGGCCGGGCTGGATGTCTACCAGATTGACCATGAGGACGCCAATGGACAGTTCGAGGTCAACTTTGCCTACCGCGATTGCCTGACATCGGCCGACAACTACACCCTGTTCAAGATGGCGGCCACCGAGATCGCGCACGCCATGGGCATGGTCTGCACCTTCATGCCCAAGCCGTTCTCCAACCGCGCGGGCACCGGCTCGCACTTCCACATCTCGGTGGGGGACGGCAAGACGAAGAACCTGTTTCTGGATGCCAAAGACAAGCAGGGCATGGGCCTGTCCAAGACTGCTTACCACTTTCTGGCCGGTATTCTCGCGCATGCCCGTGGCCTGACGGCTTTGGCGGCACCCTCGGTCAACTCCTACAAGCGGCTGGTGGTCGGGCGCTCCCTGTCGGGCGCCACCTGGGCGCCAGCCTATGTCACCTACGGGGACAACAACCGCACAGCGATGGTGCGGGTGCCTTATGGCCGGCTCGAGCTTCGCCTGCCGGATGGCTCCTGCAACCCGTATCTGGCAACCGCTGGCATCATCGCCGCCGGGCTGGATGGCATCAAGCGCAAGCTCGACCCGGGCCCGGCCAACAACACCAACCTGTATGACCTGTCGCCGGAACAGGTCGCCGAGCAGGGCATCCAGATATTGCCGCAGAGCCTGAAGGAAGCGATCGATGCCTTTGCCGCCGACCCGGTGCTGCGTGAAGCGATTGGCGAAAACCTGTCGAATGAATTCATTCGCCTCAAGCGCATGGAGTGGGTCGAGTATTCGCGCCACGTGTCGGCGTGGGAAATCAACCGTTACCTTGAGTTTTTCTGATTGGATGGACCCAGTATGTGTGGAATAGTCGGATTACTCGTCAAGAATCCTGCGTTGCGTGGGCAACTGGGTGCTTTGATGATGCCCATTTTGATCGGCATGACCGAGCGCGGGCCGGAGTCGGCGGGGATGGCGGTGTTCACCTCGGCGGTTGCAGCCGGGCGGCGCAAGTTCAGTGTCTACAGCGGTACGGCAGGTGCACCGTGGGTCCAGTTCGAAACGGCCGCCGTTCGCGAGCTGGGGGCCGGAACCACGGTGTATGTGCAGGCCAACCATGCGGTGCTGGAGACGGCGGCCGCGCCCGAAGCGGTGCGCTCCTGGCTGCTTGTCAACTACCCGGGTTACCACCTGCTGTCGGTGGGTCAGTCGATTGACCTGTACAAGGACACTGGCTCTCCGGCCGAGGTCGCTGCGCGTTACCACTTTTCTACATTGACGGGGTCGCACCTGGTGGGGCATACGCGCATGGCCACCGAGACGGCTGTCACGCCGGCACGCGCCCACCCGTTTACGGCGGGAGAGGATTTTTGCCTGGTGCATAACGGCTCCTTGTCCAACCCGAACAGCGTGCGGCGCAAACTGGAGCCACTGGGCATCAAGTTCGAGACCGACAACGATACCGAGGCAGCGTGTCGCTTCTTGGAATGGCGCATGCGCGAAGGGGATTCTCTGGAGACCGCGCTCGAAAAAGGCTTTGATGAACTGGATGGTTTTTATACCTTTCTGATGGGTACGCGTGACGAACTGGCCTTGGTACGTGATGCGTTTTCCTGCAAGCCGGCCATCGTCGCCGAGACCGACGACTACGTCGCCATCTCGTCGGAGTTCCGCTCGCTGGCCAAACTACCCGGTGTCAAGAACGCCAACATCTTCGAACCCAAGCCGGAGCAGATTTACTTATGGCGAGCGTGAATTTCGACCTCGCAGCGCAGCCGCTGCGTGCGCTCAACCACTTCCTGCATAAAGACCTGCCGGCCGGACCGTTCTCGGTGGCGGTGCACAACCCGGATGGCGCTCACAGTATTGCGGTCGGCGTCAACGCGCCGATTGATATCGATATCCATGGCCATGCGGGGTATTACGCCGCCGGCATGAACCAGCTGGCCCGCGTCACTGTGCATGGCAATGCCGGCCCGGCGGTGGCGGAAAACATGATGTCCGGCCGTGTCCACGTCAAGGGTTTTGCGTCGGTGGCGGCCGGCGCTTCCGGCCAGGGCGGCTTGCTGGTGATCGATGGCGACGCCTCGTTGCGCTGCGGCATATCGATGAAAGGCATTGATATCGTAGTGGCCGGCAGCGTGGGTGATTTCTCGGCGTTCATGGCGCAGGAGGGCCGGCTTGTCGTCTGTGGTGATGCCGGTGATGCATTGGGTGACTCGCTGTACGAGGCGGTCATCTATGTCCGCGGCCAGATCAAGTCGCTTGGTGCCGATGCCCATGAGGAGCCGATGTCGGCGTCGGACTACGCCGCCGTTGCGGAGTTGCTCGCCGGTGCCGACCTTCCACACGATCCGAAAGAGTTCCGCAGGGTGGCGTCGATGCGAACCCTGTACCACTGGAACGCAGACGCCAACCAGGAGTATTGATGGACCATCCCGTTCGTTTTGTCCAGAGCCCGCAAGGGGAGGAAAGCTGGGGTTATGGCCGCGGCACGATCGAGTACATCCAGCATGCCGCGGCGCATGGCCTGTATGAAATTCGCGGCCTCGGTGCGAAGCGTCGTTTGCCGCATTTTGACGACCTGCTTTTTCTGGCGGCGTCCCTGTCGCGTTATCCGCTGGAGGGGTACCGGGAACGCTGCGACACCAAGACTGTTCTGGGCAGCCGGTTCGCCAAAAAGCCGATCGAATTGGCGATCCCCATCACCATCGCCGGCATGAGTTTTGGTTCCTTGTCCGCCAACGTCAAGCAGGCGTTGGGCATGGCCGCGACCGAAATGGGTACCTCCACCACCACTGGCGACGGGGGCATGACAACCGAGGAGCGCCAGTCGTCGAAACAACTGGTCTACCAATGCCTGCCGTCACGCTATGGCTTCAACCCGGACGACCTGCGCCGCGCCGACGCGATCGAGATCGTCATCGGGCAAGGGGCCAAGCCTGGCGGGGGTGGCATGTTGCTCGGGCAGAAGATCAATCCACGGGTGGCGCGCATGCGGCACCTGCCCGAAGGTGTGGACCAACGCTCGGCAAGCCGCCATCCGGACTGGACCGGTCCCGATGACCTGGTGATCAAGATCCAGGAGTTGCGCGAGATCACCGATTGGGAAAAGCCAATCTATGTCAAGGTGGGTGCCACCCGAACTTTCAACGACGTGAAGCTGGCGGCGATTGCCGGTGCCGACGTGGTCGTCGTGGACGGCATGCAGGGCGGAACCGCCGCGACACAAACGGTGTTCATCGAAAACGTTGGCGTGCCGACATTGGCCGCGGTGCGCCAGGCGGTGGAGGCACTTGAAGAGCTGAACCTGTGCGGTGTCGTCCAACTGGTGGTCTCGGGCGGAATCCGTACCGGGGCCGACGTGGCCAAGGCGCTGGCGATGGGGGCGGATGCGGTGTCGATCGGACAGGGCATGTTGATGGCGCTCGGTTGTAATGGCGAGAGCTACACCAGTAAAGGCAAGCAGTACTCGGCGGTGGAGGACTACGTCAAGCTCGGTACCGCACCCGGCCAATGCCACCATTGCCACACCGGCAAATGCCCGGTCGGAGTGACGACGCAGGACACGGTGCTGGAGCAGCGGCTGGAGCCGGCGGTTGGTGCGCGTCGTGTGCGCAACTACCTCAAGACCATGAGCATGGAGCTGACCACGATCGCCCGGGCATGCGGCAAGCAGAACGTGCACCACCTGGAGCGTGAGGACCTGGTGGCTTTGACCGTGGAGGCGGCGGCCATGGCAGGAGTGCCTCTGGCAGGAACGGACTGGATTCCAGGGCGCCACCGCGACGGGTTTTGATCCCCTTGCCAGGTGCAGGTGTGCCGGTGTGCGGGGGCGCCATGGCACGCCGTCGGTTGCATGGGGGTTAAGATTGATGCTCCTCCGTCGTCTGGTCAATCGAACCACCATGGCCGAAACAGAAACTGCATCCGAATCTGCTCCCCGGGACCTGGAGCGCCATATCGGCCAGACCGTGCGCAAGCTGCGGCTGCAGCAAAACCTGACGATTGCCGAGATCGCCCGCAAGGCGAAAATCAGCAGCGGCATGCTCAGCAAGATCGAGAACGGTCAGACCTCCGCGAGCCTCGATTCACTGGCTGGTCTTGCGGATGCGCTGGGAACCACCTTGTCCAGCATTTTTGCCGGCTACTCCGCCGACGAAGGCGGTGCGCAGCACGTCAAAGCCGGGAAAGGGCCGGAGGTGGTGCGCCGAGGTACCAAACGGGGCCACACCTATCATCTGCTGGCGATCGAGCGCGGGCCGCGGCGGGTGTTCGAGCCGTTTCTGGTGACGTTGAACGACAAGAGCGAGATTTTCCCCAGCTTCCAGCACCCCGGCATCGAATTCATCTACATCCTGCAGGGCAAGCTGAGCTACCGGCATGGCAAGAATAACTACATGCTGGGCGCAGGCGATTCGTTGACCTTTCGGGGCAGTGTGCCGCACGGGCCGGAAAAGCTGGTCAAGCTGCCGATCAAGATGTTGTCGACCATCATCTATGACGATGAAATGGCGCGCCTGGTGATTTGAACGGCGGCGTCAGCTGTGGTGGCTCGATAACGCCGAGTTCAAGTGCTGGCTGGCAGCACCTCGTAGCCGTATTGGGCGGCGGTAGCGCATAACGTGGCCCAGATGTCGTCGGCAAAACTCCGGGCCACATAGAGGGTGAAATCGCCATCGGCGTGTCGGTGGTACAGCGCTGCCACATGCCCGAACAGGCTTTGTGCACAACTGTGCGGCGCAAAAGCGTTTCCGTTCAAATCAAGTGGGCAACCGCTGGCTAGTACGTCCAGCGCCCTCGGACCGCGCAGTGTCCAGCCGACACGCGAGGCCGACACATCGAACAACGCGCCGCCGGCCTGGTTGAGTTGATCGCGGGTCTGAGAGAACGCTACCGAAGACGGCGCGGCGCCCGGCAGACCATGGCTGAACACAAGCCAGGACTTCGGGCCGACCCCGAGCATTTTATGTCCAGCCGATGTGACGACTCGGTGTGGGTTTGGCATTGCGTCAACGCCCCAAATGGCGCGCACCTGCTGCACAAACGCGGCGTGATCCGCCGCACCCTGAAGGTTCCAGACTGTCGTGACCGCCACGCGTTGCAGCGACAGTTGCGCCGTACCTGCGACACCATAGTGGCCAGGTTGCGTGGAGCCGATGGATGGTTGGTCAGACACGCAGGCGCTCCCCGTCCGGGTCGATGAAGCACGGTGGCCCCACCTGCACCCGGATCTTCGCGTTGACCAAAGGTGACACCGCCCACAAGGTTTGCCCATGGCGATTGCGGCCACCGGCCAGCAGTGCCAGCGCCAGCCAGGCGTTCAGATTCGGGCTCCAGCACCAGGCCGTCACATGGCCAAGCATCGTATTGGGCAAAGCGGCATCAGGGTTCTCGACCAGCTTGGCAGCGCGCGGCATTCCTGCGCCGTCCAGAGCGGTCAATCCCACCAGTTGCCAGCGGTCGGCTCGGGTCAGGTCGGGGCGGCTCAGCAGGGGCTTGCCAATGCACCACTTTGCCGCGGTGACCAGTTTTCCCATGCCCAGGTCATCCGCTGTGGTGCGTCCATCGGCCTCGGCACCCACCACCACATGGCCTTTTTCGATGCGCAGGGTGCTCATTGCCTCGGTGCCGTAGGGCACGATGCCCAGCGGCTGGCCGCCCGCCATGATGGCCTCCCACATCGCCAGCCCCTGGTCTGCGGGCACATGCACTTCGTACGCGCTTTCACCCGAGTAACTCATGCGAAACAGGCGTGCCGGAAGGTCGCCGGATGCGGTGCGCATCTGGCATTGCGCCACAGCCAAAAAAGGAAAGGCCAGGTTGTCAATAGGGATGTCAACCAGGCTTGCCAACAGCGCCCGGGCGTTCGGCCCCGATACCGCTGCCGCCGCCCATTGCTCGGTGACCGAGGTGGCGAACACCTCGAGTTGCGGCCAGTCGTTTTGCAGCAGCAGCTCAATGTTCTGCATCACCCGCACCGCGTTGACGGTCGTGGTGGTCATCAGGTAGTGCTGCGCGGCAAGTCGCGAGGTGGTGCCGTCGTCCAGCACGATGCCGTCTTCACGCAGCATCAGTCCGTATCGGCAACGGCCAACCTGCAACGTATCCCAACGGTTGCAATAGATGCGGTTGAGAAACTCGGCGACATCGCGACCCTGCAACTCGATCTTGCCCAGGGTGGACACGTCCACCATGCCAACCTGCGTGCGCACGTTCAGCGCTTCCCGATTGGCAGCATCAAACTCGGATTCGCCGCTCAAGGGATAAGAATGCGGTCGACGCCACAACCCGCCGTTGACCATGCGCGCACCACGTGCCACATGCCACGCATGCATGGCGGTCTGGCGCAACGGTTCGACGTGTGCGCCCACCGCGTGCCCCGCAAACACGCCCATCGTGACAGGGGTGTATGGCGCGCGAAAGGTGGTGGTACCCACTGCAGGGATGGAGGTGCCCAGTTGCCCAGCCAGCAGGGCGAGCCCGATCACGCTGCTGGTTTTACCCTGGTCGGTACCCATGCCCAGCGTTGTGTAGCGTTTGGCGTGCTCCACCGAGTGGTAGCCCTCGCGCGCAGCCAGCGCAACATCGTTGACGGTGACATCATTCTGGAAATCCACAAATCGCTTGGCCCGCTGGTTGATTGCCGGCACCGCCCACAGCGGGCGAATCGGCCCGGTGACAACGGCGGCTGCAGCGGGGGCGTGCGTCACCGAGCGCGGATGGACGCCGGCGCGTTGTGCCGCCGCCAGACCCTGCTCATGTGAGTCGATGAGGACCGCGTCGAGTGCATATTGCCCGTTGGCGGCGCCCGCCGGCAGGATAGCAGCGCTTGCCGTATCGGGCAAGAACGCCACCAGTGCATCGTCATAGCGCAGCTTGCCGCGGGCTTGCGAAAACAGGTGAACCACAGGGCTCCAGCCACCGGACATGCACACCAGATCGCAGTCGACCCGGTGGCTGGCGCCCCCGATGTTCGCCAGCGATGCGACTTCGACGGCCCGGACATGCATACGTCCGTGGGCCTGGATAATGGCACTGCCGCTCTGGATCTTCAAACCGGCGGCCCGCGCCTGAGCCACCAAAGCGCCACTGAGGTCGGATTCGGGCCGTGCATCCACGACCTCTGCCACCGTCACGCCCGCCGCGTGAAGCGCCAACGCACATGCGTAGGCCGAGTCGTTGTTGGTAAAAACCACCGCCCGCGCGCCCGGGTGAACGCCGAAACGCCGCAGATACGTCTGCACCGCGCCGGCCAGCATGCTGCCAGGCAAATCGTTGTTGGCGTAGGCGATGGGTCGCTCATGCGCACCGCTGGCCAGCACCACCGCTTTGGCGCGCACCTTCCACAGGCGCTGGCGCGGGACGTGGGGTGCAGGTGTGCCGGCATGGTCTCCAACCTGCTCAACCAGGCCGACGAGGTTGTCGTCGTAGTACCCAAAGGCCGTGGTGTTCATCAGCAGGTCCACGTGGGGGTGGCCCTGCAGTTCCTTGTATGTCGCCGCGATCCACTCGTTCGCCGCCAGTCCATCGATCACTTCGTCGTGACCCGTCAGGAAGCCCCCGGCGCGCGGGTTCTCGTCACACAGCATGACCCGGGCACCACTACCTGCGGCGGCACGAGCAGCCGCAAGTCCCGCTGGTCCGGCACCAACCACCAGCACATCACAATGGGCGAAGCGGTGTTCGTAGTGGTCCGGGTCTGGCCGGGTTGGGGTGCGGCCCATGCCGGCGGCACGGCGAATCAGGTGCTCGTAGCGCAGCCACCAGGTCGGGCCGGGCGGCCACATGAAGGTCTTGTAGTAAAAACCGGCCGGGAACAGCGACGACAAGGTGTTGTTGATTGCGCCAATGTCAAAACCCACCGACGGCCAGCAGTTCTGGCTGGCAGCGGTCAAACCGTCGAACAAGGCAATCTGGGTGGCACGCGCGTTGGGCTCTGTTCTGGCTGCTGTTGACAATTGCACCAGCGCATTCGGCTCTTCGGAGCCGGCGCCAAGAATGCCGCGCGGCCGGTGGTATTTGAAGCTGCGCCCGACCAGGTGTACGCCGTTGGCGAGCAGGCCGGATGCAAGCGTGTCACCGTCAAAGCCCTGGTAGGCAACGCCATTAAAACTGAAGGTGAGGGCCTGGGCGCGGTTGATCACACCGCCAAAAGCCAAGCGAAACGGCTGGGTCATCGCGCCTGGACTCGGGCCGGAAACGCCTCATGCAAGCGCGCACTGGCAGCAATCTCGTGGGTGCGGGTGTCGCGCCGCAGCTTGAACCAGCTACGGCAGCCCGCGCTGTGCAGCCACAACTCGTCGTGCCAGCCGCTCGGGTTATCACGCAGGTAGACAAAGCTGAACCATTCGGCCTCGGCCGCTTCAGGCCTTGGGCGTTTCACGTTGGCGTCGCCACCATAGGTGAACTCGGTCTGGTTGCGTGGTCCGCAGCAGGGGCAGGGAATCAGCATCATGGCAACACCACCTCTGCGTCAATGGGCCCAGGCATAGGGCCCGGCACCTTTTTCATCCAGCAGCGCACCCTGCGCAAAACGCTCAAGCGAAAACGCCGCATTCAGCGCATGCGGCGCGCCTGTGGCCATGGTGTAGGCATGCAGCCAGCCGGATGCCGGCGTGGCCTTGAATCCGCCATAACACCAGCCGCCCGTCATGGTCAGCCCCTTGACGGGCAGGGTGCCGATGATCGGGCTGCCATCGAGTGTCATGTCCATGATGCCGCCCCAGATGCGCATCAATTTTAGGCGTCCGAAATCCGGAAACAGGGTCAGGCACGCCGCCACCACATGCTCCACGATGGGCAGGTTGCCACGCTGGGCAAATGAGTTGTAGAAGTCCAGGTCACCTCCCATCACCAGTTCACCCTTGTCGGACTGGCTGATGTAAAAATGCACGGCGCCCGAGGTCACCACGGTATCGAGCACCGGTTTCACGGGCTCCGATACCATGGCCTGCAATCCGTGCGACTCGATCGGCAGACGCACGCCCGCCATCGCTGCCAGCTGGCTGGAATGGCCGGCAACTGCCAGCCCCACCTTGGACGTGGCGATGAAGCCCTTGCTCGTCTCCACGCCGGTGATAGCGCCGCCTTCGGTGCGCAGACCTGTTACTTCGCATTGCTGGATGATGTCGACGCCACGTGCGTCGGCAGCGCGTGCATAACCCCAGGCCACCGCGTCATGGCGCACCGTTCCGCCACGCGGCTGCAGCAAGCCCCCATGGATCGGAAAGCGCGCGTCGGGCGAACAATCCAGGTTCGGTATCCAGCGGGCGATCTCGTCGCGGGTCATCCACTGCGCGTCAATGCCGTTGAGCCGCATCGCATTGCCACGGCGCATCGCCGCGTCCACTTCGGCCGGTGAATGCACGAGGTTGAGCACACCACGGGCGCTGTACATGACATTGAAGTTCAGGTCCTGCGACAGGCCTTCCCACAACTTGAGCGCGAATTCATAGAAATGCGCATTCGCGTCGAGGTGGTAGTTGGAGCGCACGATGGTCGTGTTGCGACCGGTGTTGCCGCCGCCAAGCCAGCCTTTCTCAAGGACGGCCACATTGGTCATGCCGTGTTCCTTGGCCAGGTAATAGGCGGTGGCCAGGCCATGGCCTCCACCACCAATCACCACCGCGTCGTAACTGGCCTTGGGGGCGGGGCTGCGCCAGGCGCGCTGCCAATTCTCGTGGCGCGTGAGCGCATTGCGGGCCAGTGAAAAAATCGAGTATTTCAAAGGGTCGACTGTCCGGGGTATTTCGTACAAGGCGCGGCTTCTTCCATGCCGATGGCCGCCAAATTACCTGTCAATAAATTATATATCTTGTAGGGAACTTTTCGATCCACCGCCAGGCCCAGCGGCATCAATCCGAAGTCCGCGCATCGTGCTTGATCATGTCCGCGGTCTTCTCGGCGATCATGATCGTTGGCAGGTTGGTATTGCCTGACACCAGGGTGGGCATCACAGACGCATCGACCAGGCGTAAACCTGTCACGCCGTGCACGCGCAGTCGCGGGTCGACAACTGCGCCGACATCGGTACCCATCCGGCAAGTGCCAACCAGGTGGTGGCCGGAACTGCCGTGGGCGCAAGCGGCCGCCAGCAGCGCGGTGTAGGACTGCACGTCTGCGCCCGGCTGCAGTTCTCCGGCGACATAGGGCGCCAGCGCTGTTGCGCCGGCAAGCGCACGGGTCAAGCGCGCGCCGGCGACAGGGTCGTCGTCAGCGCGCATCACGCGGCCCCTCAGGCCGGCTCCAGATAGCTGTGGAACAGTCCGACATGGACAAATGCCGCATCGGCCGCGTCAGGCCACAGGTGCAGCGCGTCAAATCGCACATCGTAGGTGACCTCTTTGTCGGCCGCTAGACCGTGGGCGTGGGCATCCGGCAACGGGTAGGGCGGCGACTGACCAACCACCACGCCCATCTTGCCGCGCACGTAGGCCGGCATGCGCACGTGTCCTGGCACCAACGCGGTACTGACCCTGACCCGGTCACCCACCGCGAATGGCAGCCGACCAGCGGTGTTGGTGCGTCCGGGAGCACTTGGCAGCGCCAGCGGAAATCGACCCTTGGCGCGACGTTCCAGTTCCTCGAGGGTCACAACCGCCTTCTCGACACATAAGGTGGCCAGGCTGGTGAGCGTACGTTCGTAATACCCGGCCGACAGGTAGTGCCGCGGCTCCATGCGTTCGATCGCATGGCGATATTCGTCCATGTTGAAGATGCCGTGTTTCACGGCGAGCGAATACATCGCGTTGACCCGCTGCTCCCAGGGGGCGTGGAAAATCGGTGCTTTGGTTGAGTAGCGCACAGGGCCGAAACCTTGCGTGCCGCCGAGGTCGTGCATGCCGTCCATGGTGGGTTGATTGAACTCCGTGGTTGCAGTTGTCGCTGATGCCGTCAAAGACGGGCCACACCGATCATTGAATCCCGCGTGACCAGCGCGGCCAGGCGTTCTTCGGACCAGCCTTGGGTCTCTGGTGGGCGCTCTGGAAGCACGATGTAGCGTGTGTCGGTCGTGGTGTCCCACACCCGGATCTCGGTGGTCGGCGGCAGTTCCAGGCCCATGTCCCGTAGCACGGTGCGGGACTGGCGGACCACCCGGGCCCGGTATTCGAGATCCTTGTACCAGTCGGGTGGCAGGCCGATCACTGTGAAGGCAGTGCATGAACACAGTGTGCAGCAGATCACGTTATGTACGCCGGGCGTGTTGTCCAGCGCCACCAGGTGCTGGTGGTGGGGCGGCATCGGGATGCCAAGCTCCAGTACCGCTGCGCGGCCATTGGAGAGCAGCCGCTGTCGAAACGCGGGATCAGTCCAGGCCTTGGCCACCACCCGAGCGCCATTGCGCGGATCCCAGTGGTCCTGGATGAGTTGCTTCTGTGCTTCGACGAACTCCGCAGGATGCAGTCCGCACGCATCCAGTGCCCCTTCGATGGCGACGACTCGGTGTTCGACGGAAGCGACCGCCGTGTACATGGGGCTCTGCTCAATCATGGCTGAATGTCCTTGCAAGATACTCGTCCCGGAAAGCCTCGCGGGAGGGTGACCCGTAATTTATACTGAAACTGCTGCATTTGCATCAGGTGCAACCAAAGTTCCCCGGGTTCGCTGGCAGGGTGGGACGGCCATGCGGGCAGCATGCGTTCAAATCAGACCAGACCAACAGGAATAACATGGCCGAACCCTTGCACTACCACTCTGATGCCCGCGCGCTGCAGGAGCTGTTTGATTCCCGGCGACTGGCTGATCGCGTCGCGCAGGCCCATGTCCGGCATGCGTTCACCGAAGCCGACCGCGGTTTCATTGCCCGCCAGCGCATGGTGTTTCTCGCAACGGCCGACGCCGATGGCCGCCCGGAATGCTCCTACAAGGGAGGTGATCCTGGCTTCGTGCAGGTGCTGGACGCACATACACTCGCTGTCCCCAGTTACAACGGCAACGGCATGTTCCTGAGCACCGGAAACATCCGCGCCAACCCGCGGGTCGGTCTGTTGTTCATTGATTTTGAGCAGCCCCAGCGCTTGCGGGTCAATGGCACGGCGACTGTGAGTGCCAATGATCCGCTGCTTGCGCAATTTCCCGGCGCGGAGCTGGTGGTGCGTATCGAGGCGCGACATATCTTCGGCAACTGCCCGCGTTATGTGCCGCGGCTTCAGTTTGTCGAGGCGTCGGAGCACCTGCCGCGCACGGGCTACACCCCACCGATCCCGGAGTGGAAGACGCGGCCTTTGTGGCGCGAGGTATTGCCAGTGGACGATCCTGCGCTGGGCACTGGCCCCGACGGCGTGGTGAACCCGCCGGTTGAGCCCGTTCCGCCTCAGGAGTAGAAGGCAACTCCCGTATCTGGGCGATTCGTTACGCGTCCTCAAGCACTGCCGCCGCAAATTGCAGGGGGTGCGGCAAACAACGCGGGCCGGTGCAGTCCGGTTCACGTGGCTGAGCCACGTGCTACGATTCCCCGATGGGTTGCCTGTTGGCAACCAATTTTTCTTGTCAAGAAACCTGTCAACGCGGGCCAGATGCCCTTTTAGGGAGCCATGCATGAACCCACCCCGGTTTCTGTCCACGGCCGTGCGCGGATTGAGCGCCTTCGGCGGCGTGCCCACGGCGACGTCACTGGCGCTCGACCCATCGGTACACAACCCGGTGCTTTTGCATTTGAACGAATGCCCGTTTCCGCCGTCGCCCAGGGTGGTTGAGGCGGTGAGCCGCGCGGTTGCGCACGCCAATCGTTATGGTGACCCGCGACCACACGTACTGGCCGCGCTGATCGCCGCCAGGACCGGTGTGCCGGCCGCGCACGTCGTGATTGGCAACGGCTCTGATGAAATCCTCGGCCTGGTGCCGCAGATGGCCCTGGGGCCGGGCGACAGCGCCGTCATGCCCACACCGTCGTTCCCGCGTTATCGCCTGGGCACCCGCGCCATGGGGGCCGAGGCGCGACTGGTGCGCAATCTGGAAGACGGGCGTAATGATGTGCCCGGCTTGCTGCGTGCCATCGATGGCACCACCAAGGTCGTGTTTGCCTGCACACCGAACAACCCCAGCGGGGCCCCCTTGTCGCAGGAAGAAATCAGGGCGCTGGTGCAGGGCATGCCGGACGATGTGTTGTTGGTGGTGGACGAGGCCTACCATGAGTTTGACGCCGCGCAGGGCGGCATTGGTGCGTTACCCGAGTTGCGTAAGCGGCGCGGGCCGTGGTTGTCGACACGCACCTTGTCCAAGGCCTATGCAATTGCAGGCATGCGTATCGGTTACGGTCTGGCCGGGTCGCCGGAAGTGGCCGATGGCCTGGTGCGTGTCAAGCTCAATTTCAACCTGAGTTGCCTCGCCGTGGTGGCGGCTGAGGCTGCCCTGGCCGATGAGCCGTATGCCCAGGCCTGCATCGCCAAGGCGGTGGCGGAACGTGAACGCGTGGCCGCGCTGATCGAAAAAATGGGTTACCGCGCCCTGCCGTCGCGGGCCAATTTTGTTTCGTTCGATTACCGCTCCAATGCGGTCCCGGTGATTTCGCGCATGGCGGCACAGGGTGTTTTCATGCGTGAGTGGCGCGACCCCGGGTATGACACGTTTATCCGCATGACCATCGGGTTGCCGCACGAAAACGACCGTGCGTTGCAGGCCCTGTCGTTGGCGGTCCAGGCGGCGTAGGCGACGTCCTGGCAGCCTGGTTTGGCCCGGAGATAACCAATCACCGTGCAGCGTTACTCGTTCTTCTCGCTGGCGCGCAACGCGCTGAGTTACCACGAGCACTGGCAGCGTGCCTGGCGCACCGTGCCGCTCAAGCCGTCGTACGATATCGTGATCGTGGGTGCTGGCGGTCACGGCTTGTCGACCGCTTATCACCTTGCCAAGGAGCACGGTGTCACCAACGTGGCGGTGATCGAGAAGGGCTGGCTGGGCGGCGGCAATACCGCGCGCAACACCCACACCATCCGGGCCAATCACCTGCGCGATGCCAGTATCAGGTTCCATGACAAGTCGGTGAAGCTGTACGAGGACATGACGCGTGAGCTGAACTACAACATCCTGTTCAGCCAGCGCAGCATGGTCGACCTGGTACAAAGCTCCTCCAAACTGCGCGACCTGCGGCGCCGTTCCATGGCCATGGACCTGCACGGACCCACCTACAACATCGTCGGCATGGACGAGGTGCACCGGCTGATTTCGGCCATGGGTGACCTGAAGGACGCACGATTGCCGCCGCTGGCCGGGGTAGTGCATCCCCAGGCCGCGATGGCGCGACATGATGCGATCGCCTGGTCGTATGCCCGCTCGGCAGACGCGCGCGGCGTCGAGATTCATCAGCAGACCGAGCTCACCGGGTTCTTGCGCGACCGGGCAGGGCGGGTCGCCGGCGTCAAAACCAGCCGGGGCGAGATCCGGGCCGGCAAGGTGGCGCTGGCCACATCGGGCAACACCAGCCACGTGGCAGCCATGGCCGGCCTGCGCTTGCCGCTGGTCACGCGCAACTTGCAGGCCTTTGTGTCGATGCCGATCAAGCCGGTCGTTGATGTGATCGTCAATTGTCCGGATACCGGGGTCTACCAGATGCAGTCCGACAAGGGCGAGCTGGTGATTGGCGGCGCCACCGACCCGATTCCGTCGTACCGCCAGGCCGGCAACTTCCATGTGTTTGAGGAAGTGGTCGCCGCCATGCTGGAGCTGTTTCCGCGCTTCAAGGGCCTCAAGATGCTGCGCCAGTGGGGTGGTGCGATCGAGTTTGCGCATGACGCCAGCCCCATCATCTCCGCGACACCGCTCGATGGCCTGTTTGTCAGCACCGGTTGGTGGGGCGGTTTCAAGGCCATACCAGTCGGCGGCCTGACCTATGCGCATTTGCTGGCTACCGGCAAGCCCCATCCCCTGGCCGACAAATTCGGGCTGGAGCGGTTCGATGGCCTGAAGTTCTTGATCGAGGTTGGCCTCGTGTCGCAGCGCTGAGGACTGAACCGATGTTGCCGATACCCTGTCCATTTTGTGGTGTCCGCCCGGAGACTGAATTTGTCTGCACCGGTGAGGTCTTGCCGCAACGCCCGGCCGATCCCGATGTAATGGCAGATGCCGCGTGGGCAGACTACATCGTGGCCCGCTACAACACCCGTGGCGTGCATGCGGAGCGCTGGTGGCATGCACGCGGCTGCGGCAGCTGGTTTGTGCTGCGGCGCAATACGGTGACGCACGAGTTGCTGGCTGCCGATGCAGGGCTGGAGCCAGCGCCATGACCCAGGCCGCGCGGCTCGCCAGTGGCGGCTCGATTGATCGGGGGCGGCATTTGCCCTTCACGTTCGACGGCCAACCGCTGAATGGCTATGGCGGTGACACGGTGGCTTCGGCATTGCTGGCGAACGGCATACATCTGGTGGGGCGCAGCTTCAAACTGCACCGCCCGCGGGGATTTTTCGGTGCCGGTTACGAAGACTCGGGCATCCTGGTCAGCCGCTTGCACCCGAACCCCTCGACCAACCAGTTGGCGACCACGCTGGCGCTGGAAACTGGCATGCAGTTGGCCAGTGTCAATGCCTGGCCCAGCGCCTCGTTCGATGTCGGTGCCGTCACACAGGCGTTCTCGCGGCTGCTACCTGCCGGGTTTTATTACAAGACTTTCATGCAACCGGGTTTTGACTGGTTCGAGCCGGCCATCCGCCGCCTCGCAGGGCTTGGCCGCGTGCCCGGGGGTGACGCGTGGCAGCCGCAAACGGAAAGCCGTTTCGGGCACTGCGACGTGCTGGTCGCGGGTGGTGGTGCAGCGGGCCTGGCGGCGGCCCTGGTGGCCGCACGCTGCGGGCTGCGCGTGGTGCTGGTGGACGACGGCATGGCGTTCGGCGGAAGGCTGATTGGCGATGCGGCTCTATTCGACGGCAAGCCGGCCACCGTGTGGGTTGATGCAGTCGTCGCTGAGCTGAAGGCTTGTGCCAATGTGCGCCTGCTGGCTGGTTCCACCGTGTGGGGATACCACGAACACAATCTGCTGACAGTGCTGGAGCGCGGTCCGCTGGATGCACCCGGCCTCGATTTTCGCAACTGGAAGATACGCGCAGCGCAGGTCGTGGTCGCCACCGGCGCTATCGAGCGGCCAATTGCCTTTGCCAACAACGACCGGCCGGGGATCATGCTGGCTTCTGCCGTGCGCACTTACATCAACCAGTTTGCGGTTTTGCCCGGGCGCAGCGTGGTGGTTTTTGCCAATACCGACTCCGCCTATGCAGGTGCGCGTGATCTCGCCAGGGCAGGGGCCAAAGTCCATCTGGTCGACCCGCGGCCTGAGCCCGACCAGGCCGTGCTGGAAGCGACCCGCGCGATGGGTGTGGCATGCCAGCGCGGCGCACGGGTGCGCAAGGCCATGGGTGGGCGCCATGTGCACGCTGTGGAAGTGGTCGATGCGACCGGGCGCGCAGTGCAGCTGGAGTGTGACCTGGTGGCCAGTTCCGGCGGCTGGAACCCGGCGATTCACCTCGCATCCCAGAGCCGCGCGGCGCGCGTCTCCTGGAACGAGGACCTCCAAAGCGTCGTCGCCACGCCGACCTCGGGGTACCTGCAACTCGCCGGCGCGGCCAATGGGCTGTTTATGCTGTCGCAATGCCTGGCAGACGGCGCACGTGCCGGCAGTGCGGCAGTTGCCGCGTTGGGTGGCAGGGCGTCGGGCATCAGCCTGCCCGCGGCGCACGATGAAGCAGCGGGTATCGGGCGACCCATTTGGGCGGTCGCCCCCGTTTCAAGGCACGACAAGGTGTTTGTCGATTTTTCCGGGGATGTGACGACGGCGGATCTGGGGCTGGCCATTCGCGAGGGCTTTGACTCGATCGAACTCATCAAGCGCTACACCACGGCTGGCATGGGGGTCGACCAGGGCAAGACTGGCAATCTGAATGTGATCGGCGTGGTGGCGGCTTTGACGGGGGTTGCGCCGGGCGCAGTGGGCATCACAACTTTTCGCCCGCCGTATGTGCCAATCGAGTTCGGCGCCATCGCTGGCGCACGCTCTGGCGCGCGGATGTTCCCATGGCGCCACACACCGTTGACCGAATGGCATCTGGCCCATGGCGCGGTGATGGTGGATGCCGGACTGCGCTGGCAACGACCAGGCTACTACGCGCAATCGGGTGAATCCTGGCTTGCCGCGGCCTCCCGCGAGGCGCTGGCGGTGCGTAATGCGGTTGGCGTGTACGATGGCACGCCGCTGGGCAAGTTCCTGCTCAAGGGCCCGGGTGTTGCGGCACTGCTCGACCTCTTGTACGTGAATGATTTTGCCAATCTGCGGCCTGGCCGCGGTCGTTATGGGGTGATGCTCAGTGACGACGGCCTGGTACTGGATGATGGTGTCACGTTCCGGCTTGACGAGGGGCATTGGCTGCTGCACTCGTCCACGGGTGGGGCGGAGCGCGTACACCAGCACATCGAGACCGTCCTCAACGTCCATCGCCCGGATTTGGCGGTATCGGTCATCCCGATCACCTCGGCCTGGGCCAATGCCACCATTTGTGGGCCGAAGGCGCGCGACCTGTTGCTGGCGCTAGCGCCAGCATTCGATGTCTCTGCGACGGCCCTTCCCTTCATGGCGATGCGCGAGGGCACGCTGGGCCAACTGCCGGTGCGCGTGTTTCGGGTCAGCTGGACGGGCGAATTGAGCTTCGAGGTCAACACGGCGCCGCGCCACGCGCTGGCGCTGTGGGAGACCATCATGCGCACTGGCGAGCAGTTTGGCATCACCCCGGTTGGTTCGGAAGCCAGCCATATCCTGCGGGTCGAGGCCGGCTACATCTCTACCGGCCACGAGGTCGACGGCACCTCGGATGTGATCGATCTGGGTCTGGGTGCGATGGTGTCGGCGACCAAGACCGACGTCATCGGCAAACGCTCCATGTTTTTGCGCCGCAAAGCCGATCCGGTTCGTCCGGAGCTGGTAGGCTTTCTGACGGTGGATCCGTCGCGAGAGGTGCCGGACGGCGCGCCGATAACGCCGGGTGGCGAGAAAGTGGATCAAGAGGGTTTTGTCAGTGCCAGTGTGCACAGCGTGGCGCTGCAGCGCGGCATCGCGCTGGGCCTGCTGCGCAATGGCCGCTCGCGCATCGGCGAGACGGTTCATGCGCGGGTATATGGACGGGTCATTCCCATGCTGGTTGCGCCGCCAGTGTTTTACGACGCCGATCGCAGGCGGGTGAAGTCATGACCGGCCAGCGGTACCCGGCGTCCATGGGGCTGCCTGCGCCGCGCGCGCGGTTCGAGGCGGCAGGGCAGCATGACACACTGTTGGCGGCATTGCGCGCGGTCGGCCTGCAATTGCCCATGCGCGCGAACAGCTCCGCTCACACCGGGGTTGACGTACGGGTCGACTGGCTGGGCCCGCGCCGGTTTGTGGTTACCACATCGTTGGCGGACGAGGAGCAGCTCTACACCACCTTGCAACGTGTTTTTGCCGGGTTCGAACTGGCGGATGTCTGCTGCACCACCGATATGGTCGTCACATTCGAACTGGCGGGACCTGGCGCCGCGGATGTTCTGGCGCAGGGCACGGCGCTGGATGTCTCAGACGCGGCGTTCGCTGCGGGCAGCGCCACGGTGACAGACCTGTGGGGCGTCGCGGCGGTCGTCGAGCGGCCGACCGACCTACCCGGTTGCCGGCGGGTGACAGTGGACCGGTCCTTGGCCGGCTTTGTGGAAGGCTGGCTGCAGACGGCGAACGGTTTGCGGTCCGCGCTCAAGCCCGGCGTGATGCGTACCGCCCACGGGGCGGAAACGCTGGCCAAGTCTGCCTCCCGGGTATGAGCGACACACCGAAGGCGCTGGTTGGCCAGACCCTGGTGCCCCTTGCCGCGCCGCGGCGCCCTGAATTTGGTGCCCGAGGCGCATTTCAAGTACGAACACACCGACCACCATACCAACACCAACTTGTTGGGGCAGGAGTGCGATCGACTTCAGCGCGGACATTGCGCGTGAGCCCGATCCCAAGGGCGACCGTGTGCGCGTCGTGCTGTAAGGCAAGTGTTTGCCTTTGCAAGAACTATTCAGCCGCGCCTTGGCAGGCAGAGGTGTGCATCGCGTTGTTCGTCGAATGCGAAGCCAGGCGGCTGAGGCCGGTTAAAGAGCGGCGTCTTGGCTACCCGAACTTCGCAGGCGCAGATCGAAGGCCACGCTGATCATCAATGGAATGAAGGCCCCCAGGCACATCGCGGCCAGCACATCCGAGGGCCAATGGAGACCAAGGACGAGACGGGAGACCGCAACCAGGCAGGCCCACAGGATGGAAAGCAACATCGCGAGGTTTGCGGCCCGAGGCCAGATTCGCGCAACGACCAATGCGGCAGCAGTTAAGAACGCGGCGGTACTGGGGAAACTGGACCCCAGACATCGAGTTTCATTGATCCGAGTCCGACTTGCGTCTCGGCTGCAAAGATTCTGCCTGCATTCGGGTCCGCAATACCGGCGCACCGTGCAGGATAAATCCGGCATCCGGATGGCTGGTGGGCTGTCTTATAGAACGAGAACGCTGCGCTCCACGCTGCCTTTTGTCACGACGGCAGATCGAGCGTCACCTGTCGGTGTCGCAGGCGTTGGGCAAAAGCGTGACGGGCACGCAAGCGGGGATCGGTAGTTATTTCGCCGATGGTCTCGCCGAGCACCATCACCACACCGAGCAAAGGCAGCACCAGCATCAAGCCGGCTACCCCGGCCACGGCACCCCCGACAAAAATCATCACCACGGTGAGCAAGGGGTGAAGGTTGAGACTGCGCCCGATGGTCAGCGGCATGAACAAGAAATCATCCAGCAGCCGCACAAGAATGAACAGACCGATCGCGCTGTAGGCCACGCCAGGGTCGCCAGGGTAGTCGGTGGCAGCCACTAGAACCACCAGCAGGCACCCAAAAATCGATCCGACATACGGCACCCAAGCCAGTACAGCAGTTACCAGGCCGAGCAGGAGCGGCGCCGAAACGCCGATCAGCCACAGGCCGGCGGCCAGGCAAAGGGTATCGAGCGCGGTCAGCTTCATCAGTCCTTGAAAATACAGTCTCGCCGTTTGATCAACCTGGTCGAGCAAATAGAGGGTTCGCTCGAAGAAGGCATTGGGGACCGCGCCGCCCAGAAACTTTTTGAAGCGCCAGCCGTCGCGCAGGAAGAAAAATGCCAGAAAGGGTGCCAGCAACAGAGAAGGTAGCCAGGCCGCGACGGTAAAAGCGATATCGGCGAGATAAGTGCCTACGAGTTTGTCGCCCCACTCGGTTAATTGCTGCATCAACTGGGTGCTCAGGCGCGCCTTGGCGGCGAGCGAGAAATTGCGCTCCAGCCAGACCAGGTTATCAACGACAAACCGCACGCCACCTTCAACATAACGTGTGACCGACTCCTGCCAGGAAACCAGGTGGGTGCCGAACCACGGAAACGTGACGGTGGCTACCACCGCTGCCAGGGCAAACGCGGAGCCGCTAACCAGCGCGGCCGAGGCGTCGCGCGACATGCCGCCAAGCACTAGTCGCTGCTGAATTGGGAACAGCGGGTAATAAATGATCAACCCAAACAAGAAAGGCACGACCAGCCAGAGAATCTTTTGAAATAGGAAAAGCAGCAAACAGGTGGCCGCCAGGATCGCACACCAGGCCAGCGGCCCCAAGGCGTAACGCGCCCGCTTCACAACGGCCCCCGTTCGCCTTGCGGCATGCTGCGCAGGCGCGACCCGAGATGGCGGGCAAGTTGCATGGCAATCTTTGAGGCAATCAGTCCGTGCGAAAGCATCAGGCCAAGAAAGTCGCCACGAAACAATACCAACAGGGTGCAGTTTTCCGCGGCGCGCGCCTGGGCGGAGCGTGGCGCGTCATCAAGAAGCGCCAGTTCACCGAAGAAACGACCGCTTTCAAGCGTCGCAATCGGATTCTCTACCTGCCCTTGCCGGCAGATCAGAACCTGGCCGTGCAGCACGACGTAGAACGCCTCACCGGTCTCCCCTTCGTCGAAGATCACTTCCTTCTCGAGGTAGTTGCGCTCGTGCATGAAACCATCGACAACCTTCAATTCGCGCATCGACAGGTCGGCGAACAGCGACATCCGCTTTAGCTCGCGCAAGCGGTTGGGGAAAGGTTTCTTGGCGAAGATACTCAGCATCTGGGATGGCAGTCTAGGCTGGCAGTCACCTGCGTCTCACCGGCACGACTCGGCGCTGCCCAAACAATGATACGGCCTCGATGCGGGGCTTGAACGAAAAGTGGGTAGCGGCCCGAGGTCATGCACCAGTATTGGCCGGACACAGCGCTCGAATCCAGTCAGGCCATTCGGTGCGCCGTGCGGCTCCTTGTCATCCGCCCTTCACATGCCGTGGGCAGTGGCCAAATTTGGTACGCTGGCTTTGACGCGATGCGGCTGGCAATTGAGCGGTCGCGCGTGGAACAAATACGCGCACGATCGCAGACGATTTGCCAGCAGTTCAATCCGCCGTCCGCCTGTTTTTGGGGCTCGTGCCAACACATGGGCAGGTCAAAATTGCGGCCGGCGCAAGAACGAGTTGATCATGTGCACTTTGGCCTTGACCAATGGATCAGAAACCACCGCGAACGCTGGAAAGACAACGCGGTGCTTCAACACAGGCGCCTAGCGCTGAAGTTGGCCGCCAACGCTTGGCCGTTCCCGGAAGAACCGCGCGCTCGCACCAAACCGGCCAGCAGCGTGGCACGATGCCGGTCGCGGCCAAAAGAAACGCCTTGGGCCGGCTGACTTAAATTGGACTCGATGAGGTCAGATTCTCAGGGTGCCATACGTAACCGCCAACACCAGCAAGACCAGTAAGCCCTCGATACCACGTCTGACTGTTTTCAACTCGTGCCTCGCTTTCAGTACTGAACCGATAGAAATTATACTGGCCGGAATGAAACGGTGCAAGAGTAAATTCGAACTGTAAATTCGAACAGTCCCGCCGCAATGGCGCAACCTTGGAATCCCGCCCCATTTGACGCGGTGCGCGTAGATCACGCTTAAAGCACTGACAGGATTGAAAGCCACGGACAAGTGGCGATTGCCATTTGCAAGAAGACCATCGGACAGCTGCAAGAATTGCAAAATGCCAACGTTTCGTTGTATAAATACCCTGCGCAAGTTCTAATTTCATGGCTGTTTTCGGCCGTAAGCTATGCACAAGAGCCGCCGCACGGGGGCAAGGAGAGAGACATGGTCAAGCGCGCTACGCGAACCGACGCGAACATCGACACCGTTGATGCACGGCATGGTCAGGCGGAGTCGCTCGGCGCCGCGCACGAAATCGGCCAGCTCGCGCGGGCGGAAATCGGGCAATCCGGTGGCTTGCCGTTCAAAGCCGCGGGGTTTGCCAAGGAATCGATGCGCCTGTATGGCGACTGGGCGCGCACCATGCTGGGCATCTCGGACCGGCAGGTACCGGCCAAGGATCCGCGCTTTGCGGACGCGGCCTGGCACGACAATCCGCTCTACCGCCGGCTCGGCCAGGGCTATCTGGCGTTCTGCGACGCCGCGGACCGCCTGGCCAGCAACAACCCCGACTGGCGCAAGCGTGAGCGCGCGAAATTCCTGACCGGAATCCTGACCAGTTCGCTCGCGCCGACCAACACGCTGCTCGGAAACCCGGCCGCATTGAAACGCGCCTACGAGACCGGCGGCAAGAGCCTGGTCGCCGGCGTCAGGAATATGGTTGGCGACCTGCGCCACAACAAGGGGATGCCGAGCCAGATCAAGGCGTCGGCGTTCAAGGTCGGCGAGAACCTGGCCACCACCCCAGGCGCAGTGGTGTTTCGCAACCAGATGGTCGAACTGCTGCAATACCAGCCAATGACGGCTGAAGTATGTGCAACACCGACCTTGCTGGTTGTACCGCCGATCGGTAAATACTATTTCATGGACCTGGCGCCGAAGCGCAGTTTTGTCGAATACGCCGTTTCACGTGGCATTCCGATGTTCGTGACCAGTTGGCGCAACCCGGGTCCCGAGCACGCTGCGTGGGGTCTGGATGAATACGTCCAGACCTGCCTGGATGTCGTCGACGCCGTGTGCGACATCGCGGGAAGCGACAAACTCAACCTGATTGGCATGTGCGCGGGTGGGATCATCAGCACGCTGATGTTGGCCGTAATGGCCGCGCGCGGGGACAAGCGGGTGAACGTGGCCGCCTTCGGTGTGATGCTGCTCGACTTCGGCAGCGACGCGCCCATCGGCGCCTTCCATGCCAAGCCGGTGCTTTCGCTGGCCAAGCGCCGTTCCGCGTCGAAAGGAATCCTCCCCGCGAGCAATCTGGCCAATGTGTTCGCATGGATGCGTCCCAACGATCTGGTCTGGAATTACTGGGCCAATAACTACCTGATGGGCAAGGACCCGCCGTCCTTCGACATCCTTGCCTGGAGCGTGGATGGCACGAACCTGCCGTCCAGGCTGCACAGCCAGTTCATCGACATCTTCGAGAACAACCCGCTGACACGGCCGGGTGGCGTGAATGTTCTTGGGGTACCGATAGACCTGAAGCAGGTGCGCGTCGAAACCTTTGCAACCGGTGCGCTTACCGACCACCTCACGCCCTGGAAGGCGTGTTACCGGACCACGCAGTTGCTGGGCGGGCCGAGTACCTTCGTGCTCAGTAATTCCGGTCACATTGCGAGCCTGGTCAACCCGCCCGGCAATCCCAAGGCGAGTTACTGGATTGGACCCAAGCCTGGGCCCGACGCGCAGCAGTGGCTTGACAAGGCCACCCGCAAGACCGGCACATGGTGGGAGGTATGGGCCGAGTGGACGCTAAAACGCAGCGGTGCTCTTCAGCCGGCGTCCACGGGCCCCGGCAGCGCACGTTACCTCGCGACCGCCGCGGCTCCGGGCCAATACGTGCTTGAGAAAGCGTGAAACTGGTCCGGTAACATCGGGCGCAATGACCCAAACCGAAATCAGCACCATCGACATAGACGGACAATTACTTCGGGTCGGTATCAAACACGGCGCTGGTCCGCCGCTGCTGGTGTTCAACGGTATCGGCGCCAATCTCGAACTGCTGCAGCCGTTCACACATGCGCTGGACGGCGTCGAGACCATAGTCTTCGACGTGCCGGGGGTGGGCGGTTCGGCACCCTGCCTGTCGCCCTACCGTCTGCGAAGTCTGGCACTCCTGACTGACCGCATGCTGCTGCGATTGGGGTACCACGGGCCGGTCGATGTGCTGGGCGTGTCCTGGGGCGGCGCATTGGCGCAGCAGTTCGCGCGCACCTGCCGCAAACGCTGCCGGCGCCTAATTTTGGTGTCCACCACGCCGGGTTCACTGATGGTGCCGGGTTCGCCATTCGTGCTGGCAAAGCTTTTCAATCCGCGCCGCTACAAAGACCCACAGTACCTGCAACAGATCGCCCCGGCGTTATACGGTGGCGACATGCGCTGCAACAACAGCTTCATGGCGTCACACGGCGCTGACCTGATGCGTCCACACTGGCTCGGGTACGCCTACCAGCAACTGGCCTTCTGGGGCTGGTCGAGCCTGGCCTGGCTGCCGCTGCTGAAACAACCGACGCTGGTGCTGTCGGGCAATGACGATCCCCTCGTACCGTTGGTGAACGCGCGCATCCTGGCCAGGCTTATACCGCGCGCGCGGCTTGAAGTGATCGCGGACGGGCACCTGTTCCTGCTGAGCAGCCCGCAGCGGGTCATACCGATGATCCGTGATTTTCTGTCTCCGGCTGCTCCGGCGGTTTGAGCCGGCCTGTCTTTCGGCATTCGAAATGGCCCTTGAGTGCGCGGGCGGCCCGTACCTGGGCGCGCAGGTCGGGCGCCAGGGTGCGGGGCAGCATGACCACCCTGTCTTTATCACCCTTTGCCTCGCGCACGATGATGACACCGCGGTCAAATTCCACGTCTTTCACGCGCAGGCGCAGGCCCTCCATCAGCCGCATGCCGGTGCCGTACAGCAGGCGGGCAACCAGCGCATTGTCCGGCGGCAGCGCCGCCAATAGCGACGCCACCTCTGCCACCGTCAGGACCGAAGGAATACGTTTGGGAGAACGGGGGCGTTGAATCTCATCGAGCCAAGGCAGCTCGATGCCCAACACCTCGCGGTAGAGAAACAACAACGCACTCAGCGCCTGGTTGTGCGTGGATGCCGCGACCCGCCGCTCGTTGGCCAACATGCTGAGATAGGCTTCAATCTCCGGCTGCCCCATGTCGCGCGGATGCCGCAGACCAGCCATTTCACTAACAATTTGACCCATTGAACGTAGGTTTGCTCGGTGCACAGAGCAAGCCAAAGTTGCGTGAGCGCCGCAATCCTTTGGGCAAGACGTGTTGCAACACCAGCCACAAAAAGTGCGCTCCACTGACGGTTCGCGTCGTGTTCTTGCCGCTGGCACTATCGCGATAGCGGAACGTGACCTGACCATGCGCGCAGCGCAGGATGTCACCCTCTTGAATCACGCCGCGGTACAGGTAGCGGCCCAGATAGACCAGTGCCTTCTCAC
>JANNGR010000107.1:0-4472 GCA_031403955.1 Betaproteobacteria bacterium
ATCAGCGTCGGGTTGCCGCATTCCGGGCAGGCACTGCCGGCCAACTGGGCGCTGGATTCCGGATCCCGGGGTGTTTCGAGCACACCCATCTCGCGCACCGGAAAACCCTCCTCATTCAGCAACCCCAACATTGCGTAGCGGTGGATGATCAGGCGCGCCAGGTAAGCCACGGTCGAGGGCCAGGTTTGCTGGCGGCGTTCGTTGTGCGCCAACCCGGGCACAAAGGCCATGAAGTGCCCGAGCGGCTCGGCATAGTTCAGCAGCTTGCGCAACTTCATGCCGATCCAGGCCGGGTCGATCACCCGCATGTCGAGTGACAACAAGCGCGCCAGGCCGTCCAGCGCGCGCGGGTAGTTGCCCGAGAAACCAAGTGCGCAGGGGCGGGTCACCGCATGCCCGTCGTGGGCCGGCAGCGTGATTTCCTTCAACGTCAACGTGAATCTTTCGCCGGTCGCCGGGTTGTGCACGTCCACCGCCCAGGCCAGCGTGCCGCTTGGGCCGGTCAGCGGCTCCTCCAGGCTGAACATGGCGTCGAGTACCGGCGTCGGGCCCAATGCCTTCCCGTCGGGCAAGGCGTTCAGTTGCTCGCAACGCCAGCGTATGACGGCTGCCGTGGCGGCCACTACGCCCGGGAACAAACGTTTTTCACCGTGTGGCGGGAACGGCATTTCGAACGAGCGCTCCTCGGCCACGGTGGCAAGCGCGTCGAGTTTTAGCTGCAGCCAGGCCGGGTCGTTGGCGCGCAGGTCCATCGACAGCGTCTTGGCCAATGCGCCCAATCCGCGCGGCTGCTCGGCGCCATTCACCCAGACTTCAAACGGTTTGGGTGCGCCGCCTTCTTCGGCGGCCAGTTCGCCGACGAACAACGCGAAGTCGCCAAATGCGTGGTGCACCATGAAGGTCCAGGCCGGATTGCCAGCCGGCAACTCCGGGCGGCCGGGCCAGCGCAGTGAGGAGAGTACCGGTGCCGGCAGGCGATCCAGCGCCAGGCGTCGATTGGCGTCGCCAATCGTGAGCGGGGCCGCGGCAGCGGACGAATCGGTGCGCAGCACCGATCCAAGCACGCTGTTGGGCCGGTAAGTGGCCAGACCCTTTAGGCCCGACAACCAGGCCTGCAAGTAAAGGTCCGAAAAGTCCGCATAGGGGTAATCGGCCGGCACGTTGACGGTCTTGGAGATGGCTGTATCGATACACGGCGCCACCGCAGCCACCATCGCCGCATGTTCGTCCGCGCTCATCTCGAGCGCCGTGACAAACGCGTTGGTGAGTGCTGCCTCAGCGCCGAACAGGTGCCGGTAAAGGCGCCAGGCGTGGTCCTGCACGGCGTATTCCTTGAAGTCGCCGCCGGGCATTCGTTTCTTGCGTGTGTAGCTCCAGCTGAAGGCGGGCTCGATACCGTTGCTGGCGTTGTCGGCGAACGCCAGGCTGATGGTGCCGGTGGGTGCGATCGACAACAGATGCGAGTTGCGCAGTCCGTGCGCGCGAATGCGGTCCTTCAGCGGCTGCGGCAGGCGCGATGCAAAACTCTGGCCGCTCAGGTACAGGTCGGCGTTGAACAGCGGGAAAACACCACGTTCGCGGGCCAACTCCACCGAAGCGTCGTAGGCGGCATCGCGCAGGGTTTGCGCGATCGCGTGCGCTGTTGTCCGCCCTTCCTGGCCGTCGTAGCGCAGGTTCAACATGATCAGCGCGTCGCCCAGGCCGGTGAAGCCCAAGCCGACGCGGCGTTTGTTGCGCGCCTCTTCTTGCTGCTGCGCCAGCGGCCAGGCCGTCACGTCCAGCACGTTGTCGAGCATGCGGGTGGCGACGGCGGCAAGCTGGGCGAATGCGGCATGGTCGAAACGCGCCTGGTCCACAAACGGGTCGAGCACGAAGCGCGTCAGGTCGATCGAGCCCAGGCAGCAGCAGCCATAGGATGGCAACGGTTGCTCGCCACAGTTGTGCACCACCAGACCGTTGGCGTCAAAGGCATGCGCGTCGGCAATGGTGACGTCGTAGACGGCTTGCGCAGCTTCGTTTTCGATCGCCTCGACGGTGGCGGTGAAGCGCTCGCGGTTCGAGGCACGGCGGCCGGTGGGCAGCGATTGCGCCAGCCGCTCGGCCTTCGGCTGGTCTTCAAAGCCAATGCGCTCGGCGAAGGCCTGCAGGTTGTCGCCGCTGATCACCAGTTCGTGAATCGGCTCGCGGTAGATCGCGGCAACGATGCCGTGGCGTTGCAGCATGCGTTGTGTAGCTTCGAGCAGCTGCCGGTTGGATTGGGGCAGGTGCACGCTCACACCCTTTTCCCGGTCACCCTGTACCAAGCCGTCGGCGTCGAATAACCCGCGCAGCAAGCCGACCGAGAATGCCGAAGAAGCTTGTTCCATCAGCGGCGTGATGGCCTTGCGGCCGGGCGCCATGCCCAATCCGAAGGCCAGGTCGCGCAGCGCGGCAAATGCCAGCCGGAATTCGCCCCGACCTTCAATGGCGCGCTGCCAACCTTGAAAATCTGCCTGGTGCGGCAAGGTGTCGGCGGCGGCTTTCGCGGCGCGCATGATGCCGCTCGCACTGTGTTGCGCATCGCCGGCCGGCCGCCCGTTGCCGACCAGGCGCAATTCGGGCGCCCGGACCGAGATCACCGCCAGATCTGCTTTCAGCGTGCCGTTGCCAATCAACAGGCCGAGCAGGTAGCCTTCAGCTTCACTGTGGGCGCCGGCCCAGCCGAACAGCGCCCGGTGGTTGTGCAACAGCACTTCGTCACCCGGGGTCAAGTCACCCGCGCGCGCCCACTCGGCCTGGATCAGGTCACGCGTCTTTTGCACCACGCGACGCACGGTATGCCCAGCGGTCAGCCGCAGTGAATATCCCTCGCGGGTTCGCAGTCGCAGCACCGGCTTGTCACCGGTGGCGAAGAAACCGGTCGATGCAGTGCTGTAGCCTTGCCCGTCGATGATGGCCGTGAACGCGCGGCCGATCAGTTGGTGCACCTGGCGCGGGCCTTCGCTGGTGAGAACCCAGGTGTCGGCCGTCACGCAGGGGTTGGTGCTGGTGATGGTCTCGCAATACGACAGGTTGTTGTCGTTGTTGATATGGTCCAGGAATAACACGCCGGGTTCGGCGTGGTCGTAGGTGGAGCGCATTATTTGGTCCCACAAGTCACGGGCGCGCAGTTTGCGGTATACCCACAGTCGGGAACCGTCGGCTTGCGTCAAGGCATACGCGCCGGCCGCTTTTTGGGCTGTGCCTGGTTCGGCTCGATGTACCAGCTCCAGCGTGGCGTCGTCTTGTACGGCGTGCATGAAACTGTCGCTGACGCCCACCGAGATATTGAAGTTTTTCAGTTCCCCATTGTCTTTGGCGTGGATGAACTCTTCAATGTCCGGGTGGTCACAACGCAGCACGCCCATTTGCGCCCCACGCCGCGCGCCGGCCGACTCCACCGTCTCGCACGAGCGGTCGAATACCTGCATGTAGCTGACCGGTCCGGAGGCGCCGCTTTGGGTGCTGCTGACCCAGGCGCCACGCGGACGGATACGCGAAAAGTCGTAACCGACACCACCGCCCTTGCGCATCGTCTCAGCCGCCTGGGTGAGGGCGATGTAGATGCCGGGATAACCATCCTCGAGCTGCGAAATCGAGTCGCCCACGGGTTGCACAAAACAATTTATCAACGTGGCTGACAGGTCGGTACCGGCCGCCGACTGGATCCGCCCGGCCGGCAGAAAACCTTGTTGCAGCGCCTGCAGGAAGCGGCTTTCCCAATGCTCGCGGTGTGCGGCCGGTTCGGCTTGCGCCAAAGCGCGGGCGACACGCTGGTTGACGTCCAGTATGGTTTTTTCAGCGCCTTTGGCGTACTTTTCCAGCAGCACTTCTTCGCTGATCGCTTGAGCGGCAAGCGCCGTGTGCATGGCGGAGGCGGAATCGGTGGCTTCTGACATAAACTCTTTCTACACCAAAAACGGCCGGTCCGCACCCGGTCGGCAGGCCATGAATATCTCCAGTTTCGAAGACTTGCTGGCCGCCGCGCGCCAGCAGAGCGAGCCGCAACGCTTGTTGTTTGTTTTCACCGGCGCCGAGCTGGCCGACGACAGCAGCGCCGAGCAGCGTGCTCGTTTTCAGGCCGCCCAGGGCGGCGCGCTGGTGCCCCTGATGTCGGTCCACAAAACGCCCGACGAGATCGAGAGTTTCAGCGCGCTGGAAGCCGAGTCGCGCCAGTTCGCGAAGGATTGGGTGATTGTGTTTGTGGCCGGTTTGTCGGGTCGCGATGGGGTGGCACCCAGCAGTGCGGACGCCACCCAGCCCCTGGAGCGCATGATGGCGTCGATCAAATCCGGCCAGCTGGCGGGCTTCATACCGTTTGACCGGCAGGGACAACCGGTGTTGTTCAGTTGAAACCTTAAGCCCTCATCCGTCGCGGCCGTCGAGCCGTGTCTGGGTCAGCCAGGGGGCCATGTTTTCGAGCACTTCGCCACCAGCATCCACCCATACTTTCT
>JANNGR010000108.1:0-2721 GCA_031403955.1 Betaproteobacteria bacterium
AAACGCCAGGCCCAACTCGGCATCGGTACTTTTGAGCGCCGCCATCAGGTCGCGCAGGTTTTCCGGCTTGCTTGGGTCGGGGTGGTGGTTGGGGAAATTGCCATCGACCTCGCTGAAGAGTTCGGTCACCTCGCATCCAACGGCGCGAAATATGTCTGGCGCCGACGCACCGGCGATGCCGTTGCCACAATCGACCACCACTTTCATTGGGCGTGCCAGTTTGATGTCCGAGACGATACGCGCCGTGTGATGTGCCAGCACATTCAGGTTGCGGCGCTTCTTCCCCCCACGGATACCAATCAACCGGGTTCTCGGCGTGCTGCCGAAGATACGGGTAGGTTTCGTGGGACAGTCGATTCGTCATTGAAAACCTGTTGACGATTTCACGGCGACTCGTTCCTGCGCTCTGAGACAAGGCCAGCGCTCAAAAGAGAAGTCCACGACGACTGATTTCCCGACGTTAGAGGAAATACACCGGCTGACCCGGCACGTCATGCACGATTTGGCCCGCGCTTAGCGTGTTGATCAGCTCCCCGGGGATGTCCATCAGGATGCGGCTGCGGTCGGACGGCAGCAACGCGGTCAGGTGCTCCACCGGGCGCGCGTCGCGGTCATGCATCAGGCGCGTGAGCTTGATGAGCGGGCTGCCCACTTCGGTCTTGAGCCAATTGGCAAGGGCGGGGTCCGCCAGCTGGGTGGTGATCTCCTGCACCACGCGCCCGAACGTAATGCCCTGGTCCATCAGCAAGAGGTACAGGGCGCGCTTGCGCAGCGCGGCGGCGGTGATCTTGCCGCCGACATCCGCGGGCACCCAGGCCTCGGTCCACATCGCGGGGGTGCCCTTGATGCTGCGCATACGCACGGCATGCATTGCAGCCTCACCCTCGCGCAGTTTGAGCAGTGCGGCGATGCTTGGCGGTGGCACGACCTGTCCGACTTCCAACACCCTCACGTCCGTGTAGGTCGCCGACTGGTGCAGCGAATCGATCAGGCTCAGATTGGGATTGGCGCGCGGCACCTGCGCATCCGCACGCAGGAACGTGCCCAGGCCATGCCGTCGCTCCACCAGGCCGACGGCCACCAGGTCCGCCAGGGCGCGCCGGACCGTGATGCGCGAGACGGAAAAGCGCTCGCACATTGCCTCCTCCTTGGGCAACGCGCCGGTGCTGGCGTACACACCACGCGAAATCTCGTCACGCAAGACCACGAACACCTGGCGATGCAGCGCTGTGCCCGGGGCTTGTCCTAGCAGGTGAGGAGGAGGGATCTTGGTTCGGGCCATGAAGTGAAGGGTGGCTTTGGAGGCTGAGCATAACAAGCGGCCATCAGGGTGCTTGACAATTCATTCTAGTTGTATGTAGAATATAAACACATAAACACTGATCTGAACATTCTCCACCTTTACGGACTTCCCGCCGCCCATGACTACCACCCCCGTATCCCTGCGCCAGCATCTGCAAAGACCCGGCATGCTGGTCGCCCCCGGCGCCTACGACGCCATTGGCGCGCGCCTGATCGCACAGGCCGGCTTCGCCGCCGTCTACATGACAGGAGCCGGCACCTCCGCCGCCCGTGGTTATCCGGATTTCGGCCTGCTCACGATGGGCGAGATGGTGGAGAACGCTGCCACCATGGCGCGCTCCATCAGCGTGCCGCTCATCGCCGATGCGGACACCGGCTACGGCAACGAACTCAACGTGACGCGCACCGTGCGCGAGTTCGAGGCGCGCGGGGTGGCCGCCATCCACATCGAAGACCAGGTCGCGCCCAAGCGCTGCGGCCATCTGGACGGCAAGGAGGTGGTGTCGCGCGTGGAATTTGTTTCCAAGATCCGCGCCGCCGTTGAGGTACGCCGCTCCAGCGAGTTCATCATCATTGCCCGCACCGATGCGCGCGCCATGGTCGGCCTGGACGAAGCCATCTGGCGCGCGAACGCCGCGCTGGAAGCCGGTGCCGACATGGCCTTCGTGGAGGCGGTGCAGACCATGGAAGAAATCGCGGCCGTACCGCATCGGGTCAAGGGCCCCTGCCTGTTGAATGTGGTGCCGGGCGGCCGTACGCCGGTTTTCGATCTACGGGAGGCCGAGGCCATGGGCTACAAGCTGGCTATCGTCCCGGGGCTGCTGCTCATGGCCACCATCGAAGCCAGCGACGCCGCGTTGGCCCAGCTCAAGTCCACCTTCAAGCCGCCAACCGCAATCGCCAGCGTGGCAGAGGTCTTTCGCCGCTTTGGTGCAGTGGAGTGGGACGCCTTGCGCGCGCGCTTCAACGCCGGCGCGGCGATGGACAGGGGCGCGCCATCCAGCGCCAGCACGGCAAAGTCCAAATAATGGCCCGCACACTGTTTGACAAGCTGTGGGATGCGCACGTAGTGCGCGAACTCGGCGACGGCTGGGTGCTGCTGCATATCGACCGGCACCTGCTGCACGACTTGTCCGGCCCGGCCGGCCTGGCCGAAGTCAAGGCGCGCAAACTGCCCGTGCACAACCCGGAGCTTGCGTTCGCCACCCCGGACCACGCTGTGTCCAGCCAGCCGGGGCGTGACGGCAACACGTATGTCCTGGGAAGCAAGCTGTGGCAGGCCCTGCGTGCCCACACAGGCGAAGCCGGCGTGAAGATGTTCGACGTGGGCCAACCAGGTCAGGGAATCGTGCACGTGATGGGGCCCGAACTGGGCATCGTGCTGCCCGGGCTCACGGTCATCTGCGGCGACAGCCACAC
>JANNGR010000109.1:0-6053 GCA_031403955.1 Betaproteobacteria bacterium
TCAACGCCAACAGCAGCAGTCGCAATCTTCGCGCCATTCGCGAGTTCTTCATTACCCCCAGCAATGCGCCGAACATAGCGGTGTTGGGCTTCGGTGAAGATTCACACGGCGAGGTCTACGTCACCGGCAACGTTTCGGGCACACCGTTCGGAACCCGAGGGGTCGTGCTCCGGTTGGCACCGGTGCCCAGGAGCGATCACCACCGTAACCACGAAGATGAAGACTGAGCGATAGCGCAAACCATGCGCTGAATAGGGGTAGGAAACGGTTCTCACCGTCCGTCCCTCCTCCCTCCGAACCTGGTGTGCGGTTTTCCCGCGACGGGCTCTCCAGTCAGTTGTTTCCTCATCGGGATTGGCGCGCCAATCGGTGGGTTTCTGACATTGTGAATAGCCCAAAATTAGCGAAGAAGACATTTCGCCATTGTTTGTGATTGCGCTCGCACTTGCCTTGACCCGGTCGGTGTTGCTGCCGGCGCAGCCACTTCTCGCAGCGCATCTTTGCAGCCCAGTCCCTACATGCGGCATCTTTGCCCACGGCTTCGCGCGCGCCCGCTGTGACGACTGTGGGCACGACTGATTACCGGCAACTTTGGCGTACCGGTGTTCGGAAATGCCAACACCCAGGTCAAGCTAACGTTCAACCACGCATCGACGGTGGTTGACATTTGTTGACTCGGTCGCCTTAACGCGTATGACCTTGGTACCGGAGGGGGCAGCTTGGCCTCGGTCAGCCTGGCACTGGTCGCGCTGGCCGGCCTGGGCCGCCGTGGTACACACCGCGCGGATATACGAGCCGGGTAGGCGCCTTCGGGCAGCCACCACTGACCTGGCTTGACCGGAGAAGTTCTGACAAGCTGCCATGCTGCTTGGGTTCCAGGGCATCACCGCCGTGCGTAACGCGCAGACCAAGCCGCCGATGCAGCACGATAGCCGAGGCGGCACGGACTGCGTCTTCGGTCGGTGTTCGGAATCTACCCGTGTCGGTGACAACACGCGGTCGGGCCCGCAGCATGCGGCATTGGTTTTGTCGCCGGCGCCGCGGCTGGCTATCTGGGCACGATAGTTGCTCCGGCAAATGCCGGCAGTTGTGCGCCAGTAACGCCAATTGCCTTGTGTGTATACCGATTTCAGGCACGGCAAGACAATGAGAAACACGATGACCCCGTGTTACGTCTGTTCGATGGCGAGGCGTTCGCGGGAGACATCGTGTCGTATACGATCTCCGGCCTTTTGGCCAACAGTCCGTATGACCTGTTGCTCGACAGCAACCTTCTCGTGAGCGGCATGCTGGACTCTTTTGGCGAGGCGTCGGGATCTTTCAGCATGCCGGTAGTAGCGGGCAATACCAGCTACTTTGTCAGCGCCCACGATGCAACCGGCGAATTCGCCTTCAACGTGTTGTTCGTGCCGGAGCCGGGCGGCCTTGTTCTGGTTCTGGTCGGCCTGGCCGGGCTGTTCGCAACACGCAGGCGGCGATAGGACTGGTGTTCGATGCGCGAGGTGTTGGCAAGCGCCGCGTGCATCGTGAGAACCAGTCGAATGTCGAGAAAAATTACAACGCGGCTTGCGGCACACATGTTGCGCCTTTGACCTGCGCGCATTAACGCCAAATACTTTGCCGCATCGGCAGCGCGCCAGGGTGTATCAATGCAGCTTGCGTGGGACCGCTGCCGGTCCACGTCCAGGCCCACGACATGCGGCATTGGTTTCGTCGCTTTGTTGACGGCTGGCGATCTGGGCACGATTGCTGCTGCATTGATGTCGATACTTGTTGACCAATGTAGCCAAGCCAATGGCTGAAAAGGGGATCCCTGTGAAACGCGCAAACTCTGTCTACCGGTTTGGCACCGCGCTTGCCCTGGCAGCCGGCCTCCTCTCCAGCCCGGCCCGCGCCGACCTGGTGTTGCTGGGGTCGGACTACTTCGAGACCATCCAGCCGACGTTCTTCACGCCGCTCGGCGGCCTCAACCCGCTAGCCGGGCTGACTATCGGCCCCGGTACCACCGACACCATCGTGCAGCGCCAGGGCAACTGCTCGCTGAGCCTGGGCTCGGCGTCGAGTTGCCTGATCCCGATCGAGTTGGTAGCGCTGTCACTCATCAGCACCGTCAGCCCGTTGGTGCGCCTGCGCGAGTCGCCGACGTTTGCCAGCAGCGGCATCATGGCCATCAGCAGCGACGGTTCCGGCACCGGCGGCACTTTCGATTCGTTCTTCGACATCTTCGTCGAATTGAGCTTAGACGGCGGCCTCAGCTTCCAGCCGCTGCCGCAGAAGCGTCTGACGTCAACCAGCACAGACTGGACGACGATCGAACCGGTGTTCCCGGTGTTGTTGGTAGACGGCCTGGTAGGCGATCAGAATGCCAACCGCCATACCGACAAGGGCACCGCGACTTGCCCGGTGTTCGGCACCGGTGTGTGTGTCGACTTCTACCTTAAGCCCGGAGGCTTCGTTAGCGAAGAGGCCCCGGACGCGATCCACACCGCGCGGCCTGCTCAGGTCCCCGAGCCGGCCAGCCTGGCCCTGGTCAGCCTGGCGCTGGTTGCGATGGTCGGCCTGGGCCGGCGCAGCACACGCCGCGAGAACGTGCGAGGCGAGTAGGCCCTTCGGACAGGCGCCGCCTCGATTGACCCGACACGTTTTACTTGGCCACATCGGGCGCTTCGCTCCGTGCGGTGCACTGACCTGCGCTGCCCGCATCATGTGAACCCACTCGAGTGTCAAGGAAATTTACAGTTGGGCTGCGGTCGACACGCTGCGCCTTTGACCACCGCCGATTAACGCCAAATATTGTGCCGCATAGGCGCCGCGCTAGGATGCGCGACGGACGCCTTCCCGCAACGGCAACTGGCCTGCGGTCAGTCGAGCGCGGGTGCGCCTGGTCAGTATTTGGCCCCTTGCAGCATGCGCTGCCAGTGACACAAGTGTGAATCGCACCCTGCAGCGCATCTCAATACGCCGCGCCAACAGCCTGCCGCTTGGGCGCGATTGCGAGTAGCCACACGCTCTTGGCTCGACAGGCAGTTTCGGTGCCAGGTGTTGAGATTGATGATTAAGGCGTCAGCCGTGCCAGCGGCCGGTTTGCTGATGGTCTTGCAGTCCATCGGCGCTGTGCAGCTTGTCGTTGTGGACCCGGCGTTCGATGCCCGGTGCGTCCACTCTGAACCAGTCCGCTTGCCTCGAGCAGCCTTTGCCCACGCTGACCGGCAAGACGGCATCCAGGTGGTACACCAAGCGCAGTTCACGCTAGCGATGCACCTCGATTCGCCAAGGCGGCACGAAGTGCGTCTTCGATCGATGGTCGCAGACTGCGTATGGCGGTGACTCCCACGTCCAGGCCCACGACATGCGGCATTGGTTTCGTCGCTTTCGTGACGGCTGACGATCAGGGCACGATTGTTGCGGCTCACTTGATTGCAGGTACTTATTAACCAAAATGGCCAATGGCTGAAAAGGAAATCCTCATGAAATGTTCCAACTCGATCTACCGGTTCGGTACCGCGCTGGCTCTGGCCGCCGCTGTGGTCGCCAGCCCGGCCCGAGCCGAACTCGTGTTGCTGGGTTCGGACTACCTCGATACCGTCCAGCCGAGTTTCTTCACCGGGCCGGGGCCTTCGTTCCCACTGATACCGGTGAAGGGGCTGCCCATCGCCCCCTTGACCTTGTTGACCACTGACACCATCGTGCAACGCAAGGCCGACTGCTTTCTGACCCTCGCCGTGGCGGGGACGAATTGCACGATCCCGATCGAGATGGTCGCGCTGTCGCTGGTCAGTATCAGCGGCCCGCCGTTGCTCGTTCGTGAGTCGCCTACATTTGCCAGCGCTGGCATGATGACGATTGAAAGCGACGGCTCAGGCTCCGGCGGAACCTTTGGTTCGTTTTTCGACGTCTTCTTCGAATTGAGCTTTGACGGCGGCGCCACCTGGCAGCCGCAGCCACAACCTAAGCGTTTCATATCAGAGGAAACAGAGTGGACGACGATCGAAAGCGGGTTGCTGGTCGACGGCCTGGTTGGCGACCAGAATGCCAACCGCCATACCAACAAGTTCGCCGACGTTGACTTCTATGTGAAGGGAGTCGTCTTTGAAGACGCCGGCGATGCGGAACACCGCGGGAAGGCCGTCCCCGAACCGGCCAGCCTGGCCCTGGTCAGCCTGGCCCTGGCTGCGATGGTCGGCCTGGGCCGTCGTCGCAGTACACCCGGCGAAAGTGGGCGAGGTGGGTAGGCGCACCGGAAAGCGGCCACTCCGAGTGATCTGACGCACCACCTTCGGCGGGTCGGACGCCTCGCCCCGCGCGGCGACCCTGCTGCACCGCGCCCTTGACGTCCGCCATGGCCGTTGGCACAAAGGGGGACCGAAATGCCATTGCCGATCGCCGTAGTGGCCGCCGCGTGCGAGTTTCCGGACGCGCGCACGCCGCAGGAGTTGTGGCAACTGGCATTACACGGGCGGCAGTGTTTTCGCCGCTTTCCGCCCGAGCGGCTCCCTATTGGCGACTATTTTCGGGGCGAGGACGACCCCGATGGCATCTATCCGATCGAGGCGGCACTGATTGCGGGATATAACTTCGACCGGAGCCGGTTCGTGGTGCCCAAGTCGTCGTATGACGCGACCGACATGACGCATTGGTTGGCCCTGGATGTTGCTGACCGGGCGCTGGCATTTCTGCCTGCCAACTGGAGCGCCGACGATGCGCTAAAGGACCGGATGGCGGTGATCGTCGCCAACACACTGACGGGTGAGTTCAGTCGCGCCAACCTGCTGCGGTATCGCTGGCCTTACGTGGAGGGCCGGGTACGGGAGGTCGCCAGTTCCCGGATGCCACAAACCGACGCCGATGCATTCGTGGCCGAGTTCGAACGCCGGTTCAAGGATCCGTTTCCTGCGCCCGACGAGGACAGTCTGGCCGGCGGGCTTTCGAATACCATCGCCGGCCGGATCGCGAACCATTTTGGCTTGCGCGGCGGGGCCTATGCGGTGGACGGCGCTTGTGCTTCGTCGTTGGTTGGTGTCATCACGGCCTGCGACCGGCTGCAGGCGGGGGACGTGGATTGCGTGCTGGTCGGCGCCGTCGATCTGAGTCTGGACCCGTTCGAACTGGTGGGCTTCGCCCGTAATGGCGCTTTGGCACGCGGCGAGATGCGGGTGTTCGACCGGGAGTCGAGCGGATTCTGGCCCGGTGAGGGTTGCGGATGCCTGATTCTGGCCACCGAGCCGCTGGTGCGGCAACGCAATTGGCCGGTGCTTGGCTGGATTCGGGGCACCGGCATGTCCACCGACGGTCAGGGAGGCCTGACGCGCCCGACTGTCGGCGGGCAGTTGCTTGCCCTGCGCAGGGCATGGGCGGCGGCGGGCCTCGATCCGGCGGTGGCGGATTACTTCGAGGCACACGGCACCGGTACGCCGACCGGAGACCCGGTCGAAATTGCCGCGCTGGCGCAGCTTGTGCGGCACAAACAGCAGGGCAGGCGGGCGGTACCGGTCGGGTCGATCAAAGCCAACATCGGGCACACCAAGGCTGCGGCTGGAATGGCCGGTCTGCTGAAGGCGCTGGCGATCTGTACTGAGCGGACCATTCCGGCCACTACCGGATGCCACAGTCCGCACGCGATCTTCGAGCAGGACGATGTGAAGGCAGCGCTGCGTATTACGCAGGCTGCCGAAAGCATCGGCCATGCCGGCGCGGTGGTGGTCGGCGTGAACTCGTTCGGGTTCGGTGGCGTCAACTGCCACGTCGTGGTTGAAGGACCGCGACCCAACGTTAACCAGGGTCGCGCGGCTGCCTTTCCTGCTTGGGTTGAGGGCCGGCTGCGGGGCGAGCTGATCGCCGTGCAAGCGGCAACACGCGAGGACCTAGTCGCACAGGTCGAGCGCATCCACAGAAGGGCTGCCACGCTCTCGCGTTCGGAGCTGATCGATCTTGCAGCCGCGTGCCGCCCAATGCCAAGCGCAGGCGAATCCTGGCGCGCGTGTTTGGTGGCCGGTTTGCCACAGGAACTCGAGGCCGCCTGCGGCGAACTGCGCAACGCCATCATGCACGGTGGC
>JANNGR010000110.1:0-3962 GCA_031403955.1 Betaproteobacteria bacterium
GCCTCGGCCATGGCGATCAAGGTACTCACATGGGTGAATTCGTAATCGGTCTTGGCCACCAGTCCGTGGGCTTTCAAGGCATTGTCCAGATGTTCCCGAAACAGCGACGCGCTGGTGAGGGTCAACAGCGGCATGCTGGCCAACTCGCGCAGGGTGATGACCGAGCGCCTCTCCTTGCAGTAGCTCTTTGGCAACAGCGCGCAATACTCGTCGACAAATATCGGGGAATAGTCGAATTCACCCTTCTCGTCGGGCGCGGGTCCAATGCCAAAGTCAACCTCGCGCCGTCGTATTGCTTCCAGTATGTCCTTGTGGGCAAGCTCCTTCACGTTGGCGGTGATGCCCGGGTACCTGCGCGCGAACTCGGTCAGGATCAGTGGCAGACGGGTACCCGCCACGGTCGGCACGCAAGCAAAGGTCAGGTGACCCTGCTGGATCTGTGCCGCCTGCTGAATCTGCGCCAGGCCAGCATCGAGTTCGAGCATGGCCTTGCGCACGCTGACCATCAACTGCTCACCCTCCCGGGTCAGGTAGACCTTGCGCGTCGTGCGCTGGAACAGGGCCACGCCGAGTTGCTCCTCCAACTGCTTGATCTGCATGCTGACCGCGGGCAGTGAAACATGGGTCTGCTCAGCGGCCTTGCGAAAACTCGCGTTCTCCGCGACGGCCAGAAATGTGACCAGCAGTTTCAGGTTGATCCGCATGTTAGGTGTGTTTCATCTGCGCGAAGCCATTGTGCTTCTGGCCTGAACAAGCACTCAGTATATTTGAGTAGTGCAACCGCAATGCCACGATTAACATGGTCTGCCGCGACGAACCAGGAGACTTTGCATGGCCAGAAAGAAGAAGCCCATCGTCAGCGATATTGGCTGGAGCGACGCAACCAGCATCACGCTTTTCGGCCGCGACTTTTCCTCGGAAATACTGGGCACGCTCAACCTTGGCGATATGGGCTTTCTCGAGCTCACCAGCCGCTTTCCCGATGCCAACGAGTCGCGCATGTTCAACGCCATGGTCGTCACACTGGTGGAACACGGCATCACACCCAGTGCGCTGGTCGCGCGCATGACCTACCTCGGCGCGCCCGAGTCGCTGCAAGGTGCGGTCGCAGCCGGACTCAACGGGCTGGGCACGGTCTTCGTGGGCAGCATCGAGGGTGCAGCGCGCATGCTCTACGAAAACATGCCAAGCGCCGACCCCCAAGCCGACCTGACGGTCTTAGCGAGCCAGGCGGTCGACGCCATGCAGGCACAAAAGCGCATCGTGCCGGGTATTGGCCACCCTTTTCACAAGCCAATCGATCCCCGAACTCCCAGGTTGATCGAAATCGCGCGGGAAACCGGATTTGACGGACCTTACCTCCGTCTCATGCTGGCGATCTCGGACGAAGCCGCCAGGCGCAGCGGCAAACTGTTGCCGGTCAACGCAACCGGTGCCGTCGGTGCCTTGTGCTGCGAGATGGGGTTTGACTGGAAGATCTGTCGCGGTCTGGGCGTGATGGCGCGCGCCGTAGGCCTGGTGGGACACATTCTGGAGGAATCGCGTCGGCCCATGTCCGAGGAGATCTGGCACGCGATCGACGCCCAGGCAACGGCGCACCTGCGCCCGGCTGTGGCGCCAGAGTGAATTGCGCACTCGGCAGTACCAGGCATACCCAATGAGCCGCCGGGCCGTTCCCAACGCTAATAACACGGCAGCGCTTTGCGCGGAGGTCACCTGATGAGCGACGGCAGTTTTGTCAAGGACAAGGTGATCGTGGTCACCGGTGCGGGCGGCGGTATCGGGCGCGACTTTGCGCTGGCACTCGCACGCGAGGGCGCGCGCGTGGTGGTCAACGACATTGGCGCTTCCATCCAGGGAGAGGGTCGCGACAATTCGCGTGCCCAGGCGGTGGTGGATGAAATCGTGCAGGCCGGTGGCGTTGCGGTAGCCAACAGCGACAGCGTAGCCGACTGGGACTCAGCCAACCGCATCGTCACCCAGGCCGTGGAAGCCTTTGGACGCATCGACTGCGTGATCAACAACGCGGGCATCCTGCGCGACCGGTTCTTTTTCAATATGAGTCTGGACGAATGGCGCGCCGTGATTGACGTGCACCTGAACGGCGCGTTCTATGTGTCGCGCGCGGCGGCGCCGCATTTCAAGGCCCAGCAGTCCGGCGCGTACCTGCATATGGTTTCGACCTCGGGCCTGATCGGCAATTTCGGCCAGGCCAACTATTCAGCAGCCAAACTCGGCCTGGTGGCATTGTCGAAATCGATTGCCATGGACATGGCCAAGTTCAAGGTACGTTCCAATTGCATCTCACCATTCGCGTGGAGCCGGATGATTGGCTCGATACCCACCGAGACCGAGGAACAAAAAGCCAGGGTCGCGCGCCTGCAGCGCATGGAGACAGCCAAGATCGCTCCGCTGGCGGTTTTTCTTGCCAGTGATGCCGCGGCCGATGTAACCGGGCAGGTATTTGCGGTGCGCGCCAACGAGATATTCCTGATGAGCCAGAGCCGCCCGCTGCGCTCCATGCATACCGCGGAAGGTTGGACAGCGCAATCGGTGGCCGAACGCGTCATTCCCGCCATGCGGCCCAGCTTCTACCGGCTCGACCGTTCCCAGGATGTGTTCGACTGGGACCCGATTTGATCGCGTACGGCTGCGTGCCCACGCGGGCAGGTTTTTTGCCCCATCCATTCAATCACCGCGCCACTTCTGGAGACCAGCATGTCCGAATCCGCATCAATAACCGCACCAGCACCGATCCGGCCACCGTTTATCGCGACGGTTACCGAGAAGCGCCTGTTGATTGACGGGCGCTGGGTTGCTGCCGTTTCCGGTCGAACTTTCGCCGCCACCGATCCAGCCACCGGTGACTTGCTGGCGCAGATTGCCGATGGTGGCGCGGCGGACATCGATGCGGCGGTGGCGGCCGCGCGGCGCGCGTTTGAGGGACCGTGGAGCAAGACCAAACCCTTCGAGCGGCAGCGCCTGTTGCTGCGTCTTGCGGACCTGGTCGAGCACCACTATGACGAGTTCGCGCTGCTCGACACGCTGGACATGGGAATGCCGATCACGCGCAGCAGAGCAAATCGTCAACGTGTGGTTGGCATGATCCGGTTTTATGCCGGGCTTGCGACCGCCATCCATGGTCAGACCATCGAGAACTCGCTTCCCGGCTCCTACCTGTCCTATACCTTGAAGGAGCCAGTGGGTGTCGTCGGTGCCATCATTCCCTGGAACGGACCCACAACCCAGGCCGTGTGGAAAATCGCGCCCGCGCTGGCCACCGGCTGCACGGTGATCCTGAAGCCGGCCGAGCAGGCTTGCCTGTCGTCGCTGCGGCTGGCGGAACTGATTGAAGAGGCGGGTTATCCGCCCGGCGTGTTCAACCTCGTGACCGGCGCCGGCGAGGCGGGCGCTGCGCTGGCGGCACACTCCGGCGTCGACAAGGTGGCTTTCACCGGGTCAACTGAAACCGGGCAGGCCATCGTACGTGCCTCGGCTGGCAACCTGAAGCGGCTGTCGCTGGAACTAGGCGGCAAATCACCCGACATCGTTTTCGCCGACGCCGATATTGACGCTGCCGTCGCGGGCGCGGCCGCCGCGGTGTTCGCCAACAGCGGACAGATCTGCATCGCGGGCAGCCGTCTTTTTGTCGAACGCACGATCTACGACGAGTTCGTTCATCGCGTGGCGGACATTGGCAAGCAGCTGAGAATTGGCTCTCCGCTGGACAGCTCGACAGAAATGGGACCCCTTGCATCGAGCGAACAACTGACGCGCGTCATGGGCTTCATCGACAGTGGCCATCGGGAAGGTGCGCGGGCCATCACCGGTGGCGCACGGGCCCAGGAAGGAGCCTTGGCCAAGGGCTGCTTTGTGCAACCCACGGTATTTACCAATGCAGACGAAAGCATGCAGATCGTTCGGGAGGAAATTTTCGGCCCGGTCATCAGCGCAATGCCTTT
>JANNGR010000111.1:0-16986 GCA_031403955.1 Betaproteobacteria bacterium
ACCGGAGCGCGCAGGCCCTCACGGGCGCGTTTGGACTGCAACTGCGAGAGTTGTTGCGCCAGCAACTCTTCGATCTTCAAACGTTGCCAGGCCGGATGGCTGCGATCCTCCAATGCGGCGAGCGACACGTCCGGCGTGGGATGGTGCAGGAACAACAATGCATCACGCAGGCTCCACAACGGCTTGGTCCAGTTGTTCGCCACCATCACCGCTGGCATCGTCTCCGATAGGTCGGCGCGGGTTAAACCACCCATAATTGCCTTGCGCAGATAGGCCTGTGGCAGATTGGCGACGGTGGGATACACCGGCGTAAGCGCCGTGGGCAGATCGGCGCCGGCCGGCTGGACGCTGGGGTGCACCATGCTCCAGCCCAGGAAGCCGCCTCTGATTTCACCACGCACGCGGATACGCGCGCCGGCGGCCAGGGACTTTTGCTGTGCTGGGTAGAAACTGAAAAAGCGCAACGTGCAACTGTCTGACCCATCGTCCACCGTCACCAGCAACTGGCGGCGCGGTCGCAACTTCACCTCAGTCGCCGTTACCGTAGCCTCGATTTGCAGCGTGTCGCCGTCGCGCGCGTCGGCCAGGCGACCAATGCGCGTCTCGTCTTCGTAACGCAACGGTAGGTGCAGCGCCAGGTCGATATCGCGCCGCAGCCCCAGCTTGTCGAGTGCCTTTTGCAAAGGCGATTTGACGGGCTTGGCCGACGGCTTTTCTGGCATGGGACAATTCTGCCCTGACTTTCAAGCACGATGCCCAACGCCCAACCCAGAGCGGCACCAACATGGACGCTTGGCGACTTCGACTACGCTCTTCCAGCCGAACTGATCGCCCAGCATCCAGCGCCTGAGCGCAGTGGCTCCAGGCTGCTCAATGGCACGCGCGCTGAGCCTGTGGACCGCATCTTCCGCGAACTTCCGTCTCTGCTGAGTCCCGGCGATCTGCTGGTATTCAACGACACCAAGGTGCTCAAGGCGCGTTTATTCGGTGAAAAACCCACCGGCGGCAAGCTCGAGTTGCTGATCGAACGTGTGCTCTCGGGCAACCAGGTGGCGGCGCATATGCGGGTGAGCAAAAAGCCGGCGCTGGGAACGACGCTGGCGCTGCTGGCCACGCCCGGGACAAGCGACGCCTTCAGCGCGACCCTGCTGGGCCGCTGGCCGGACGCAGGCGGCGCGTTGTTTCGCTTCGTGTTGTGCAACGACACCGGCGACGACCCCTACACGCTGATGGAAAAGCATGGTCATGTTCCGCTGCCGCCATACATCACCCGCACCGACTCGCCGCAAGACCAACAGCGCTACCAGACCGTTTTCGCGACACACCCCGGCGCCGTGGCAGCCCCTACGGCGGCATTGCATTTTGACGCGGCGCTTTTGGCGGCACTCGACGCTTGCGGCGTGCGACGCGCCAGCGTCACGCTACACGTGGGCGCGGGCACTTTCCAGCCGGTCAAGACAGAAAACCTGGCCGAACACCAGATGCACAGCGAGTGGTACGACATTCCCGCCGCCACGCAACAGGCCATCACCGATTGCCGCGCGCGCGGCGGGCGCATCGTGGCGGTTGGCACGACGACCGTAAGAACGCTGGAGTCGTGGGCACAGTCGGGCGTCGCCACCGGTGACACACGTATCTTCATAACTCCCGGCTTCGACTTCAAACTGGTCGATCTGCTGGTGACGAATTTCCACCTGCCTAAGTCAACGCTCTTAATGCTGGTCAGCGCGTTTGCCGGCCACGAACATATCAAGGCCGTGTACCGGCACGCCATTACGCAGAGGTACCGCTTCTTCAGTTATGGCGACGCGATGCTGCTGGCGCGCTGTCAGGGTTTCGGAAAACAGGTGACGCTGGGCAAACCCTGATAGTCCTCATCCTGCGTCCAAAAGGTGGCGTTGTGTTCCAGTGCCATCCTGTACATCACCGCATCGGCCATGGCCAGCCGGTGGCGAATCGAAATTTCGGCCGCGGCAATAGCTCGGCGATCGGTCAGATCCAGCACGCGGCCCATGCGCATCACGTTCAGGCACGAGGCGACCGCTTCTGCCGGCATTTTGCGGCGCAGTATCTTGTGCACTTCGTACAGCGCGATCACGGGCACAAGAAGCTTTTCTCGCTGCTCGACCACCGGCTTGAAGAGCGGACCATTGGGACCCGCGAGGAAAAACTCAATCCAGCCCGAGGAATCAACTACATTCATTCGAACGTCCGATCAGGCTCTTTCTCGGGTTCGATGTCACCCAGGTCGTAACCCTTGAGCATGCCGTAATACGCACTCATGGGAAGTTCCGGCTTGATAACCAGTTCCTGCCCGCGCAGTTCAAAGTGAATGCGAGAACCCGGCCCGATGCCGAGTTTTTTCCGCATGGCGGCGGGCAACGTAACCTGGCCTTTGCTGGAAACGATAGCGTCAGATTGCATGACAAGTCCTTTACAAAACAAAAAGTAAAGCGTTCAAAAATTGTAAAGCCGAAATTTCCGCGATGATCTTCGAAATTCTCAAAACCGACCCAGCTGAAGGCGCCTACCTGGGCAGCCACGCGCGCCGCGGTCGCATGACGCTGAACCACGGCATAGTCGAAACCCCGGTCTTCATGCCGGTCGGCACCTACGGCACGGTCAAAGGCGTGATGCCAAAAAACCTGCACGAGATGGGCGCACAGATCATCCTGGGCAATACCTTTCACCTATGGATGCGCCCTGGCCTCGATGTGCTGACGCAATTCGGCGGCTTGCACCAGTTCGAAAACTGGCGCAAACCAATCCTGACCGACTCGGGTGGTTTTCAGGTCTGGTCGCTCGGCGCGATGCGCAAGATCAGTGAGGAGGGTGTCAGGTTCTCATCACCCGTTAACGGTGACAAGCTGTTTTTGACGCCCGAGATCTCGATGCAGATCCAGACCACGCTCAACTCCGACATCGTGATGCAGTTCGACGAATGCACACCCTACATTTCGATCGAACCCGAGACCAAGGGCCAACTCACCACCGAGCCTGAGGCGGGCAACTCGATGAACTTGAGCCTGCGCTGGGCGCAACGCTGTCAGGCCGAGTTTGCGCGGCTTCAGAATCCCAATGCGTTGTTTGGCATCGTGCAAGGCGGCATGTTCGAGCACCTGCGCCAGCAGTCAATCGACCAGTTGGTAGACATGAACCTGCCCGGTTACGCCGTCGGCGGCGTGAGCGTGGGAGAACCCAAAGACGAAATGCAACGCATCATGGCGCACACGCCACACCGCCTGCCGGCGCACAAACCGCGTTACCTGATGGGCGTCGGAACTCCTGAAGACCTGGTGCACGGCGTCGCGCAAGGCGTGGATATGTTCGACTGCGTCATGCCCACCCGCAACGCGCGCAACGGCACGCTGTTCACCCGCTATGGCGACCTGAAAATCCGCAACGCGCGCCACAAGGCCGACCAACTGCCAGTCGACGACAGCTGCACCTGCTACACCTGCGCCGGACGCTCTGGTGTTTCCTATTCACAAGGCGGAAGCGAAGGATTTTCCAGAGCCTACCTGCACCATCTGGACCGCTGTGGCGAGATGCTCGGCCCGATGCTGGCCAGCATCCACAACCTGCACTACTACCTGAACTTGATGCGGGAAGTGCGCGAGGCGCTGGAGGCGGGCGCGTTTGGTTTGTTCACCGATCGATTCAAAGCTGAACGCGCCCGTGGGGTTTAGTTCCTGAGGGAACGACCATGACGCAAACGCGGTCTCCGGGAGTGCCGAGCGCCCCTACGTTGCGCCATCTTTGTTTCACTCTTGATTTACCTTTTTCTTTCGACAGGGTCCGGCTTGAACTACTGTCTCAAATCCGGCGATCCACTTCAGTTGAGTTTCCCCGCTTGCAAGTGCAGGCGACCTACCGTCTAATTGCGTCAGGGTCGGTCCACGGGCCGGCCCGCCCGCACCGCACGCGCGGCTGCTGAAGCCGGTTGTGCGCCATCGCCATCAACCACCTGGAGAACCCGCATGCCTTATCGCTTTGACCGAATTGAACCCCGCAAGACCGCGATGATCGTGGTCGACATGGAAAATGATTTCGTTGCCGAGGGCGCCAAGCTGCAGTCGAAACAGGCGCATGCCATGGTGCCCAAGCTCGCCGCGACCTTGCAGTTCTGCCGGGACCGTGGAATTCGCGTCATCTACACCACACACGTGCATCGCAAGGACGGCTGCGATATGGGCCTGTACGATGACCTGTATCCACCGATTGCCGACCGCTCTTCACTGAGCGATGGCTCGCCCGGCGTCGAGATCTACCCCGATCTCGCCCCGGCTCCCGGCGAGCACGTCATCAAGAAACATCGCTACAGCGCCTTCTTCGCAACCGACATGGACATGATCCTTCGCGAATGGGGGATCACGTCGGTAGTGATATCCGGGACGACAACCGAGAATTGCTGCCACGCCACCGCGCGCGATGCCATGTTCCACAACTACAAGGTGGCGTTCCTCTCGGATGCGACCGGAACGTTCGACTATCCCGACGTCGGATGGGGAGCGATGAGTGCGGCTGAAGTGCACAAGGCCACCCTGACGATCCTTGCGTTCTCGACCGCCCACGTGATGACGGTGGACGAGTTCCGCGCGCTGGCTGGCGGCAGGGCGGAGCAGTCCGTGCGGTCGGAGGAGGCGTTGGCTGCTTGAGTCACATCCGGATCGGTTGAGCCACGGGATAATCCCCTGAAAGGCCGACGAAGGAGGCCTGGAAGGTCCGCAGCCCGTCGTACAGCCAAGGGGATGCGCGTTGGCCTGACATCGGCGATCACCGCCCGACGTGTGGCTCCTGCGACCGGGCGACCTCTTCGTTTCGCTCTACCAATGAAAACCGGTCCGCTGCAACGGCTGGCCCGGCGGTTACTCAAGCGCCAACCTGCACCACCCGGACCACTGCGCAAACCGTAGCGAAAACTCACGCCCTCAGCTTTGCGTTGTCCGGATCGAGCGGCGACTCGCACAACACGGTCGCCTTCTTGCGTTGCCCCAGTATCTCGATTTCCAGCCTGGTGCCGACTTCGCAATGCACCGTGGCGACATAACCCAGCGCCAGGCTCTTGCCCAGTACATGGCCGTAATAACCGGCGGTGGCGCGGCCGGCCAGTTTGCCGTCCACATACAGCGGCTCATTGCCAAGCGGATCGGTGTCGGTCACGCCGTGCACTTCCATCGTCACGAAACGGTTCGGTATGCCGTTGGCAAGCTGGCGCTCGAGCGCCACCTTGCCGATGAAGTCACCCTTGTTCATGCGCACAAAACGGTCCAGGCTGGCCTCGTACGGCGAATACTCCACACCCAGGTCGCTGCCCCACATGCGGTACGACTTTTCGATGCGCATCGACTCCATCGCGCGCATGCCAGCCATTCCGATACCGAACTCCTTGCCGGCGGCGAAAATCTGCTCGAATAACGCGTTGGCATATTCAATCGGGAAATGCAGCTCCCAACCCAGTTCACCGATGAAGTTGACGCGTAATGCGTACACGTCGGTCGCGTGGCCGGCTTCGATTATCTGGCTGGTGAGCCACGGGAAACTCTGGTTGTCCAGCGCCGTGTCGGTCAGCTTGGCCATCACATGGCGCGCCTTTGGGCCGGCGACCACGAAACAGCCCCGGCTGGTGGTTATGTTGCTCAAGCGCACCGAGCCGTCCGGGGGCAGCATTTTTTCCAGGTAGTCGGCGTCGAAGCGCTCCCCGGCGCCGGCACTGACGCAGTAAAAGCGATTCTCGCCCAGCTTGTTGATAGTGAACTCGGAGCGGATGCCGCCGTTCTTCGTCAGCGCATGGCACAACGCGATGCGGCCGGTCTTGGTCGGCACCTTGTTGGCTACCAGGCGGTCCAGCCAGGCTTCGGCACCGGCTCCGGTGACCTCGTGTTTGGCAAATGGGGTCAGATCGATCATGCCAACACGCTCGCGCATGTTGCGGCACTCGTTGCCGACATGCTCGAAGTAGTTGCTGCGCCGAAAGCTCCATTTGTCTTTGCGCTCCACGCCTTGCGGCGCGAACCAGTTGGCGCGCTCCCAGCCGTAACGCTGGCCAAATACCGCGCCCATGTGTTTTAGTTTCTCGTAAATCGGGCTGGTTTTGGCCGGGCGGCCGTCGCCGCGTTCTTCATCCGGGTAGTGGACCGAGAACACCTCGCGGTAGGCTTCTTCGTTCTTGGCCACGGTGTAACGTTGGCTGGTGTACGGGCCGTAGCGGCGCGGGTCCACGGCCAGCATGTCAACCGTCGGTTCGCCTTCGACAATCCATTCGGCAAGTTGCCAGCCGGCGCCGCCGGCGGCGGTCACGCCAAAGCTGTGGCCTTCGTTGAGCCAGACGTTTTTGACGCCCCACGCCGGGCCGATCAGCGGGCTGCCATCCGGCGTGTACGAAATCGGGCCGTTGACGATGGTCTTGATGCCGCAATGCTCCAGCGCGGGCACGCGTTTCATCGCCGCTTCCACGTGCGGCAACAAGCGGTCCAGGTCAGCATCGAACAGACTCTTGCCGAACCAGTCCGGCACGCCGTCGGCAAAACGCGCCGGGGCGCCTTTTTCATACGGGCCCAGGATCCAGCCCAATCGTTCCTCACGCAAGTAATACGACGCGTCCGACTCGCGCAGAACGGCCAGTTCGTGACCTCCGTTGGCCCGGTATTGCTTCAGCTCGGGCGACTCGCCGTATACGATGTACTGGTGCTCGACCGGAATCGCCGGCACTCGCAACCCAAACATCCGGCCGGTTTCGCGCGCATAGTTGCCGGTCGCGCAGACCACGTGTTCGCAGCTGATGTCGCCCTGGTTGGTACGGACCTTCCATTCACCCGAGCGAAGTTGTTCCACACCGGTAACCTGGGTCTGTTCGTAGATCTCGCCACCGCCGGTGCGTGCCCCCTTGCGCAGCGCCATCGTCAGGTCCACCGGCGCGATGTGGCCGTCGTCGGGGTGGTACAAGGCACCAATCACCTTGGGCGTGTTGACACCGTCACCCAGGTCGATCAACGGCCACAGCGCCTTGATCTCTTGCGGCGTGATGATCTTGAACGGCACGCCAATCGTATTCGCCACTCCACAGTACTTCAGGTATTCGTCCATGCGGTCCTGGTTGGTCGCCAGGCGCAGGTTGCCGGTGACGTGGAAACTCACATCCTGGCCGGTTTCCGCGGGCAGGCGTTTGTACAGATCAACCGAATACTTGTGCAACTGCCCCACTGTGTAGCTCATGTTGAACAGCGGCAACAGGCCGGCCGCATGCCAGGTGGACCCGGCTGTGAGTTCGCTGCGTTCGACCAGCACCACATCCGGCCAACCCTTCTTGACCAGGTGGTACAGCGTGCTCACCCCGACTACCCCGCCACCGATGACGACAACCCGTGCCTGCGTTTTCATGTGTTCCCGATTCCTGATGTTGGTCATTGCGCCGGACGGCAATCGCTCAAAGTGTATTCAGGCCCAGGGGCTTGGAGGCTCCAATTGCGACGGTTGCTGGCGCAGTCGCGTCACTTGCATCCGGCGGGCGCGCGATTGCGCAAGCTGATGGTCCTCAAGGTCGTCGATAACTTGAAACACCGAGCGCTTGACATCGCGCGGCCCGACGCCCACTATTCGAATTCCGTGCCGTCTGTGCACGGGACACTCTGCCCAAAGAAGTGCCCTCTACTTTTTCACGAGGAACTACCATGCTCGAAACATTGCGTCCGGACCCTACCTTCCACCCCTCGGCGCGTCTGGCGATGGAAGCCGAAGCTGAACAGATTGCCTACACGGTGCTTCTATCACCGAACCAGTCGCGGCCCGATGCGTTGGCGGTCGTCGATGTCGATCCGAAGTCGAAAACCTACGGCTCGGTGCTGAGCCGGCTCGAGATGCCCAATCGCGGCGACGAATTCCATCACTTCGGCTGGAACGCATGCAGTTCGTCACTCTCTCCGATGTCGGGCCACGCGTTTCTGCAACGGCGCTACCTCATCATTCCGGGCATTCGTTCGTCGCGCATCTACATCGTCGATACCCAGCCCAATCCGAGGGAGCCGAAACTCATCAAGACGATCGAACCGGAAGAGGTATTGCGCAAGACCGGCTACTCGCGCCCACACACCGTCCACTGCGGGCCCGAAGGCATCTACATCAGTACGCTGGGCGGCGCGGGCAAGGACGGCACCCAAGGGCCACCGGGCGTGTTCATCATGGACTGCGAGACCTTCGAGATCCGCGGGCGCTGGGAGATCGACCGTGGCCCGCAAAAGCTGCACTATGACTTCTGGTGGAACCTGCCGCGCGACTACATGGTGTCGAGCGAGTGGGGCCTGCCGCCGCAGTTCGAAAACGGCATCGTCGCGGAAGACCTGCTCGCTAACAAGTACGGTCACTCGGTGCATATCTGGAACCTGCGCGACCGCAAACATGTGCAGGCCATCGACCTCGGTGCCAACCACCAGATGGCGCTCGAGATCCGCCCGGCGCACGACCCGACGCGCGAATACGGTTTTCTCGGGGTGGTGGTCGATACCACCAATCTGGAAGGGTCAATCTGGACCTGGTACCGCGAAAACGGCAAGTTCCAGATCAAGAAGACCGCCACCATACCGCCCGAGCCGGCCGACGCGACAAGACTTCCCGCGTTGTTGAAGGGCTTTGGCGCGGTGCCACCGCTGATCAGCGACATCGACCTCTCGCTTGACGATCGCTTCCTCTACGTTGCGTGCTGGGGCACTGGTGAGCTGCGGCAGTACGACGTGACCGACCCGATGACGCCGAAGCTGGCCGGCAGCGTGCGCATCGGTGGCATCGTGCAGCATGCGAAGCATCCGAACGGACGGCCTTTTGGCGGCGGCCCGCAGATGACCGAGATCAGCCGCGACGGCAAACGCGTCTACTTCACCAACTCGCTTTACAGCACCTGGGACACCCAGTTCTATCCCGACGGCGTGCCCGGCGCGCAGGTGATGTGCAACGTGGGCGCGAATGGCGGCATCACACTTGACCCGGAGTTTTATGTCGACTTCGGGCCGGACTACGCCGCGCACCAGATTCGACTGCAGGGCGGGGACTGCTCGACCGATTCGTTCTGCTACCCATCGGCTTGAACGCAACCGGGGCGCTCTGGCTGACGATCGTCGCGGTCGGTTTTTACCACGGTCTGAACCCCGCGATGGGGTGGCCGCTGGCGGTGGCAAACGGCATGACGGCACGGCGCTCGAGCGCGGTGTTTGCGACCCTGCTGCCGCTGGGCGGCGGGCATTTCACGGCGATGGCGATTGTGCTGGTGCCGTTTGCGTGGCTTAGCTGGTATGCGGAGTGGAGCCGCGCGATCCGCCTCGGCGCGGGCGCGCTGGTGCTGCTGTTCGGAATTTTCAAGCTGATCGAGCGGCGCCACCCACGCGTGCTGGCGCGGATTCGCCCGACGCAGCTTGCATGGTGGTCGTTTCTGATGGCCACCGCGCATGGGGCGGGGCTGATGCTGGTGCCGTTCATGCTCGGTCTGTGTGTCACGGAACCGGCCTCCGTGGACGCGGTCGCGGCCGCGACAGTAGTTGACGCGGGCCACACCACCGTCATGAATTATTTGGCGCGATCCAACGTCACCACCGCCATCGTCGTCGCGGCCGTGCACACCGCGGCGATGATGTTCGCCGGCATCGCAATGGCCTGGGCCGTGTACCGCTATCTCGGGTTGGGTTTCCTGCGCCGCGCCTGGCTCAACCTGGACCTGGTTTGGGGCGCGAGTCTGGTCATCGCCGGAGCGGCGGGTATCGGTTTGGCGCTGTGAACCCGAGGCCATCGCGCTGCGGGCGGCCATGGACAAACACTGTTCAACCGCTCGCGCTTGGCGTACTCATGGCGGCCGGCCAGCAGCTTGCGGCGCAAACGGACGATTACGTGCCACACATCGTGAACCGGCTGCGGGCACCGGGCGGCACTTGCAAGGCCAGAGCGCCACCCCTGGTTGCCAGCGGCGCACTGGATGACGCGGCGGCGCGGTTGGCGCGCGGCGCGGCACTCGATGCCGCACTCAAAGCCGCCGGCTACCGCATGACGCAGGCGCAGGTCATCACGGTCTCCGGGCACGGTTTGCGCACCGGGCTTGAGGCACTTCTGGCGCAGCGGTATTGCCCTCAGGTCGGTTCGGCCAAACTCTCCGAAATCGGCGTTTTTGAAGGTGGCAACCAACTCCTGATCGTACTGGCCGCGCCGTTCGCGCCCAAGTTGGGCCTGACGCGCCAACAGGTCGCCGAACGGTTGCTCGCGCTGGTCAACCAGGCGCGCGCCGAACCACGCCGTTGCGGCGACAAATCGTTTGACACCGCGCGCCCACTGGTGTGGAACGAGACGCTGGAGACATCCGCGGCCGGGCATGCCAACGACATGGCCAGCAGCGACTACTTCAGCCATACTGCGCGCGACGGGTCGACGCCCGCCCAGCGTGTAAGCCGCGCCGGTTACCGCTACCGCATGACTGGCGAAAACATTGCCGCCGGCCCGCTATCGCCCGAAGCCGCAATGACCGGTTGGCTCAAGAGCCCGGGGCACTGCGCGAATCTCATGAACGCCGGGTATACGGAGATAGGCGTCGCAGCGGCGGTCAACTCGAAGAGCGCGATGGGCGTCTACTGGGTGCAGGTGTTCGGCACACCGAGGTAACGCAAGGTCAATTGTTTCCAGTCACGGCCTGCGGCCAAGCGCATGTAGAGCCGGGGGCGACGTTGGGTGATTTTGATCACGAATGTCAGGCCTTTGGCTTGGCCACCCCGGTTGGCATCAATTCGACCACCGGTGTGGCCGGACTCACGCGACCACCCGTCCCAAGCCCGACGCCACCGCTTATTCCCATCGGAGTGCCATCTACGTCTGCAACGTTCACGGACGCTGGGACACAGCGCCCGAAGACCAGAAATGTGTCGACTGGGCGCGCGGATTCTTCCGCGAGGCCGCACCGTACGCGACCGGCGGTGTGTACGTCAATTTCCTGACCGATGATGAGCCCGAGCGCATTGGGGCTGCTTACGGCCCTGGATACGATCGCCTGGTAGCGGCGAAAAATAAGTATGACCCGGACAACCTGTTTCGCATGAACCAGAATATCCGTCCCATCAATCGATAAGTCCACATCGCCGCGGGTGAGACCCGCCGATTCGTGGCTGATGTACTGTTCGCGCAAACCCGTGATCGGGGCGCGGTCGCCCACGCTGGCGCCGCGAGGTGGGTATGCTCGGCGCCAAACCCCAGGAGCTGCCACCAAGTGAACACCCGTCCCATCCCCTCCACCGGGGAACACCTGCCTGTCATCGGCATCGGCACCTACCAAGGCTTCGACACCTTGCCCGGCAGCGCCAAGTACACACGGCTACCTGGCGTGCTGGACGCCTTGTTCGCGGCCGGCGGGTCCGTTATCGACAGCTCCCCGATGTACGGTCACGCCGAAGCGGCAGTCGGTTCCCTGCTGAAAAGGGCCCATCCCAAGCCGTTCCTGGCGACCAAGGTCTGGACCCGTGGCCGCGAAGCCGGCATCACACAGATGCAGCGTTCCATGGCATTGCTCGGCGCCGATCGCGTGGACCTGATGCAGGTGCATAACCTGGTCGATTGCAAGGCCCATCTGGCGACGCTGCGCGACTGGAAAGCGGCCGGGCGCATCCGGTACCTGGGCGTCACGCACTACACGGCCAGTGCCTACCCGGACCTCGAAGCGGTGCTGCGCTCGGAGCGGCTCGACTTTGTGCAGCTCAACTATTCGGTCGCCGATCGTGCGGCCGAGCAGCGCCTGCTGCCGCTGGCGATGGAGCGCGCTGTTGCGGTGCTCGTCAACCTGCCGTTGGGTAGCGGCGATGTGTTGCGTTCGATTCAGGGGCGCAAGTTGCCGGCTTGGGCCGCGGAGCTTGGCTGTGTAAGCTGGGCGCAGTTGCTGTTGAAGTACGTCATTGGCCATCCGGCTGTGACCTGCGCGATTCCCGGCACCGCAAGCGCCGTGCACATGGCCGACAACGCACAGGCCGGCGCGGGGCCTATGCCCGATGAGGCCATACGCCAGCGCATCGCGGATTGTTGGAAGGAATGATTGGCTTTATCCAGTCTCAACTTCCACCGCCAGCAGCAAGGACTCCATTCGGCTTCGCAGATCAGGATGCGCCCCCAGTCTTGTTACCAATTCTGCGTCACCCATCAACGGTTCGGTTGTGTCAAAGCTCCTTTGGTGGCTGGATAGGCCGAGAATAACTCCACATCAGTTTGAATCGCACCCGTGCGCAACTGGACCGATACACGAATGCCTGGCAAGCGCTGACGCGCTGTTTGCCCCGCGCCAGCGGCCGGCTTCAATGGTGCTTGCGGCCGACCACGTAACTCACACCGTTATCGCCATACAACTCGGTGTGTTCGCAGCCCCTGGCCATGGTAAAAACGTCACCGGCGCGGTAAGTTGTCAACTGGCCAGCAACTCCCAAGGTAACTTCACCATCGGTGACCAGCGCCTTTACTTCGAATGGGTGGCTGTGCGCGGCGAGTCGCTGTTTGGCGGGCAAGGTCTTGGGGAAGACTTCGTCAAATCCCTCGTCAGTCAGTTGCTGGGCGAATTTTTCCGGATTCATGGTGTATTTCCTTTTGGTTGGCAGGACGAATCTTCCGACGTATGCCGCCGCCGGGATTTCGGCGAATGGCGTATCACCTTCCACGACGATGGGGTAGACCCGGACCGGTTGAACGGCCGGGTAATCTGTGGCTTCGCCACGCCGTGCATGACAGGGTACCTCCGGCAAACTTGCGTGAATTCTTTTGGTGTCCTTGCCAATCTCGTCGTAGTCCCCATCGGTAAGCGTCTAGCCGCGGCATCTTGATTGTGATCGATCGTTTTAGGATGCTCGTGTCCACTCAGTTATTTGTCACATGCCGGCGATCGTGGCGCCAAATTTGCGCGCGGCATTCGACCCTCCGAACCACAGGATCCGCATCTGTTCACGCTGCGTTGGCGTCGGCCAGCCGACACCTTGCGCTACTGCCGGGCCGTCAATCCGCATCGATTCTCGGGCCACGAACGGTTAGCATGCGCGTTTAGTCGCTTGGGATCACCATGCTCAAACTCTACATTGGCAACAAGAATTATTCATCCTGGTCAATGCGGCCTTGGGTGCTGCTGCGGCAGACTAGCATACCGTTTGAAGAGGTCATGGTGCGTTTTGACGCCTTCACGACGGACTCGCAGTTCAAGCAGCGGCTCGGCCCGATCAGCCCGGCGGGCCGGGTTCCGGTGCTGGTGGACAATGGTCTGGTGGTGTGGGACACGCTGGCGATTGCCGAATACCTGGTCGAAAAATTTCCGCAACACGCCCTTTGGCCCGGCTCTGTCGCGGCGCGTGCCCGCGCCAGAAGCGTTTGCGCCGAAATGCATTCGGGCTTCTCGGCCCTGCGCGGCACCTGCCCGATGAATATCGAGGCAAGGTTGCATCCGGCCGGTCAGTTGATCTGGCGCGACCAGCCGGGCGTGCGCGCCGACGTGGCGCGCCTGGTTGAAATGTGGAGCGAGTTGCTTGCCGAGCACCAGGGCCCGATGTTGTTCGGCGCATTTTCGATTGCCGACGCCTACTTTGCGCCGGTAAACATGCGCCTGAAGACATACGGCCTGCCGGTGCCGGCGCATATCGCTGCCTATGCGGACCGGGTATGCGCCTTGCCCGGCGTCAGGGCCTGGATCGATGCCGCGCTGGCCGAACGGGACTTCCTGGACTTCGAAGAACCCTACCGGCTCCAGCGCTGACAACATGCAAATCTACCTGGTCGGTGGCGCGGTCCGCGACACCCTGCTCGGCTTGCCGGTGAAGGACCGCGACTGGGTGGTGGTGGGTGCCACGCCGCAAGAGCTGGTAGACCAGGGTTTCGTGCCGGTCGGCAAGGACTTTCCGGTGTTTCTGCACCCGCGCAGCAAGCAACAGTACGCGCTGGCGCGCACCGAACGCAAGATCGCTCCCGGCTACCGCGGCTTTGCGATTCATGCTGCTGCCGACGTGACTCTGGAGCAGGATCTTGCGCGGCGTGACCTGACCATTAACGCCTTAGCGGTAGCCGCTGAATTCGTCGACGCCGACGGCAACTTCGAGCCCGCGCAGGTGGTGTTGACCGACCCCCACCACGGCCAGCGCGATCTGCGCGACAAACAACTGCGCCATGTCAGTGACGCGTTTCGCGAAGATCCGGTGCGCATCCTGCGCGTGGCGCGTTTTGCGGCGCGCCTGGCAGACTTCCAGGTCGCCGCCGAGACGATGGACCTGATGTGTGCCATGGTGGCTCAGGGAGAAGCCGCCGCGCTGGTGGCCGAGCGGGTCTGGCAGGAGCTCGCACACGGACTGATGGAAGCCCGCCCCTCGCGCATGTTCGATGTATTGCAGGCGTGCGGGGCGATTGCGCTGGTATTGCCGCAATGGGCAACAGATTTCAATTCTTCGGCCACACAGGTGATGCGGGCGCTGGACTTGTCGGCCGTGTTGCAGTCTGTGTTGCCGGTGCGTTTCGCCTGCCTGTGCCTGCACCTCGGTTCCGCAGGCGCAGTGACAGGCCTATGCCAACACCTGCGGGTGCCGACCGAGTGCCGCGAACTGGCCCAAGCCGTCACACGCGAACACGCCAACCTACACGGCTGCGGCAAACTGGACGCCGCGGCACTGGTGCGTCTGCTGGAGCGCTGCGACGCGTTTCGCAAGCCGGCGCGTTTTGCCGAAATACTGCTGGCCTGCGAATGCCAGGCCCGCGCCCGGACCGCTGCACCCTACCCGCAGCGTCAACGGATGCTGCAGGTGCTGGCGGCGGCACAAACCGTGTCGACCAAGGCAGTTGCGACGCGTGCACAGGCGGCCGGATTGGCCGGCCAACAGGTAGGCGAATTGATCCATGCCGAACGCGTGACGGCGGTGGCAGCGATGGCCTGAGCGGTGCTGCCGCTGCCGCTGGCTCCTAGTGTTTTCACCAATATCGAGCGGCATTCAAATCTGCAACACTTGATTTTCCCGCGTCGGCAGTAAGCCGCCGAAACACGCGCCCGGCGGTCCGGATCGGGCTTAATCAATGGAGAAAAAATGCAATTCAAACCTTATTTGACCGCGCTCGCGCTGGCCATGGGAACCGTGGCGGCCTTCGCGCAAGCCACCGTCGGTGTAAGTTGGTCCAACTTCCAGGAGGAGCGCTGGAAAACCGACGAAGCAGCGATCAAGGCCGAGTTGGCCAAAAGCGGCTCCAAATACATCAGCGCCGACGCCGCCGGCTCGGTGGAAAAACAACTCGCCGATATCGACGGCCTGATCGCCAAGGGCGCCAAGGTATTGATCGTGCTGGCGATGGACAAGGATGCGATCCTGCCGGCCGTCAACAAGGCCAACCAGCAAAAGATTCCGGTGATTGCCTATGACCGGCTGATCGAAGCCCCCGGCGTCACTTACATCACGTTTGACAACAAGGAAGTCGGCCGCATGCAGGCGCGCGCCGTGCTGGCAGCCAAACCAAAAGGCAACTACGCCATGATCAAGGGCTCGCCGACCGACCCCAACTCGCAGTTCCTGCGCGACGGCCAGCAGGAAGTGCTGGACGCGGCGATCAAGAAGGGCGACGTGAAAATAGTCGCCGATGAATTCACCGACGGCTGGAAACCCGAAGCGGCGCAGAAGAACATGGAGCAGATTCTGGCCAAGACCGGCGGCAAGGTGGATGCGGTGGTGGCCTCCAACGACGGCATGGCCGGCGGTGTGGTGGCTGCGCTGTCGGGCAAAGGCATGAAGGGCATTCCGGTGTCGGGCCAGGACGGCGACCACGCGGCGCTGAACCGGGTCGCGATGGGCTCGCAATCGGTATCGGTCTGGAAAGACTCGCGCGAGCTGGGCCGCGAAGCGGCGGCCGCGGCGGTGTTGCTGGCCGGTGGCAAGAAGCCGCCCGGTGCCGCCGCCTGGGCTGGCGGCGAGAAGAAGGTGTCGGTGCAGGCCCAGTTCCTGAAGCCAATTCCCGTGACGCAGTCCAACCTTGACCTGGTGCTAAAAGCCGGCTGGATCAAGAAAGACGTGTTGTGCAAGGGTGTCACCGACGCCAAGGTAACGGCCTGCAAATAGCCGTCGGGTTGTCTTGAACCGATCGCCGCGGGCTAGTGCTCGCGGCGCCTTCGGTCAACGCCTGTTTGCGGCGGCAGCGGCAAACCAACCATCTGGAGAACGCAATGAACCAGGCTCTGCAGTCGCTCAGACATGCCTCGGTGGATTGGCGCATGGTGTTCATGGCCGGGGTGCTGGTCGTCATCGCGCTGGTTTTCAACCTGCTTTCCGAGGGCATCTTCCTGTCGCCCGAAAACCTGTACAACATCGCGCAGCAAACCTCGGTGGTTGGCATCCTGGCAACCGTGATGGTGTTGATCATCGTGGCGCGCCACATCGACCTGTCGGTCGGTTCGGTGATGGGTTTTGTCGGCATCCTGATCGCCACGTTGATGTACAGCTTCAACTGGTCCTGGCCGATGGCGTCTCTGGCCGGCCTGGCAGCCGCCATAGCGGCCGCGATGTACCAGGGCGCGCTCACCGCCATGGTCGGTGTTCCGTCGTTTGTCGTCACGCTGGGTGGTTTGATGTCGTTTCGCGGCGCCGCCTTTCTGGCTGCGGACGGCCGCACCCAACCCGTCAGTGACCCGTTTTTCCTGAAGCTCGGTGGCGGTTTCGAAGGCGCCATCGGCACCACGGCCAGTTGGGTGCTGGGCGTCCTGATGTGCCTGGCGCTGGTGCTCACCAAACTCAACCAGCGCCGCGCCAAGCAGTCTTATGGCGTGCCGATCAACCCGTTATGGGTCGATGGCCTGATGCTGGCCGTGCCGATCGCCATCGTGCTCGGTTTCGTGGCCGTCATGAACGCCTACCAGATTCCGAACAAGGATGCCCCGCAGGGAATTCCGGTGCCGGTGCTGATCTGGGTTGCGGTCGCGCTGGTGGTGTCGTTCCTGGTGCACCGCACGCGTTTTGGCCGCTATATTTTTGCCATGGG
>JANNGR010000112.1:0-10963 GCA_031403955.1 Betaproteobacteria bacterium
AGTGGCAGTGCTGATCGCAGTCGCGAGGCCAAGTCCGTGGTGCGCGCGCGCCGAGCAGGAAAAGGCGTAGCGCGGCGCCGGTTAAACCGACGCAAGACCGGGGCGGATGTTTACCGGCGCCCAGCCCGAACCATCGCGGCGATTGCCGCCAACCACCAAGTCCGCAGCTGCGCTTTGATCCTGCGCCCCTGCTGCCAAACCGCGGACGCACGAATCCGCGCCATCAAAGCGTCTTTCCAGTTTTTCCACCACGGGTAGAAACCCGCGAACCAGCCGTGTTGCATCAGAGCCTGTGGCGGCAACAGCGGGATCGTCGATATACGAGCATGGCACGCCCTTTGTGACTTGGTGGGGCAAAGCCGCGAAGCTGGAATGAAGTGCGTGCCAGTTCGCCAATCAGGCGGCCAGCACCCAGATAGGTTTCCTCGTCGGCCAGAGACACCAATTCAGACTGGGCTTCTTCAATGCGCTGAGCGAGTCCGTTCAGCAAGCTGGCCCGTATGGCTTTGCCGCTTGCAGCCCAGCCCGGGGCAACGGCAGCCGCTGTGAGCGGCCAGGCTCGGTAACGGAGGAATTCAGGGATGCGTCGCTGCAAGCTCCCAGCGCGAACGCTGTCTCAGGGCACCCGTTGTTCGACATGGGCTTCGTCTGGCAATCGGTCAATGATGGCGAGGATCTGCTCCGCAGCGTCGGCAATGTGATGTTCCAACGCCGCTTGGGCCTTGTCGGCTTGGCGAAGGCGGCACAGGGCGATCAAGGCTAGGTGCTCGTCATGTGCTTGCTGGCGAATGGGCGCGTTGACTACTTGAAATCGGAAATAGCGCTCCGATTTTTCATGCAACGTGCGTATCACGTTCATGGCCGCAGGCCTGCGAGCGGCGCTGTAGAGTAGTTCGTGCAGTTCCCAGTTGAGCGTTCCCCACGCTTCCGCGCCAGCGGTGTCCATCTTCTCTACCAGCCGTTCGCCCCGCTCAAGCTCCGCCGTGGAGATGAGCATTGCCGCTTCATGGATCAGCCAAGGCTCGAGGCGCAGGCGAAGGTCGAAGAACTCCCTTACATCGTCCTTCGATAACATCGAGACGTATGCTCCCTTATGCGGATACAGGTCAACGAGTCCTTCCGAACTCAGCAAAAGTATCGCTTCCCGCAACGGAATTCGACTGACGCCAAGCTCTTCGGCCAGAGTCTCCTGCCGCAGGGCCGAGCCTGGGGCGATTCGGCCCGATAAGATCCGCGACCGAAGCTCGTTCACCACCAATTCCACCGCCGTCTTCCGTACCAGGCGACCAGAGGTGGGGCGGGCCGACCTGTCTTGCTCCAGTGCGGATGAGAATAACTTTGGTTTGAGAGCGTGGAATTCTGAACGTTGAATTGGCATTGTGGCGCGTCTAGATGCTAGTTCGTTTAAGAAAAATGCAGGGATCACGTATCGAAATGGAGCGTAGTGCACGGTGTCGGGCCAAATTGGCGCCAGCGGGAAACTCTAGCTTGATAACGATTCGGTCATAACCTAATTTTTGCGCATATTGTATCCAATAGCCAATTCATTAGAGGCCATAGTCGTAGTGAGCATTCTGTTCTTTGGCTCAGATCGGGCGTTGCAATTACAAATTGGATACAATATATTGTCTCCAGCAAATGATGACATTTTGCTCGATCACCGCGCTTTGCGGTAACACTCTATCGAAAGGATTTGTACTCATGACCTCTGTTAACTGGAAAGGCGTCTTCCCTGCCGTTACCACCAAGCTCAAGGCCGACTTCACACTTGACGTCGATGCCATCAAGGCGGGCCTCGAACGCTTGATCGAAGCCGGCGTTGGTGGCGTTGTGATGATGGGCATGGTGGGTGAGAACGCCCAACTCTCGCCTGAAGAAAAGCTGATCGTCTTGCGCACAGCCAAGGAAGTGGTGAGTGGTCGCGTGCCGCTCATCTCGGGTTTGGCTGAAACCAACACCGAAAAAGCTGTTGCTTTCGCCAGGCAAGCCGAAAAGATCGGCGTGGACGGGCTGATGGTCTTCCCGGGCCTGACCTACAAGTCGGACACGTACGAAACCGTCGAGTTCTACAAAACGGTGGCGCGCGCCAGTGGACTGTCCATTCTTCTCTACAACAACCCGCGCGGCTATGGCGTCGATCTCACTAGCGACGTGATTACACAACTGTTGGAAGAAAAGACCATCGTTGCGATCAAGGAGGAATCCTACGAAACCCATCGCATCACCGACCTGATCTCGCGCTTCGGTGATCGACTGGCTGTAGTCTGCGGCGTCGACAACCTAATTGTCGAAAGCGCGGCGCTAGGCGTGACCTGCTGGGTTTCGGGAATGGCCAATGCTACGCCTAAGGCTGCGGTCGAGTTGTTAAAGCTTCTCGTTCAAGGCGACTTCGCAGCGGCCCGCAAGCTTTACGCTGTACTTGATCCGCTGTTCTTCTTGGACACCGTCGTCAAACTCGTGCAGCACATCAAATTAGCCGAGAACATTGCCAGCGGCAGCGCCGAAACCGTGAAGCCACCACGGCTGAACTTGAGTGGTGAGGAGCGTGATCGCACGATCGCCATCACCAAGAAGACGCTGCGCGACCTCAAGTCGCTGGGCTATTGAACACCGCCGGTGTGACCATGACCATGATCGTGGCCAAGCGCGCACGCGCCAGTTCCTACCGCGTGTCCTTAACTGAACCCCTTCATAAAAAGGCTGAGCGTGAACCACACCTTCTTCTGTATTGACGGTCACACCTGTGGCAATCCAGTGCGCCTCGTGACCGGCGGTGCGCCCGCGCTCGTCGGCACTACCATGATCGAGCGGCGTGCACACTTCGAGCGTGACTTTGACTGGGTACGCACGGCACTGATGTTCGAGCCGCGCGGCCACGACGTAATGTCTGGAACGATTCTGTACCCGCCGACGCGGCCGGATTGCGATGTTGCCATTTTGTTTATCGAGGTCAGCGGCTGCCTAGCGATGTGCGGCCACGGAACGATCGGAACCGTGACTTTCATCATCGAGCATGGCTTGGTGCGGCCGCGTGAGCCCGGTGTTCTGCGGCTGGACACGCCCGCTGGCTTAGTGCTTGCGCATTACACCCTCAATGGCGAACACGTCGATTCAGTTCGTTTGACCATCGTGCCGTCTTTCCTGCATTCCCGCGATTTGTCGGTAGCGATTGACGGCTTGGGAGAGATTCGATTCGATGTCGCCTACGGTGGCAATTTCTATGCGATTGTCGAGAGCCAGGCCGCATATGCCGACCTAGAAGTGCTTACGCCTTCGGACATTCAGCGCCTGAGCCCAGAGCTTCGCCGCAAGGCGAACGAGAAGTACCGCTTCGTTCACCCAGAGACGCCGGAGATACAGGGTCTGTCACACGTCATGTGGACGGGCAAGCCGCGTCTGGCGGGCGCTTCCGCGCGCAATGCGGTGTTCTATGGCGATAAGGCAATCGACCGCTCTCCTTGTGGAACCGGAACGTCGGCGCGTATGGCTCAGTTGGTGGTCAAGGGTCAATTAGGCATTGGTGACACATTCGTTCACGAGAGCATCATCGGCACCTCCTTTATTGGCACGGCCCTGGAGCGCGTGAAGGTGGGCGACTACGAAGGCATCCGTCCGTGTGTCGAAGGCTGGGCACGCGTGACCGGGCACAACACGATCTTCGTCAACGATCGGGACCCGCTGCGCAACGGCTTTCTGCTCAAGTGAACGATTGAACTACCACTGCATGACCGATACCGTTCAACCCTCCCTGCACGAAGTACATGAACTTGCCGTACGGGTTCTGTCCCACAACGGGATGTCGGACGCGCATGCGCAGACCATCGCCCGTGTCATCACGGCGGGCCAGCGCGACGAGTGCCACTCGCACGGCGTCTACCGCCTATTGGTCACCACCCACACGCTGCGCAAAGGCAGGGTGTCGGGAACGGCTGAGCCGATCGTCTACGACAAGTCGCCAGCCATCGTCGCAGTCGATGCGCAGTTCGCCTTCTCGCAGTGAGCCTTTGATTGCTGTCGACGCTGGGCAGGGTGGCACGCCCTGTCATGGCGAACGAATCCTGGCGTTCGACCCGGCGCACCTTGGCCTCGGAGATTTGAAGGGAGATCAGGCTCGTGCCGAACGGCTGTTTTCGACCATCACCGACCAGGGCGCGCGTCTGCCGTCGCAGCGCCGCTTTGAGGCCAGGGCGCGCAGCGTGTCCGCGGGCGTGGGGCTGCCCCGTGCCCTGTATTCGGACGATCTTGCCCTGTTGAGATAGGCCGACTTCGTGGCAACACACAAATACAAGGAAGGATCGGTGCGCAATGGCTGAGCTAATCATCGTGGGCGCTGGCGTTGTCGGCCTGAGCTGTGCCTGGTCAGCGCAACGGCGGGGTTTTCAAGTGACTTTGGTCGATCGTGACTTCGAGGGCGACCGGGCCTCCCATGGCAATGCTGGCGGGATCGCCGTGAGCGAATGCGTGCCTCTGAACCTGTCCGGTCTGGGCCTTAAGCCGTTGCGCTGGCTGCTTGACCCGCTGGGACCGTTGGCGGTGCGTGCCACTCATGCGCCGAAGTTGCTGCCCTGGTTCTTGGCGCTGCGCAAAGTGGCAGAGCCTGCAAACTATCTGCGCATTGCCAATGCGCTTGCCGCGCTGAACAATCGTTCGCTGCGGGACTTCGAAGCTGTGCTGGCAGACACGGGTCTGAGCGGGGATCTGCACAAGCGAGGCGCGCTAACAGTCTACGAGACGAGCGAGGCCTTTACCGGCGACGCCGAGGAATGGCGGCTCAAACGCGCGCTCGGCGTGCGCTGGCGAAATGTTGACTCGGCCGAGCTTCAATCGCTCGAGCCCAACTTGGCACCCGTGTTCCAGCACGGCGTGATGCTAGAGGATTGGGCCCACATCGACGATCCGCGGCGAATCGTCATTGGCCTTCGTGAACGCGTTCGAGCCTTGGGCGCCAAGTTGGTCACGGGCAACGCAACGAGCCTGAATCTCGACAACCCTTTCAAGCCGGCCGTCGATCTCGAAGGAGGCCAAAAAGTTGTGGGTGACAAGGTAGTGGTGGCAGGTGGTGCCTGGTCGGCCCGCCTAGCGAAGACCATCGGCGACCGAGCCCTCCTTGAAAGCGAGCGCGGTTACAACACCACCCTTCCAGCAAGCGCAACCCGTCTGAATCGCGAAGTGATCTTTGCGGAGCGCAAGTTCGTGGCAACGCCACTGGCCATCGGGCTTCGTATCGGCGGGGCGGCAGAGTTCGCCAGTCTCGAAGCGGCACCCAATTACCGGCGCAGCGCCGCTCTGCTGCGACTTGCCCGCAAATACCTGCCTGGTCTGGACGAGAACAACCCCAAGCAGTGGATGGGACACCGTCCCGCGACACCGGATTCGCTCCCTGTCATCGGCCCTTCGCCCAACAACGCAAGAGTGCTCTACGCCTTCGGACATGGACATCTCGGCCTCACGCAGTCGGCGACGACGGGCGAGTTGATTGGAAACATCCTGGCGAACGAGAAGACGTCGATCGACATGTCGCCATACGTTATTGAGCGTTTCTGAAATGTAGCCCGCACAACTTTCACACCCATCCTTCGGCGCTGGTGGCGTCGCGACGAAGGCATACGAGACATCCGCCGACGCCCGCCCCTGTCCACCTCAAATCCGGGTAACCACCATGGAAACTCTTCGTCTCGTAATCGTGACCGCTCTATGTGCCGGCGGCGCCGCGGCGGCCTTGGCTGCCGATCCGTACCCCAACAAGCCCATCGTACTCACGGTGGCTTACGCACCGGGTGGTGGCAGCGACAACACCGCACCAGCGATCGCCGAGGCGGCGCCCCCCCTGCTGTCGCAGCCGACGATGGTCATCAATAAACCCGACGCCAGCGGGTCGATCGGCTGGTCTCATGTCACGAATGCCCGGCCCTACGGCTACAAGGTGGTCAGATGAATGCCCGCTGCTCGAAGTACGGCGCGGCATGCACGAGGTGCGCGACGTTCAAAACATCGCCGATATTCTGGTTGACCCTGAAGCCGGCTGGGTCCAGGCCCAGAGCGGCAACCTGGCCAAACCTGCCATGGCGCGCGCCAGCGGTTCCCAACCCCACTCTTCAAACAGCAGCAGCACCGCAAGCAGCGCCGTGAACACGTTACGCAACACGGCTTTCAGGAAACTCATCCGTCAGCGCTTACCAGCGCGCGTGTTTCCCGCGCCAAACGGGTAATCCGAGCCCAATCGCCTTGCGCCAGTGCGTCGGCGGGCACCAGCCACGAGCCGCCCACGCAAACCACGTTGGGCAACACCAGCAACTCGGCGGCGTTGTGCAGCGTGACACCACCCGTGGGGCAAAACTTCACGTCGCCAAATGGCCCGCTCCAGGCCTTCAACATGGCCACGCCACCGGCCTGCATGGCCGGGAAAAACTTGAGTCCCGTCAGACCGTCCTGCTGGCACAACATGATTTCACTGCCAGTCGCGACACCCGGCAACAACGGCAGTCCCAGGTCGCGGCAGGCCTGACCCAGCGTATGGGTGTAGCCGGGGCTGACGGCGAAACGCGCGCCGGCCATCGCCGCCGCCTGGGCGTCGGCCGCGCTGCGCACCGTGCCGGCTCCGAGCACCGCCTCGGGCACATCGCGTGCGATGGCTTCCATGCAGGCCAGCGCCTGCGGCGTGCGTAGCGTCACTTCCAGCATGCGAATGCCACCCGCCACCAATGCGCGGGCCATCGGCACCGCATGGGCCACGTCATGCAACACGATGACAGGAATGACCGGCGCATCCTGCATCACCTGCAGTGCGCTCAAAGGATTGTTTACAGCCATGAGCAGGCTCCTTCTTCTGCGCTCAGCGCGTTACGGCGCATGCCGGCAAATAGTTCGCGCCCCATGTCCAGACCGTTGCTTTCAACCAGATCGTCCGGCATGGTATCGAGCGCACGCCGATTCCATTCATCCATCGGCACCAGCGCCTGCAACGTGCCCGCGACAGCGTCGAGCCGAATCACGTCGCCGTCGCGCAAGCGCGCCAGCGCTCCACCCGCGGCTGCTTCCGGCGACACATGGATCGCGGCCGGTACCTTGCCCGACGCGCCACTCATACGACCGTCGGTCACCAGCGCCACGTTGAACCCCCTGCCCTGCAACACCGCCAGCGGCGGCGTAAGTTTGTGCAGTTCGGGCATGCCATTGGCGCGCGGGCCCTGCCAGCGCACCACACACACCACGTCCCGATCGAGTTCACCGGCGGAAAACGCGTGGTGCAGCGCCTCCTGCGAGTCAAACACACGCGCCGGCGCCTGCACTACATGGCGGTCGTCGGGCACTGCCGACACCTTGATCACACTACGCCCCAGGTTGCCCAGCAGCAGCTTGAGACCACCGGTGGCACTAAACGGCAACGTGGCGCTACGGACCACCGACTCGTCCGCGGATGCGCCCGCGTCACGCCAGCCCAAGGCGTCACCGGTGGCCTGGGGAATGCGCGTGAACTCGCGCAGGCCACCAGGGCGAACGGTCAGCACGTCGGCGTGCATCAGATGGGCGTCGAGCAACTCGCGGATCACAAAACCCGGACCACCCGCGGCCTGAAACTGGTTTACATCGGCGCTGCCATTCGGGTAGACACGTGTCAGCAAGGGCACCACTTCCGACAAGGCTGAAAAGTCGTCCCAATCGATCACGATACCGGCCGCCCGGGCCACCGCCACCCAATGGATCAGATGGTTGGTCGAGCCACCAGTAGCCAGCAAGGCGACCATGGCGTTGACGATGCAGCGCTCGTCCACCACCCGGCCGATCGGCGCGCAGGATTGCACTAGCTGGGCCGTGGGCGAATCAACAGCATCCGAAACCGGGGTCGCCCTGCCAAGTACGGTGCGCACCGCCTCAAGCGTCAGTGCATCGCGCAGCGCGGCACCGGGATTCACAAACGCGGTGCCCGGCACATGCAGGCCCATCGCCTCCAGCAACATCTGGTTGCTGTTGGCGGTGCCGTAAAAGGTGCAGGTACCCAGGCCATGGTAGGCCTGCGACTCGGCCTGCAACAGTTCCGATCGGCCCACCAGCCCCTGTGCCGCCAACTCGCGCACCTTGCCTTTTGCGTTGTTGGACAGACCCGAGGTCATCGGCCCGGCCGGAACAAAAACGGTTGGCAAGTGACCGAAATGCAGCGCCCCGATCAGCAGGCCCGGAACGATCTTGTCGCATACACCGAGCATCAAGGCGCCGTCGAACATGTCGTGGCTAAGCGCCACCGCAGTGGCCATGGCGATCACATCGCGTGAATACAGGCTGAGCTCCATGCCGGCGGTGCCTTGCGTGACGCCGTCGCACATCGCCGGCACGCCGCCGGCAACCTGGGCCGTGGCGCCGAGCCTGCGCGCCTCGGCCTTGATCAGATCCGGGTAACGCTGCATCGGCGCATGCGCCGACAACATGTCGTTGTAGGCCGTGACGATGGCGATGTTGGGCGCACGTTCGGCGCTGATGGTGAGCTTGCCGTTACGCGGCATGGCGGCCGCCTTGTCGTTGTCCGGCATGGCCGCCAAGGCATGCGCCACGTTGGCGCAACCCATCCGTTCAGTGCCCGGTTTGCGCCGCGCTTGTGTCTCAAGGCGTTGCAGATAACGGGTCCGGGTGGTCTGGCTGCGCTGCATGATGCGGTTTGTCACCGCCAATACTGTGTGGTGAAGTTTCATGGTATTTTGGTAACTAAATTACAACTTTGATCGTACCGCAGTTACACAGCGCGCAGGTTACCACCGGGTTACCAAATCGATGTGGGCACCGCGTTACAGTAACACCCAGTGTGAACACCCAAACCTTTGCCCAGACCGTGTTGCCCCCGGCAATTCGCGATCCGCTGCCCATGTTCGAGCGCGTGATGACCCAGTGGGGTAGTCAGGGCGACTTGTGGTTATTTGCCTACGCGTCGCTGATCTGGCGGCCTGACTTCGACGTCGCGGAGCAACACCTTGCCCGAGTGCACGGCTGGCACCGGGCGCTGAAGATGTGGAGCCGGGTCAACCGGGGCACGGTGGAAAAACCCGGATTGGTATTTGCCTTGTTGTCCGGTGGCAGTTGCCATGGCGCGGTACTGCGGGTGGCCCGCCGCGACGGTGAGTCGGTGCTGCAAAAGTTGTGGCAGCGGGAAATGGTGACCGGTGTCTACGATCCCAGATGGCTACGTTGCAACACGCAGCAGGGGCCGGTAACCGCGCTGGCGTTTACGCTCTCGCGCCGCAGCCCGAACTTCACCGGCGACCTCAGCGCCGAGCGTTACCGCGAGATTTTTTCGGCGTCCCAAGGCCGTTATGGCACCACGGTCGAATACGCCGGCCAAACCCTGCACTGCCTGCAACAACACGGCATACGCGACACGGCGCTGCAAAAGCTGTTGGCCCATGCCACCTGATGCGGTTCTTATTCTGACCACATGAGCAATATTGCCGACCTGCGCAAGAGTTACGAGCGCGCCGAACTCAGTGAAGACGCATCACACGCCGACCCGCTGCAGCAGTTTGCGCAGTGGCTGAATGAAGCCATTCAATCCGAATTGCCTGAACCGAATGCGATGACGCTGGCCACGGTGGCCGGCAGCCTGCGCCCCAGTACCCGCGTGGTGTTGATCAAGGCTTTCGATGCGCGCGGCATCGTCTGGTACACCAACTATGAGAGCCGCAAGGGGCTTGAGCTGGCGGGCAATCCGTATGCGGCATTGCAGTTTCACTGGGTCGAGCTCGAACGCGTGGTACGCATTGAAGGCCTGGTGGAAAAAGTAAGCGCTTCGGAAAGTGACGCGTATTTCAAAACCCGGCCGCTCGACTCGCGTATCGGCGCCTGGGCGTCGCCCCAATCGCAGGTGATCTCCAGCCGCGCCGTGTTGCTCGCAAACGCCGCCCGATACGGCGCCCAGTTTCTGCTGCAGCCACCACGACCGCCGCACTGGGGCGGCTACCGCCTGAAGCCCGATAGCTGGCAGTTCTGGCAGGGACGCAAGAGCCGCCTGCATGACCGGCTGCGTTACACGCTGACCGAAAACGCCAACTGGATCCGCGAACGCCTTGCGCCGTGAATCTGCTGTTGGCGTCGGACATCAAAGCCTTCCCACCAGCAGCATCACAACCGACACGCTGGCAATCGAAAACGCCGTAGAGACCGCGACACTGGCGGTGACCAATTCTTCCGCCACGCCGTAACGCTGAGAAAACATGAAGACGCTGGCGCCAATCGGCAACGCGGCAGTAACCACCATGACCGCCAGCGGCAAGCCAGCCATGCCCATGGCCCAACCCAGCAACCAGGCGAGCATGGGCAATAACAGGTTCTTGATGCTGGTAAGAACCAGCGCCCCGCGCAACTGTGCGCCGATGGCCGAGCCAGCCAGCGTAATACCGACCAGCAACAACGCCAGCGGGCCAAACGCACTGCCCAACCATCGCATCACCTGGTCCGGCCACTCCGCAATCTCCAGGCCGGTCTGAGCAAACAGCAGCCCAGCCAGGATGGGCAGCGGCACCGGGTGGAGCAACGCCTTGCGTAATGCCTTGCCCGCCACGCGCAACACGCGCCGGGTTAGGTCCGGGGTTTTGGCGGTCTGCTCGTACCACTGCGCCAAACAGCACAGCCAACCTGGTGGCGGCAAAGTGGCCGAGCTGACTCTCACTGCACTGGAGCCGATCGATCGCATCGCGGCCCTGGTGCCGCCGCCACGCACCCACCGGCATCGCTACTTTGGCGTACTGGCACCAAACTTGCCACTGAGAGCCAAGCGTGACGGCTCTGGCAGCACCCGCTCAGGCGATGCCTGCTCACCCTACGCCAGCCGGCAGGAGCAAGGGTGCGCCTGAAGTGCGCGGGGCAATGCTGTCACAGCCCAGCCCGAGTCCGTGCCGCCCAAGCGCGCACCGGCACATTACCTTTGGGCGGTGCTGAGCGCCAGAATCCACCAGGTTTTCCCGCTGCTGCGCCCGATGTG
>JANNGR010000113.1:0-29622 GCA_031403955.1 Betaproteobacteria bacterium
GAGCAACACTACCAAACCCACGATCGACCAGCCCCAGTTCAAGAACACACCGTGCACCTTGTCAAGCAACCAGTACAGAGGTTTTGCCAGAATCGTCAGCCAACCATAGTCCTTGACGAGTTCCAGCCCAGGTGCTAGCGATTCCAGGACGTTTTCTTCCTGGGGACCGGCAAAAAACTTCGCCTCCACGTTTTTCGTCGCACCGGGAGCGATCGTGTCTAGCGGCGCAATCATCGTAGCGCGGTAACAGCAGTCACTGACGGTCGACCCGATATCAATCGCGTCCATTGAAATATCGCGCTTGACTCCGTCTGGCAACAGCCAGGCGCTGGCAAAGTAATGCTGCACCATCGCAACATAACCATTGGTCGACTGCTTCTCAAAATCCGCTTTTTTCTTCTTGATGTCGCTAAACTCAACTTTCTGGTACTTCTTGGCCTCGGTGTAAACCGCCGGTCCTGTGAACGTAGAGTAAAAAGAAGACTCGCCGTCTGGCTTGTTGCCGTCGCGCACCAACTGCAGATACAACTGCGGTGAAACGTCGGTGGTACCGACATTGATGACCGAATGCTTGACCGCGATGTCATAGGCACCTCGGCGCAGCGTATAAGTTTTCACCAATTTAGTTCCGCCGATAGCGGGCGAAGTGAAGCTGATCACGATTTCATTTTCGCCCTCCTTGAGGTCTCTGGCGCCGCCCACCTCCATCAGTGTCTTATGGGTTGGGAACAAGGCACCCGCGGCCCCACCAATCAGCCCGGATTGTGCTACGTAGACACGATCTTTGGTTTCGTCGAGCAGAACGAAATTCCTGGTCTTGTCGGCCATGTCAACATGCTTGACAAACTCGGTCCTGACCAGCGAGCCACCTTCGCTATCAAAGGTCAGTTTGAGCACGTCCGTGTTGACCACGATGCGCTCCCTTGGCGCCGTCGCAACGCCTGCAGGCGCGGCGGCCACCGTCGGCACAACTTGCCCCAACGCAGTAGCGGCCACCGGCACAGCCGCATTGCCAGCAGGATTCCTGGGAACGTCCCCAGCGGGAGCCGTGGTCGTGGTTGCGGGCTTGCCAGCGGTTGGGAAAAACGTGGCCTGCTTACCGTTGTGAACCTGCCACTGGTCCCACAACATAACCATGGAAAAGCCAAAGATTACCCACAAAATCGTGCGACGAATATCGTTCATCAAGGCTTCTCGTGAGTGCGAAAGGCCGACCGCCTTCTGAAAAACCGGGGCTTCCCTTCCGGCACTGGATCGCGTCCGCCGACGCACCAGGGGTGGCAGCGTACCAAGCGGGCAAGAGTGAGGTAGCTGCCTGCCGCCGCACCGTGCGCCCGCAATGCTTGCAGCGCATATTCTGAACAACTTGGCTCAAAACGACAATCGGAACCAAGCCAGGCTTTTAGCAGTAACCGGTACGCGACGACTACAGCAATCAAAGAAGTTCTGATCATTGGCTTCTAACCGATGATTGACTGAGCGTTGAAAGCAGTTGCGCCAACTCTCTGCGCACCGCCTGCTTGAGCGCTTCGGAGTTGGCGCTGCGAAAGTCGGCGCTAGCAAATCCAGAACGCAATCGCACCACGTAGGCAGCCATCGGCAGCAAAGATTCAAATTCGAGGCTCACGTTATGGATTTGCCGTTTGATCGTATTGCGCGTCACCGCTCGCTTGGCCCAACGTTTCGGAACCATGGCCCCAAGCCAGACATCAGACTCTGTAAACAAGGGGACTGTCGACTCTGAAATTGCCAATGCCAGATCGCAAACAGTACTTGTAACGCCCAGTGCACAACGGTGCAGCGCAAAATGCGCTGTCGTGGCGACCCTGTGCCCGCCAAGTACCGCTTGAAACTGGCGTCGCGTTATCAGTCTCTGCACTGAAACACGGCGGCACCGCTTTGCGTAATGGCTCCGATCGGGAGACTCAGACGGCCAGACGCTTACGGCCTTTGGCACGCCGGGCATTGATAACCGCACGTCCCCCGCTGGTTCTCATACGGACCAGGAAACCATGGGTACGTGCGCGACGGATTTTGGAGGGTTGGTAGGTGCGTTTCATCTTGAAATCCTAATTGGAGCCTATTTTCAGTTTAGCCTTCGATTATCGCAATCTTTTCCAGTGCCGGCAAGGTTCGATCGATCATACTGAGCGACGAGTGACCTTGGCGATCTGCTCCCGCCTCAATCCGTGTGCCAGTGGCAGCACCACCACCTGCGCCTTCAAGTGCCGATACGATCGGACCAATGGTGCGAAATGGAATCAGACGCTCTTCGCAAGCGCAGCCATGGCTCCGGAAACCTCTTGCGCGGTGTTGTAGAAGTGCGGGGCGACACGAATCACCGGACCGCGCGCCGAAACGATGAAGCCCGCGCTGGCCATGCGTTTTTCCACTGCGGCCGAATCGTCGACATAGATGGCCGTATTGGACCCCTTCAGTTTTGGATTCAATGGACTTGCGATGCGCAGGCCATGGTCGCGCGCGGCCTGCAGCGCGACCTCGGACAAGTGCTCGATATGGGACTCCACCGTCGCGATGTCCAGACTGTTGAGCAGCGCCATACCGGCCCCTGCCGCCGCGGCATTTATGTAGGGCGGTGTACCGGTGTCGAAACGCCTGGCGCCATCGGCGTAATCGAGGCCGCGGATGTCGAACGCAAACGGATTGACACGGCCAAACCAGCCGGTATTGGCAGGCGTCAATTGCTGCGCGAGATCGCGGCGCACGTACATGAACGCGACACCGGGGCAGCCGAGCAGGTATTTCTGCGCGCCGCAGACCAGGATGTCGATCTTGTCGCGCATTACGTCTATCTGCATCGCCCCCACCGACTGGTAGGCGTCGACAAACAGCACCGCGTCTCTGGCCTGCGCCAGCGCCGCAATCGCGCCAATCTCCTGTTTGAAGCCGTTCGAGTAGGACACATGGGAAACCGACACCAGGCGCGTACGCCCGTCGATGGCCTTCTCGTAGTCTTCAAGGCCAATCGCGCGCTGGCCGTCACCGGCGACAAACGTCACATCGGCGCCGCGGCTTTGTTGCGCCAGCCAGACATGCCCCACGGACGGGAAGTCGATTTCGCCCAGCACGATGCCATTCTTGGCCGGTGTGAAATCAAGGCAGTTGCCAATCGACGACGCCAGGTCCGAGACACATGACATCACGGCAATGTCGCCACTGTCGGCCCCGATCAAGCGCGCGAATTCGGCCTTCGCCCGATCCAGCGCGACGCCCCAGCCAACCCAGTTCATGCCCTGCTCCCGCCACGAGGCCATGTATCCCGCAATTGCATCCGCTACCGGTGTAGACAGCGCACTCTGCGAACAACTGGAGAGTTGCGCCTTGTGCGCCAATATGGGGAACAGGGCGCGTTGTGTTTCGAAGTTGAATTTCATTGGTGGTTTCAAGGTGAATGCAATTAGGGAGGCGCGCCAGCAGGTTCGGATTCAAGCAGTGGCACACGGGCCCACCCTGGCCGTCACTTCTATCTCGACCTTCGCGCCTTCGACCGCCAGCGCGCAGCATACGGTGGTATTGGCTGGCCGCGCCGCGCCCACACTGTTCCGCCTGACCCGAAGCCGATTCGGTCATCGCCATGGTGACAAGATCCTGCCCGACGGTACTGGACGGCCGCCCAATGCGTCGTGGCCGACGTGACCCATTCCTGCAATTGGTCAGGCGTAGCGTAAGCGATTTCGTTACCCAGTTTGGCAAGCCGTTCCACCACTTCGGGATTCTTCAGCACCACGGCCACCGCGCGCGTGAAACGGTCGACGAACTCCTTGGGCATGTCCTTGGGACCGACAAACGCAAGCCAGGGATTCTTGTCCATGCCTTTTTGACGTTCATGCGATTCTCCTCTTGGTTTCACAGGTCGTGCGGTTGCTTGAATTTAGCGCCGATGGCAACCCGTGTATGTAAGCCGCTTGTCATCGACCGCAGGCGCTGGAGCGGCGTGGACTGGCCCGCGCCATTGGAACCCAATTTGACCCGGATTTCGTTGGGCTGCAGCTGCGTATCGATGGCTTCGATAACTCCGGATTTGTGAGGTGGGCCCGGCGGATACGGCTTGGCCGTTCGCCGGTGCCGCGCGGCAGGCCGCGGCTCATTGGTCGTTCAGGTGGCAGGCGGCAAAGTGGTTGGCGGAGATCTCCCGCAGCAACGGCCGCGCACTCGCACACAGCGGCAACGCAACGGGACAACGCGGATGGAAGTGGCAGCCCGAAGGCGGGTTCAAGGGCGACGGAATTTCGCCCCTTACGGCAATGAAGGCGCGTTTTTTCACTTCGAGTTTGGGTTCCGACGCCAGCAGCGCCTGGGTGTAGGGATGGTTGGGTCGCCCAAAAATCCGGTCTGCCGGTGCCGATTCGACCACCCGCCCCAGGTACATGATCACGACCCGGTCCGACAAGTGGCGCACCACTCCCAGGTCGTGGCTAATGAACAGGTAGGTCAGATGCAGTTCATTGCGCAATTCAATGAACAGATTGAGCACCTGGGCTTGGATCGACACGTCAAGTGCCGCCACGGCTTCGTCACAGACCAGGAACTCGGGTTTCACCGCCAGTGCCCGCGCGATCCCGATGCGCGCGCGCTGCCCGCCTGAGAACTGATGCGGGAAGCGGCGCATGGCCGAGGCGTCCAGGCCGACACGCCGCAGCAGTTGCTCGACGTAGCCCGCCTGTTCGCTGGCCCCGACGATGCCATGCACGACCGGCGCTTCACCGACGATGTCGGACACCCGCATGCGCGGATTGATGGACGCGTAGGGGTCCTGGAAAATCATCTGGATCGCCAGCCGGTCTTTGCGCGTGCGCTGCGTGGCGGACGGGCCGATGTCCTGGCCCTTCCACAGACGCGTGCCGGCGCTCAGGCCGAGCAGACCAACCGCCAGGCGCCCAAGCGTGGACTTGCCGCAGCCCGACTCGCCGACCAGTCCGACCACTTCTCCGGCCCGGATCGCCAGGCTGACGTCGTCCACCGCATGCACCAGCTCCTGCTTCAGTCCGGCGCCCAGGACATTGCTGAGCTTGTCAACCGCGTCGAGCGGTTTCACAAAACGCCTGCTGACGCCGCGCAGTTCAAGAAGGGGAGGCCATGACGTGTTCATGTTGCCCGCTGCACCACGTCGATAACCGGATGAAAGCAGCGCAGTCCGCGGCCAGCGGTTGTTTGCAACGGCGGCACACTGCAGCAAGCCGCCGTGGACCGATCACAGCGCTCCCGGAACGGACAACCGGATGGCAAGTTGATCAGGGACGGGGTCATGCCGGGAATCTGTTTGAGCGGCTGTCCGCGTGCATTGCGTGAAGGCGCCGCGGCGATCAAGGCGTGCGCATACGGGTGGCGCGGATGTTCCAGCACCTGCTCGGCGGTGCCGCTTTCGACGATCTTGCCCGCGTACATCACACACACCGTATCGGCCAGGCCGGCGATCACCGAAAGGTCGTGTGTGATCCAGATCAGCGCGGCGCCCGACTGCTTGCAGAGCTTTTGCATCTCGTACAGTATTTGTCCCTGGATCGTGACGTCCAGCGCGGTGGTGGGCTCGTCGCAGATGATCAGCTCGGGTTTATTGAGCAGCGCAATCGCAATCGCCACACGCTGGCGCATGCCGCCCGAGAACTGGTGTGGGTATGCCAACAGGCGCGCGTCGGGCGAGGCGATCCCGACCCGCTCCAGGGCATCGCGGCACATGGCACGCTCCTCTCCTCCTTGATTGGGTAAAAATCGACGCCAGAACCGCGCCATCGCGAGGCAATCCCATCAGACCGGCGCGGCGATGGCCATTCGTTTCACCAGGTTGTGCATGAAATGTTCGCATTGGCGCAGTTGCGACAAGGAAACATACTCATCCGCCTTGTGCGCTTGCTCGATGCTTCCCGGTCCACACACCACGGTGGGAATGCCCGCGCCCTGAAAAAATCCGCCCTCGGTGCCATAAGCCACTTTAGCCGACGCGTGTGGCCGCAGCAGCGACTTGGCCAGCGTGGTGATGCTGTCGCGCTCCCCGGCGTCGAGCGCGGGAATGTCAGCCATGCATTCAAGCTCGATACCCGCGCCGGAAAAGCGTGACTTCATCCTTGGCTCAACATGTTCGGACACATAGCGCCGAATACTGTCGATAAAGCTGTCGGCCGGCACACCGGGCACGTAGCGGTAGTCGAAGAAAAACTCGCATTCGGCGGGAATTATGTTCTTGCCGTTGCCGCCACTGATAAGGTTGGTGGACAGGGTCGAAAACGGCACACCCAAGCCGTCCATGCGCAGCCCCTGCGCTTCTTCGTGCCAGGACAAATCCTGGATGAACGTGATCACCCGGGCCGCATACTCGATCGCATTGACGCCACTTGGCGTCAAAGAAGAATGCGCCGCGCGGCCATGCACCTTGCAGCGGTAAACCCGCCCACCCTTGTGCGCGGTGACCACCTGCATGTCGGTCGGCTCACCCACAACGCAGCCGTCCGGCCGGATGCCCGCGCGGGCCAGGTCCGCCAGCAAACCCGGGATGCCCAGGCACCCGGCTTCTTCGTCATAACTGAGCGCGACGTGGATCGGGGATTTCAGCGGCGCGGCGGCGAACCGGCCGGCGTGCGCAAGCGCGACACCAATAAAGCCTTTCATGTCGCAGGCGCCCCGGCCGTACAACCGCCCGTCGCGCACCTGCGCGCTGAAGGGGTCGGTACTCCAGGCCTGTCCGTCGACCGGTACCACATCGCTGTGCCCCGAAAGAACAATGCCACCCGGCCCCTCGCCGAAGGTCGCGAACAGGTTGGCCTTGGTGCGTTCCCGGTTGTAGTCCGTGCGTATCTTCGCGCCATGGCCCGATAGATGCGCGGCGGCCCAATCGATCAGGGCCAGGTTCGAATTTCTGCTTGTGGTGTCGAAGCCGATCAACTGCCGCAAGCAGTCAAGGGTGGTGTCGCTGGGTGTTTCACTTTGCATAGGTGCATCGTAGCCGCGATGCGCGGGCGTGTGTGCAACTGGTTCCATATCGCGGGCCGTCGAGCCTAGGTGGAATTAGAGCGCGAGGGCTGCCAGCCCGGCCAGGGCTTCGGCAAGCATGGCGTTCGATTGGTAGACCGTCATAAGTTTCCACTCCCGGCGCGCGGGATAGAAACGTTCGCGCATCTGGGCCCGAATCGCCAACCCTTGCTCCGACAACGGGTCGCCGTGCTGGAACAACCAGTTTTCGGCCCGGACCACGTCATGGCCGCCAATCTCACCGGTGCGCATCTCGACCAGGCAAAGCGTCAACTTCTTGCCGGGAAGTATCTCCGGCAGCGCATAGAAAAGGTTGCCCGGGGTTTCCGACTGCGCGTCTTTGCCATGCGCCGCCTTGTCGTCGGCGATAACACTGACATGCGCGAACCAATCGCGGGTGCGCGAGCCGGCGCGCTCGTCATCGATAAATAGATCGCAGAATCCGAGCACACCGCCACCGGTGTGGTAATCGATGATGGCTACGTGGCCGGCAGCCGCCGCGTGTTTGCCGACCAGCTCGCGAAACAGCCGATTCGACCAAGTCGCTTCGGTCCCGCCATAGAAAATGCCCTTCGGGTTGACATACTGGCCACCGTGCATCGCCTTGCACATCACGTCATGCCGGTCGCGTTTCAGGAACCTGGCGATGGCGGCGTTGTGCCCACTCAGCCCTGGCTCAACCCATTGCGCGGGATCGATATGCTCGGCGATCGCCACGTAATCCGCGTTTTCCGGGTGGGCCTTGCGATGATCCACGAAATTGCGGTTGAGATCCACATTGTCTTCATTGACGCGCCGGCCCCAGGCAAAACCATGCGGATTGATGGCGTGAATCAGCAACACCGCGGTATCCTGGGCATTGCTACGCTCAAAGCAGCGTTCGTTTAGCCAGGCCACGTGGCAGCCTGATCCGGAGTAACCCTCTATTCCATGCGTGCCAGACACCAGAATCAGGAGCTTGCGCGCATCTTTCGGACCGATCCACGCGACATCGGCAATACATTGCTCGCCGCTTGGTCCGCGCTCCGGATTGGTGTGGCTGGACAGCAGCCGCGCGCCACCACGGTCCACGGCGGCAAGGAACTTGGTGCGCGCCAGCGAATAACTGTCGGCGAAGCAATCAGCGATGCGATCCATGTTGGTCTCCCATGATTCCTGGCGTATGCCAGATCGTAGACGCGCCGGGACGGCAGGTGTCCAAGTACCCCATTTCACAAATACGCGCGCATGAAACTGCGCCTCTCGCGCCATGGCAGCGTTACAAATCCTCGCGATACCACATGGTATCGCGGTGGTTTGCGCCTTGCCCTGACCCGAAATGCATCGATTTCATTATGGCCCGCAGTTCTGAAATGGGATGCTCAGGCGCTTTACATTTCCGCACCGCTGGCGCCTAAGGGGAAACCCTTAACCGGCGGGTAGCGCGACGGCAGCGCGATTTCGATCGCCTTCACGCAACAGGAAATGGGCAGCATCTGCGGGCTTTCCCGGGTCAGCGTATCGCATCTGTTCACCGCGCTGGAGCGTGAACAGGTCATTACACGCGCCGGCCGATTGGTCGTTGTGCTGGACTGCATGCGGCTGGAACAGTTGTCGAAGTCATGACTTGCTTGAGCTAATTTTTCGTCGCTGTAAAGCAATTGACAGCGCCGCTGGCGGGTCGCCGGATAAGCTTCGGCACAACAGCATTTCGAACCAGCCCATGCCGTCCACTACACACCCGGAAAACACCCCGGCGATCCAGACCGGCCGCGTGCGCGGCGCGCAGCTGCTGATGGGCTGCGAGGAGTTGGAGCCCAACTTGTCATTTTGGGTGCAATGCCTGGGTTTTCGCATCGACGCGATTTTCCCGGCCGATAACCCGCGCACCGCGATGCTCTCAGGCCACGGATTGCAGCTTCGCCTGGTGCAGGGCGACCGGGTTGCCGCCGCCGTGATCTACCTGTTGTGCGACGACCCGCTGGCAACCGGTGCCGGCCGGACCACCCTGACGGCACCCAACGGAGTGGTTGTCAAGCTGGTGGCCGCGGACCCGGCGATTCGGATTCCGCCCACCCGGCAAGCGCTGGTGCTCACCCGTGCGGCCGACGACGACCATTGGGGCCTGGGACGCGCCGGCCTGCGCTACCGCGACCTGCTGCCAGATCGCCACGGTGGTGCTTTCATCGCCTCCCATATCCGGGTGCTGGCGGGCGGCCCGGTGCCGGATTACGTGCATTTCCACAAAATCAGGTTCCAGGCCATCTTCAGCCGCAAGGGCTGGGTGCGCGTGGTGTACGAAGGCCAGGGCGACCCATTTGTCATGCTTGCCGGCGACTGCGTGCTGCAACCGCCGATGATCCGTCACCGGGTGCTGGAGAGCTCTGCCGGTGCCGAAGTGGTTGAGATCAGCGCCCCGGCCGAACACATCACCATGGCCGACCACCAGCTTACGCTGCCCAGCCCGGTTCTGCAGCCGCGGCGGGACTTCAGCGGCCAGCGTTTTGTGCGCCACATCGCCGCCCAGGCGACTTGGGCAGCCTGGCGCATAGAAGGTTTTGAAGTGCGCGACACCGGCATTGGCGAGGCCACTGCCGGACTGGCTGGCGTACGCGTGCTGCGACCGGTGGGTGTTGCCAAGACAGTTTGGCAGCGCCACCAGACCGAATTCTGTTTCTACTTCGTTTTGTCCGGGGCGCTAACGGTTGAATGCGACGCTGGACCCTATGTGCTTGGACCGGATGACAGCATCACCATTCCGGGCGGCATGGCATACGCGTTTAGCGATACCAACGCCGCCACCAGCCTGCTCGAAGTCACCTTGCCGGCGACATTCGAAACCGCGCAGCACCGGCCGCACGGCTGACAGGCCGATAGCAGCGGCATTCAGGATGTTGCGCGGATGCCGCTGCCCGTGCCATTTGACAAACACCCAGGGCAGCACTTGCGCTTTTCGGATAGACATCGGCGCGAAGCGGCTTGTAGCCGACCGCGCTGCCCCGCTAGACTGTTGCGGTCTGTTCCATCCGATCACATTACCTGGAGTCAAGCCATGCGCAATACCGGATTCACGCCACCCACCATGGCAATACGCGCGTCTGCCACCGTGCCGCGATCAGGCCTGCGGCGCAGGTTGCTGGCCAGCGTCGCGCTGCTCGCCATGGTGGGGTCGGCCATGGCCGACCCCACCATGATCGCCATCGTGAATTTTGGCGACCATCCCGCGCTGCGCGAGACCGTCGACGGATTCAAACAAAAGATGACCGCACTGGGCCGGATCGAGGGCAAAGACGTCAACTACGACTACCAGCATGTGAATTTCGACCGCACGCTGATCCCCCAGATGTTGCAACGCGCGCAGTCAAAGAACCCGGCGCTGGTTTTGTCGGTAACCACCGGTGTCACGCAGGCCACGGTGCGCGGCATTTCCGACAAGGCGATCCCGATCGTGTTTGCCTCGGTAGTCGACCCGGTGGTCGCGAAAATCGTTCCTTCCTGGAGCGGCGGCTCACCGACTTACGCCGGCGCTTCGATGTTGCCGGATTTCGATTCGGCACTAGCCTTCATCAAACAGATGGTGCCGGGTGTCAAACGCCTGGGCACGTTGTTCAACCCCGGCGAAGACAACGACACCACCAACATCGAGCTGATCACCAAGGCGGCCAAGGCGGCCGGGCTGGACTTGGTCGCGGTGCCGGTAGACAATGCCGCCGACATACCGATCCGCATGCAGGCACTGGTCGGCAAGGTGGACGTGGTCTACCTGATCCAGTCCAACATAATTCAGACCAGTATGCCGATGGTAGCCCAGGTGGCACAGCGGCTCAAGCTCACGGTCGTCAATTCGGTCTACGACCCAGCGCTCAAGGACCAGCTGGCGGGGTTTTACGCGGTCAGTTACCGGCGCAATGGCGAGCAGGCGGCGGTGATAGCCGATCGCATCCTAAAGGGCGCGAAGCCAGCCGATATACCGGTTTATGTTCCGAAGGGCGATGACTTCGTGCCATTGGTCAGCCCCAAGGGCCTGGCCGCGGTGGGCCGCACGGTGCCGGACGCGCTAAAAAGCAGCCCCTGGCTGATCCCATGAGCGCCCAAACCACGATGAACAACCGGGAGCTTGCCTGATGGGCAGCGCGCAGCTGCTGGAACTGCGGAGCTTGCGCAAGACTTTCGATACCGGGCTGGCGGATGCGCGGCCGGCGCTGGACGGGTTGTCGCTGGATATCGCGGCGGGTGACTTCGTGGTGGTTATCGGCTCTAACGGCGCGGGCAAGAGCACGCTGCTAAACGCCGTGGCTGGCGCCGTTTTGGTCGATGCCGGCAGCATAGTGCTGGACGGGCAAGACATCACGCGGCTGGCGCAACATCGGCGCGCGGGCCTGATCGCGCGCGTTTTCCAGGACCCGATGGCCGGCACCGCGGCGGCGATGACGGTGGAAGAAAACCTGGCGCTGGCCGAGCGTCGCGGCAAGACCCGGCGCCTGGTCGCCAACCTGGACAACGTTCGGCGCGCGCGTTACCGCGCAGTGTTGTCCGGACTGCGGCTTGGCATGGAAGAACGCCTTAGCACGCCGGTGGCCCAACTCTCGGGTGGACAACGGCAGTCCCTATCGCTCGTCATGGCCGTGATGTCGGCGCCCAAGTTGCTGCTGCTCGACGAACACACGGCCGCGCTCGACCCCCGCACCGCCGCCCTGGTAATGGATGCCACCGTGGCGGCGATCGCCAGCCACGGACTAAGCGCGCTGATGGTCACGCACAACATGAAACAGGCAATCCAATACGGAAACCGGCTGCTGATGATGGATGCCGGGCGGGTGCGGCTGGATGTGGCGGGCGCCGAGAAGGCGTCACTTACACCCGAACAACTGGTACAACGTTTCCAGCTCACCGACGACCGGCTGCTGTTGGCGGGGGCATGATGGAACTGCTGCTGTCGATCTGGAACCTGGTGCCGGTGACGTTGGCGCAGAGCCTGATCTATGCGCTGGTGGCGTTGGGTGTGATGGTCCCGTTTCGCCTGCTGGGTTTTCCGGATCTCTCGAGCGAGGGCGCCTTTCCGCTCGGTGGCTGCCTGTGTGCCGCGCTGCTGCTGGCCAATCTACATCCGGTGTTGGCCACGCTGCTGGCGGTTGTTGCCGGCGCTTTGGTTGGCGCCACGACGGCCCTGATCCATCTGCGCCTGCGAATCAATTCCTTGCTGGCCGGCATCCTGGTGTTTACAGCGCTGTACAGCGTGAACCTGCGTATTCTTGGCAAGGCCAACGTGGCGCTATTCAATGTGGACGGCATCTTCAATCTCGTCAACCCGGCCATCTTGAGTTCCGTGCCGCTGCAAATCGCCTGGTTTGGCGCCCTGATAGCCGTCGTGCTGGCAGCCTTGTGGTGGCTGCTGGGCACCGAGGCCGGAGCGGCACTGCGCGCGGTCGGCGTGAACCCCGATCTGGCGCCTTCGCTGGGCATCAGCATTTGGGCCTACACCATAGCCGGCGTGGCCCTGGCCAATGGCCTGAGCGCGCTGGCCGGCGCCATGGTGGTGCAGTTGCAGGGTTATGCCGACGTGGGCATGGGCTTCGGCATCCTGATCAATGGGCTGGCGGGGCTGGTGATCGGCGAAGCGATCCTGGGCCGCGCCACTGTCACGCGCCAACTGCTGGCGCCGCTGCTTGGCGCCGTGGTTTACTACCAGGTCACCTCCCTGGGCCTGGCCATGGGGCTGCATCCCAGCGATCTCAAGTTGGCCACCGCCTGTTTTGTGCTGCTGACGCTTGCCGTGCCAGGTCTGCGCCGCGGTGGCGGTGGGCGCGACGTGGTGCGGGCTTGACGCGCCGCAATCGAGGCAACACAACATGCTACCAATGATCGATCCAAGTCAAGGGCCAGCGCCCAACGCGGCACGCGCCCTGATCGACGCGTCGGTAGTTTGGGAAAGCGCGGTTGGCTGGACCGCCGAATGCCTGGACGGCGGGCCCGCCATGCTGCCGCGCTTCCGGGCCGCCGGTTTCGATTTCCTCTCGCTGACGCTGGCCGCCGATTGGGACCGGCCGGAGCCGGCGTTACGCCACTTCGCACAGCAGCGCCAGTGGTTCCTGCGCCAGCCCGAACGCTTTCGCCTGGTCGATGCGGTGGGCGACATCCACGCCGCGAAAGCGGCCGGCCAACTGGCGATTGGTTTTCACTTTCAGGGCGCGGGGCCTATGGGCTACGACCCGGCGCTGATAGAGCTCTATTACCGCCTGGGCCTGCGCTGGATGATCCTGTGCTACAACACGCGCAACCCGCTGGGCGACGGCTGCCACGAGCCCGGCGATGCCGGCCTGTCGATGCTCGGGCGCGGCTTTGTTGCCGAGATGAATCGCGTCGGCATGCTCATCGATGCCAGCCATGCCGGCATCCGCACTTCGCTGGACATAATCGAGCGCTCGGCGCATCCGGTGATCTTTTCGCACTCCAGCGTGCGAGCGGTGAAGGACCATGAGCGCAATGTCACGGATGCGCAGATCGATGCCTGTGCTGGACGCGGCGGCGTGATCGGCATCAACGGCATCGGCGCCTTCCTGTGCGCCGACAACAGTGCCGACGTGCCAGCGCTGGTGCGCCATATCGACCACATCGCGCAGCGCGTCGGCGCGGCCCATGTGGGTCTCGGGCTGGACGTGGTGTTCTACCAGGACTTCATGCAAAAGCTGTTCGATTCCAGCCCGATGATGGCCAGCCGTGGTTACCCCCGCCCACCCTGGGCCGACATCCAGCCCGAGGCGCTTGAGGATTTGGTGGCTGCGCTACTCGCACGCGGCTACCCGCAAGACGCCATCCAGGGAATCCTGGGCGCGAACTTCCTGCGCGTGGCGTCCGCCGTTTGGACCTGATGGTCGATGTTGCTGTAACCCGACTTGTGCCGGGCGGGTTTTCTTCAAATCATGCAAATCCATGAAATTATCTTGGATTTGCATGATATGGCGTTATAGTCCGACCCATGATCTCGCGCGATATTCAACCCCTGTTTGAACGGCTTGCCACCCAATACCCGGTGGTGACACTGACCGGCCCGCGCCAAAGCGGAAAGACCACGCTGGCGCGGTCGGTCTTTCCCGCCAAGCCCTACATCACGCTGGAAGACCCCGACACGCGCCGGTTTGCCACCGAAGATCCGCGCGGTTTTCTGGCCGGCCTGCCGGGTGGTGCGATCCTGGATGAAATCCAGCGCGCGCCAGAACTGAGCTCTTACCTCCAAGGCATTGTCGATATCGACCCCACGCCCGGCCGCTTTGTGCTGACAGGCAGCCAGCAATTCGGGTTGATGCGCGGCGTCACCCAGTCCCTGGCGGGTCGCGCCGCGATATTGCGGCTGTTGCCGTTTACCGCGTCGGAGGTGGTACGCCTTTCGCCCCAGGCAACGCGACAAACATTGCCCCAATGGCTGTGCACCGGTTTTTACCCGCGCATTCACGACCGCAAGCTCGACCCCTCGCAAGCGCTTGCCGACTACTTTGCCACCTATGTGGAACGCGACCTGCGCGAGCTGACCGCCGTGCACGACTTGGGGCGATTTGAGCGGTTTGTGCGCTTGTGCGCCGGGCGGGTGGGACAACTCGTCAACCTCACCAGTCTTGGCAATGACGCGGGCGTGTCGCAATCTACCGCACAAGCCTGGGTCGACCTGCTGCAAACCAGTTGCATCGTGCATCTGTTGCCACCCTGGTTCACCAATAGCAGCAAGCGCCTAATCAAAAGCCCCAAGCTGTATTTTTACGACGTCGGCCTGGCCTGCTGGCTACTCGGTCTGCGCAATGCGGAGCAGGTGTCGCGCGACCCCCTGTGGGGTCACCTGTTCGAGAACTTCATCGTGATGGAGGCCTTGAAGGACAAGTTCAATCAAGGCGACAACACGCCCCTGTACTTCTACCGGGACGCCACCGGTAACGAAGTGGACCTGTTGATGCGCGCAGGGCACCGGTACCGTGCCATCGAAATCAAGGCCGGCGCCACGGTGAACCCGGACTACTTTCGCGGCCTGGGGCAGTTTGCCAAGACGCACCCCGCGCAGCTAGAAAACGGCGGTGTTATCTACGGCGGCGAACAGGACCAGAGCCGCGGCAACTGGCCGGTGTGGTCGTGGCGGACACTGTTCAAACGGCCTGCCTGAGCCCGGGGAGCCGGCCGGACTTGGCGCCGGGCGAGTGATCGCAATGGGTCGCAAGCTGTTCATCGATACCGACGACCCGATGACGTCGAACGCCTCACAAGTGCCAGGCCAGCGTGGCAATCCCTGCGCGCCGGATTGGCTCAGGCCGGCTTGACCGGCGTCTGTGCTGAGCCCCCGTCGGGCAGGCCCAGCAACGCCCAGCGCTGCTTCAGTTGCTGCCCCTGCGGGTCGGCGAGGGCGGCAGTGCGCAGCGCCGCCAGGTCGCCGGCTGCGTTGGGCCGCCCTTTGAGCAGGCCGGCGGCGCCCACCAGGCGGTCGAACTTGGCTCCACCACGGGAATGGGTATCACTGTAGCCCTTGACCAGCCGCCGGCACCGGATGAGTTCCAGTGCCAGGTCGTAGTCATCCGTCATCAGTTTCTTGACGCTGTCGAGCCAAGCGGCGATATGCGCCATCTCCACCCCATGGCGCTGGCTGCGCCGGCGCCAGCGGCGCAATGACGCCAGGCCCTGCAGCACCAGTTGGCCGCGCATGGTATGAGGTCGCAGACGCTGGCCGTTGCCGATGCGATTGACCAGCAGTGCGCGCGCGGGTGCTGTGTTCTCGATCCAGCGCGCCAGGCCCGGCGGCATCAGGCCATAGATTTCCTCGATGCGCGGGTGGAAGAACTCCACCGTGCCAACCACCGCATCGGCATCGGCACCGACCTCCTCGCGCACGCGCCGCGAGCGTTCGGCGCGGGTCTTGAGTTCGGCCACCCGAATCACATCGTCATACGCCATCGCCACCGCTATCCAGCGCGCGGCCTCCACGCTAGCGACGTGGCCGCGTGCAGCACCGCCGCAGGCCAGCGCGTGGTTATGTAATGCTGCCACGCGGTCAAGATACTCGGTGCCGTACGCAATATCCTGGAACTCGAGCACACGCTGCAAGCCGGCCCCCAACATCGCATGGGCAACCGGGGGAAACTCGCGCTCGATACGTGCACGCAATGGTTCCACTTCGGGTGAGGCAGCACCGGTTGGCAGTGGTTTGGGTACGGTCGCCATCGGATCGGCCGGTGCATCCAGTTGCATCGGTTTGCGCACCGCTTCCATGCCCGCGCGCCAGGCACGCAGGCTGGCCTCCACTCCCACGCCGGCACGTTTGATGGTGGCCTCGAAGGCGGCCCCGTCAAATGGCAACTCGTTACAGCCAGCCAGGGCACCAAACAACGAAGCCGACAACACACTACCGTTTTGTTTGGCCAGGGCTTGCATGTCGTCGTGCAAGAAGCGCAACGCATATTTATGCCCGGCCTCCAGCACAGCGCCAGCGTCGGCGACGCCGTTACCCGGCGCCACCTTTTCCAGCGTCGCGTAATCCCGGTGTGAAGAGGTGATCAGCGTCGTGCGCTGCGGTGTGACCAGGCCGCGTTGCATCGCGCGTCCGGCCTCCATCAGCTCGGACGCAATCACGATATCCACCTCGCCCGGCACAGGCATCAGCGCCAGGACCGGCGCGCCGCCGTGTGCCGATACGTGGCTTTGCGCGAAAAGTTCGATGTAGTAAATGGTGGCGCCGGTACGCTGCGCGACGCCCGCCACTGAAGTGGCCTGCGCCAGATAAGCATTGTGTTCGGCCAGATCAACGATCCAGTCCACCAGCACGCCGCCGCCCTGGCCACCCATCGCCAGTATGGCAATCGTGATCGGGCGCCGGTCGTCGCTGCCAAGTCTGCGTCGGGTAATGGAAGTAGTGGCCATCACTCGGCCTCCGCGTACAAGGAACGCTGCCGCCGGGCACGAACCTGGCGCGCCTGGAACCACGCTACTACCTTGCGGCGCCAGCCATCGCGCCATTTTTCCCAGGCGCCAGGGTTGCGCACCCACTCGACGCGGTAGAAGGACGGACACAAAACGGCAGCGTCGGCCACTTCGCCGCAATGGCCGCAGGCCACGCAACTGTCGTCCACGAACGCGACCGGGTCGGGCTTGAGCGGGTCGCCGCTATTCTTTAGCGTGAGCGACGGACAGCCGGACAGCCGCATGCAGGCATGGTCGCCACTACACACCGCGGCGTCGACACCGAACTTCTCCTTGACCACGCGCTCGCCGCGCTTGACCGCCTCAGCGATTTGCGGCTTGACCCGGCGTTGCTTGTTGAGCATGCATTCGCTTTGCGCAATTATCACCTTGGGGCCCTTGAAGTCGGTGGTCAGCGCCTCATGCAGGGTGGCCTGCATCGCATTCACGTCATAGGTGTTATCCAGCTTGCGTACCCATGACACGCCCACACCGCGCACCGCCGCCTCGATCGGGTGCCGGGTGCTGCGGTTGGGGTTTTCCGAGCGCGAGGACAGTAGGTCCTGCCCGCCGGTTGCCGCTGAATAGTTGTTGTCGACGATCACGATCACGCCGTCGGCCTTGTTGAACACCGCGTTGCCAATGCCGCTGGCCAGTCCGTTGTGCCAAAAGCCGCCATCGCCCATCATCGCGATCGAGCGTTTGCCGGCGCTGACGTTTAGCGCGGACGCACTGGACGCCCCGAGGCCGTAGCCCATGGTCGACGCGCCCAGGTGAAACGGTGGCATGGCGGCAAACAGGTGGCAACCGATGTCGGCCGAGATATGGTGCTGGCCCAGTTCTTCCTGCACCAGCGTCATGGCCGAGAAAATGGGACGTTCAGGGCAACCGACACAAAACCCGGGTGGACGGGCCGGCACCACCGCTGCCAGTTCAGGCGCGCCGACACGCATGCCGGCACCAGCGGCGGCGGCGGCGGCGGCTGAGGTCACGGCAAGCCGCGCCGGCGCCGGCGCGCGCGCCGCAGCAATGGCGGCGGTCGCGGCCACATTGGCCGCTGCGGCGGCTGCGGCGTCCGCAACCGGCTTGTTGCGGGTCGGCATGCCAATTGCCAGCGCCTTGGCCAGCGCCGCTGGCCGGTAACGCTCGTGAAATTTCGACAGCCCGCGATTGAGTTCGGCCACCGTGTATTCACCCGCCATGGCCAGCATGTCCTTGCCATGGATCACGCTGCGCACACCAGCGCGGCCCAGTACCGTGTGGATGGCCTGCTCGTGGTACTCGGGCTGGCCTTCCTCGATCACCAATACCGCTTTCTTGCCGGTGCAAAAGCGCAGCAGTTCGGAATCGATCACCGGATAGGCCACGTTCATCACGTACAGCGGGATACGGGTCTTGCCGTAGAGGTCGGCCAGGTCATAGGCCATCAATGCGCGCAACACGTTGTTGTACATGCCGCCCAGCATCACGATGCCGATGTCCTCGATATCGCCTTCGAAGAACTCGTTTAGCCCGCGCTCCTCGATGAAAGACACCGCCGCCGGCCAGCGGTCGAGGATCTTCTCGTGTTCGTGCAGGTAACTCGCGGGCGGCAGCACGATCCTGCTGGTGTCGCGCAGCGGTGACTCGAGCGCCTGGCGCAGGGTGTAAGGCGGGCGCAGATTGGGCTTGGTGATGAAACTGCCGTGTACATGGCAGGATCGCACGCGCAACTCCAGCATCACCGGGGTGCGGCTGGCTTCTGACAACGCGAAGCCGTCGTGCACGGCTTTTACGATTGCCGGCAGGTTGGGACGCGGGTCGAGCAGCCAGATCTGAGACTTCATGGCGAAGGCGTGGCTGCGCTCCTGCATGATCGACGAGCCCTCTCCGTAGTCCTCCCCGATGATGATCAGCGCGCCACCCGTGACCCCGCCGGACGCCAGGTTGGCCAGTGCGTCCGACGCAACGTTGGTGCCAACGGTGGACTTCCAGGTCACGGCGCCGCGGATCGGGTACATCACCGACGCCGAGAGCGTCGCCGCCGCCGTGGCCTCGCTGGCGCTGGGCTCGAAATGCACACCGAGCTCCTCCAGGATCGGTTGCGCATCGGCCAGCACGTCCATCAGATGCGAAATCGGCGAGCCTTGGTAACCGGCGACATATGCCACGCCGCACTCCAGCAGCGCCTTGGTGACGGCCAATATGCCTTCGCCACGAAACACCGTGCCCGGCTGCGCGCGCAGTTGCTGCACTTCCGTGGCAAATGATCTTTCAGCCATGGGGCTTCCTTTGAACGAATGAAACCATCACGCGCCTCACGCTAACACCCCGCGCTCCAGCCAGGGACAGGTCGTGGCTGATAAAGATCAGCGCCATACCTTCGTCGCGCCGCGGTTCCTCCAGCAATCCAACGATACGCGCCTGAACCGACACATTGAGCCCCGACGTCACTTCGTCGGCGATCAGCGCCAGAGCCCTCACGTTGGCGCTGGCCACCCGACAACTTTTGCGGATAACGCTCGGTCAGACGGTCCTGGAAGACGAACTGCACCTGGGTGCGGTACGCCACCAATTCGGCCGGCGTGAAGGTTTGCACCGGTCGACCCCGGAACAAGACTTCGCCGTCCGTGGGCGGCATCAGCATCGTGAGCGCGCGCGCCAAACCTTTACCCCATTGGAGTAACCCAGCCGGCGGGTTGCAGCATGCGATGGTGCGTCACGGCGGGTGGCATCGGGTGGCCAGGCTCAGGCCGGTACCAGCGCCAAAACCCGCAACGGACTACCTGAGCCGCCTTTGATCTTCAGCGGCGCCGACACGATCACGGCCCCGCTGGGCGGTAACTGGTCCAGGTTCTTCAGGCACTGAAGACCATACCGGTTGGCGCCGTGCATCAGCGTGTGGCAGGGGTAGGCCAGCGGCCAGGCGTAGGACTGTCCGGCATCGGTGTTGATGGTCTCGACCGCGAAGCCGTGTACGTTGCGCTCGCGGATCAACCACTCCACGGCTGCCTGCGTCGGGCCAGGGGTGTGCGCGCCGTCTTCCTTCATGTTGACAAATGACGCTGGGTCGCTGATGCGTTTGGACCAGTCGGTGCGAAACGCCAGCCAGGCGCCGGCTGGTATGCGGCCGTTTTTCGCTTCCCATTTTTCGAGAAACTCGACCGTCAGCAGCCAATCGACATTGGCCGCCACTTCGGCGCTGGCATCGACCACGACCACCGGGGCAATGAAATTCTTGCTAACAATGGTATCCACGGTGTTGTTGGGGTGGTCTTTGCCCGAAATCCAGTGCGCCGGCGCGTCGAAATGGGTACCGGTGTGTTCGCCGCAGGAGAAATTGTTCCAGTACCAGCCCGGGCCAGCCGCGTCGTATTTGGAGATCGTCTCCATCTTGAAGGCCCACACCTGGCCGAACTGCGGCGGTAGCTGGAGCGGCGGGAAATCCGCCGATAAAGTCTGCGTCAGGTCGACCACGCGAATGGTGCCGGCGGCGAGCTCGGCGGCGAACGAAGCCAAGGTGTCAGTCATCTAAGTCTCCTTTTTTTGGTACGTGGGAAACAACTAATCGGGACGCGGCGCGTGCGCGCAAACACGCGATCAGAGTAGGCCTCGCGCTCCAGCACACAAACCGAACGCCCCCTTTGGCAAGCACCGCGGCACACACCAGCGAGTTGATACCGCTGCCCACAATAACGGCATCAAACCTTCTCATGTTGGTTGGTGCGTGGCCGCGCAGGCGCATTGCGAACTCATGAGCGGTAGTGTGGACGCGCGGGCGCGCAGGCGGCAATCCGCATTGCGTCGATGTCTATCCGAAAAGCGCAGGCCCGCATGGCATCACGCAACCGGCCTCAGTATTAACCCTAGGAAATCCGAGAATCTTTACGTCTAAACTAATTTGCTTTTGCATCCTCCACGCAAGCCCGATCCACCGCCGTTGCCTGGGCGCCACATGACACCTCACCCGCAAACCGTCGCCGCATTGGCCGACCCGCGCCATCTGCTGGACAACTACCCGTTGATCCGCTCACGCTCGGCGGATGAGGCGCGCGAGCTGGTAGGGCTCGCACTCTCGCCACACCGGCTCGACATACGCGGCTGCGAGCGTGGATTCGAGGCGCGGCACAACCAGATTCGGCTGGGCCAGGTATCGCTCAATGTGTTGAGTTATGGCGCCGAGGTAGAAATCAACCCCGGCGAACGCGGCGACTTCTACCTGATCCAGTTGCCATTGCAAGGCCGCGCGCGGCTGCGTTGTGACGGCCAGGAAGCCTGGGTCGATTCCAGCATCTTGAGCGTGCTGCACCCGCACGCGCACACCTGCATGTTATGGAGTGGCGACTGCTCGATGGTGATGCTGCAGGTGCCCAGTGCCGTTTTGCGAGACCGCTTGCCTTCGCAGGCGCAGCGCTCGGGCGCGCCTCAGTTCAGCTTCACCCAGTCGCGCCGGGATCCGGCCGTGGCCGCCTGGTGGCAAGCGGTGACGGACATGACACACAACCTGCATGACCACGGGGAGCAATGGCTGCGCCATCCTGCCGCCTATGCGGCGATGGAAGGTTTTCTGTTGACCGGACTGGAGCTGCTGCTACCGGAGCGCGACATCGGGGCCGAATTGCTTGGCTCCGCCACCGGCGGGTGCCGCCGGCTGCAGCGAGCGCTGGACTACATCCAGGCCAATACACACCAGAACCTGACGCTGGCTAACATGGCTGCGGCGGCCTGCGTCAGCCCGCGCACGCTGGAGGCCGCTTTCCGTCGCCGCTACAACCAGTCACCGCTTACTTATGCCCGTGGTGTACGACTTGAACGTACACGCGAAGCGCTGCGCGCCGCAGTCGCCCAGGGTCGGCCAACCTCGGTGACCGACATCGCGCTGCAACATGGCTTTATTCATATGGGCCGATTTTCGGCCTACTACAAACAGCGATTTGGATGCGCCCCATCCGTGACTTTGCGAGGTCGATGAAGCATGGGAAGTAACCGCCAACATCTGCGTTCTCAAACCTTTTGTGCTTGTGGATAAATTCTTGATAAATTACAATTGCCGGTCTTGCGAATAACAACTATCCACAGAAACCTGAAAGCAAAATGGCCGAAGGACAACATGCCGTCCAGGCGGGCGGTGCAGGTTTTGGAACGGGCCAAAGTCTATGGCAGGCGTGTATCGAACAGTTAGCTCAGGAGATGCCTGAGCAGCAGTTCAACACCTGGATAAAGCCCCTCACTGCGGTAGTGCTCGACGATCTTTCCAAGGTCACGCTTTACGTTGGAAATCGATTCAAGCTGGACTGGATCAGAGCCCAGTACAGCAACCGCATCAGCGCTACGCTGGAGAAAATGTATGGTCAGAGAATTGACCTTGAGTTAGCGCTCGCTCCTCGTGAAGCATTGATAAGATCTACTTACAATCAATCCGGCTCAGAACGACTTCCAATTGAAGAGCCACCCGATCTTGGTGAAGAAAAAATACTTGCGGGCCAAAAAAACAGGCTCAATACAAGTTTGACTTTTGATACCTTGATCGAGGGTTCGGCGAATCGCATGGCGCGTGCTGCCGCGATGCATGTTTCTGGCATGCCGGGACATTTATACAACCCTCTTTTTATCTACGGCGGTGTTGGCTTGGGCAAGACGCACCTGATGCACGCTGCGGGAAATCGATTGCTGGTGAACAAACCTTTGGCAAGAGTTCTCTACATCCATGCGGAGCAGTTTGTTTCGGATGTGGTTAAAGCCTATCAGCGGAAGACCTTTGACGAATTCAAGGACCACTACCACTCACTCGATTTGCTGCTGATTGACGACGTTCAGTTTTTTGCCAACAAGGAGCGGACGCAAGAAGAATTCTTCAACGCCTTTGAAGCCTTACTGGCGAAGAAGTCACATATCGTGATGACCAGTGACACCTATCCGAAGGGTCTGGCTGATATCCATGAGCGACTGGTGTCACGTTTCGATTCTGGTCTGACGGTCGCCATTGAACCACCTGAACTGGAAATGCGAGTCGCGATCCTGATCAACAAGGCCCGCGCGGAAGGTACCGAGATGCCGGAAGAGGTTGCGTTTTTCGTGGCCAAGAACGTGCGCTCGAATGTTCGCGAGCTCGAAGGCGCGTTGCGCAAGATACTGGCTTACTCAAGATTCAACCAAAAGGAAATATCGATCCAGCTGGCGCGTGACGCATTGCGCGATTTGTTGTCAATCCAGAACCGGCAGATATCGGTCGAAAACATCCAGAAAACGGTAGCCGATTACTACAAGATAAAAGTCGCGGACATGTATTCGAAAAAGCGACCCGCGAGCATCGCCCGTCCCCGACAAATTGCGATGTACCTAGCCAAAGAGCTGACACAAAAAAGCCTTCCCGAAATCGGAGAATTGTTTGGTGGCCGTGACCATACGACTGTCTTGCACGCGGTCCGCAAGATTGGTGGTGAACGCCAGCAATTGACCGAACTCAACCAGCAATTGCATGTCCTTGAACAGACTCTCAAAGGCTGAAAAATGGACCTCTGTGGCGCACTTTCAGTCGACCTTTCCCAAGCTCGGCACGCTCCTCGGAACAACACTGGGGATAGTTCGCGCTCAACTGTCGGGTTATCCACACAGAATGCCATTTAACGAAAGTTGTTCGGCTTGCCTGAGCATCCAGAAAGCATGGATGCCCACACCATTCAAAACTATCCAAGTGCTTGATAAAAAAGGGGAAAATGCCGCTATCCACAGCCACGAGCTGTCCTTATCTACTACTACTAATCTAAATTAAAGAAATTTAAGAAGAGGTTGACATGATCGTAATGAAAACAACTCAAGACAAGATTCTGTCGGTTCTTCAGGCAGTTTCCGGAATTGTTGAACGCCGGCACACATTGCCCATTCTGGCTAACGTGCTGATTCGCAAGACAGGTAGTTCGCTGCAGTTCACGACCAGTGATCTTGAAATACAGATTCGCACCGCGGCGGAGCTTGACGGGGACACCGGGAACTTTTCGACGACGGTTGGCGCGCGCAAGTTGATCGATATTTTGCGCACCATGCCCGCTGACCAGACGGTGGCGCTTGAATCGAGCCAGAACAAGGTAATTCTCAGGGGTGGGAAGAGCAAATTCACGTTGCAGACCATGTCGGCTGAGGATTTCCCATTGGTGCAAGAGTCACCCGGTTTCGGGCCCGTGTTCAGCGTGCCGCAAAAAACCTTGAAAGACCTGTTGAGTCAGGTTTCTTTTGCCATGGCGATTCATGACATTCGTTATTACCTGAATGGCATCCTGTTCGTTGCGGAAGGCAAGCAACTGAGCTTGGTGGCGACCGACGGACACCGGCTGGCATTTGCTTCGGCAATGCTGGATGTTGAAGTTCCGCGCCAGGAAGTCATCCTGCCGCGCAAGACGGTGATAGAAATGCAACGATTGCTGAGTGATGCGGATGGTGCGATAGATATGCAATTTGCCAACAACCAGGCAAAGTTCAGTTTTGGCGGCATGGAGTTCGTCACCAAGCTGGTGGAGGGCAAGTTTCCCGATTACAACCGGGTCATCCCAAAGAACCACAAGAACAGCATTACGCTTGGTCGCCTACCGTTGCTGGCGACCTTGCAGCGTACGGCGATCCTGACCAGTGACAAATTCAAGGGGGTGCGTTTGAATATTGAGCCTGGCACACTGCGAGTGGCGTCCAACAACGCGGAACAAGAAGAGGCGGTGGACGAGCTGGATATCGATTACGCCGGTGACAACATTGAGATCGGCTTCAACGTAACCTACCTGATTGATGCCTTGAGCAACATGGATCAGGAGATGGTCAAGCTTGAGTTGTCGGATGGAAATAGCTCGGCCTTGTTCACCATACCGGATAACGCTACTTTCAAATATGTAGTGATGCCAATGCGAATTTGATGCTCTCAAGAACGCGGCAAAACATGATTAGACCCGCAGCCAATGCGGGTTTGGTCATTCAAGAGTTTGTGAAATCGTTGGAAAAGCCAGTCATGACAGAAGAAAACAAGCCCGTTCCGATGATCGAACCAGGCGTTGCGACCGTCCATACCGGCGAAAGCAATGTTGATAGTTCCAATTTTCAACCGACCATCGATACCAATCAGGCCGGTGCGTCGGAGGCTTATGGCGAAGGCGCCATTCAGATCCTGGAAGGTCTCGAAGCGGTGCGTAAGCGCCCTGGCATGTATATCGGAGACACCTCAGACGGTACCGGTTTGCATCACCTGGTATTTGAGGTTGTTGACAATTCGATCGATGAATCGCTGGCTGGTCACTGTGATGACATTCTGGTCACCATCCATTCTGACAATTCCATCAGCGTGGTGGACAACGGGCGCGGCATCCCGACTGGCGTCAAGATGGATGACAAACATGAACCAAGACGATCGGCCGCTGAAATAGCCTTGACCGAGCTGCATGCCGGTGGCAAGTTCAACCAGAACAGCTACAAGGTTTCAGGGGGATTGCACGGAGTAGGCGTGAGCTGTGTGAACGCCTTGAGCAAAATGCTGCGTCTGACGGTCCGGCGTGATGGCAAGGTTCACGTGCTGGAGTTCTCCAAAGGCTTCGTGCAGAACCGGATTGTTGAAGTGCTAAATGGCGTCGAAGTTTCGCCAATGAAAATAATCGGTGATACCGAGAAGCGTGGCACCGAAGTGCATTTTCTGCCGGATCTGGAAATCTTCCAGAGCAACACCGATTTTCACTACGAAATTCTTAGCAAGCGATTGCGTGAACTGAGTTTTCTGAACAATGGCGTCAAGATTCGCCTCAAAGACGAGCGTAGCGGCAAGGAAGACGATTTCTCGGGCGCCGGTGGCGTGCGGGGTTTCGTCAATTTCATCAACAAGGGCAAGACGGTGCTCAACCCAAATATTTTTCATGCTATGGGGGACCGTCAGAGTGACCAGAATACGAACATCGGCGTCGAAGTCGCGATGCAGTGGAACAGCGGCTACAACGAGCAGGTGCTTTGTTTTACTAACAACATTCCCCAGCGCGATGGGGGCACCCATTTGACCGGGCTGCGTGCCGCGATGACACGCGTGATCAACAAATACATTGACGACGGTGAACTGGCCAAGAAAGCCAAAGTGGAGGTGACCGGCGATGACATGCGCGAGGGGCTGTGTTGCGTGCTGAGCGTGAAAGTACCCGAACCCAAATTCAGCAGCCAGACCAAGGACAAACTGGTTAGCAGCGAGGTGCGTGGCCCGGTTGAAGATATTGTGAGCAAGCTGCTGTTTGACTATCTGCAGGAGCGCCCGGTCGACGCGAAAATCATTGTCGGAAAGATAATCGAAGCAGCTCGGGCGCGTGAAGCCGCACGCAAAGCACGTGACATGACGCGGCGCAAGGGCGTGCTCGACGGCATGGGTTTGCCCGGCAAACTCGCGGACTGCCAGGAGAAAGACCCGGCGTTGTGTGAAATCTATATCGTCGAAGGGGACTCGGCCGGCGGTTCAGCCAAACAGGGCCGAGACCGAAAATTTCAGGCCATTCTTCCGTTGCGCGGCAAGATTCTGAACGTCGAGAAAGCCCGTTATGAAAAATTGCTGACGAGCAATGAAATCCTGACGCTGATCACCGCGCTCGGAACCGGAATTGGCAAAGCCGGCGGCAGCACCGGCAATGATGATTTCAATGTCGCCAAACTACGTTACCACCGCATCATCATCATGACCGATGCCGACGTTGACGGCGCGCATATACGCACTTTGCTGCTGACTTTCTTTTACCGCCAGATGCCCGAATTGGTGGAGCGCGGCCATATCTACATTGCCCAGCCACCGTTGTACAAAGTTAAGGCCGGCAAGGAAGAGCTCTACCTGAAGGATGGCGGTGCGCTGGACAGTTTTCTGACGCGTATTGCACTGGTGAACGCATCGGTGTTTACCGGTGGCGAGAATGGCAGCCTGATCAGCGGCGAAACGCTGGCCGAGTTGGCGCGTAAACACCAGGTGGCTCAAAGTGTGATCGCGCGTCTGCGCAACTTCATGGACGCCGAAGCGTTGCGTTCGGTAGCCGACGGCGTGGCGCTGAACCTCGACACCGTCGCTGATGCACAACTATCGGCGGCGGCGCTTCAGGCCAGATTGCCCGACGCGGAGGTGGCCGGCGAATTTGACGTACGCACCGACAAACCGATTTTGCGCATCAGCCGGCGGCACCATGGCAATGTAAAAAGCAGTGTCTTGACGCAGGACTTCGTGCACGGTGCCGACTATGCGGCGCTGGCTGAGGCGGCCAACACCTTCAAGGGCCTGCTTGCCGATGGCGCCAAGGTAACCCGCGGCGAAGGTGAGCGGCAGAAGGAAGAAAACGTCGGTGATTTTCGCCAGGCCATGGCCTGGTTGATCAGCCAGGCCGAAAACGCCACATCGCGCCAACGCTACAAGGGTCTGGGTGAGATGAATCCGATGCAACTGTGGGAGACCACCATGGACCCGGCCGTGCGCCGCCTGTTGCGGGTGCAGATTGATGACGCGATCGAGGCTGACCGGGTGTTTACGATGCTGATGGGTGATGAAGTCGAGCCACGGCGTGAGTTCATTGAGACCAACGCGCTGCGGGCCGGCAATATCGACGTCTGACGAGTTGTTGGCGCTATCAAAGAATTGCCGATTTCGCGCATGTGGTCAATTCGCTTCACAAAACCAAGCACAAGCCGACCCGCGAGGCGCGCCTCCATGGCAGCCTCGATCACCAGCTCGGCGCGGGCGAGTTGTGTTCAGTCGGTCGTGGACAACAGGCGGGCCTCGTTGCCGCTGGCCGCGCTGGCGACCCCGCTCCAGGGCCGCCGAGCACCACGGCCAGGAGGCCGGAGTCCAATGCAGCGATGGCAATGCCTGTGCCCATGGTGCCAGCCGATGATGGCCACTGTCTGCACCGGGCGCGGTGCGGCTTGCCCACCGGCGGGCAGGCGCACAGCGTCGCGTTCGGCAAAAAACAGGTGGCGCAGCGCAAAGGCTTCGGCAGAAACGCGCAGCTGATGGAACACGGCGCGCTCGCACGCCAGGCCTTCCGCCAACGGCAGCCGCGCGGCATTCTTGACTGCATCGATGGCGGCCACGGCGGCCGGTCGGCGCTTGCCCGCTCGCAGGGTGGCGTGCTCCGCCTGATCAACCGCCGCCGCGTCCTCGGCGGGCACGGGCTCGTTGCTGATGCGGCATTTGTCCGTGAGCCGGCGCGTCAGCGCCACGGCCTGCGCCTGCAGATCGGAAGCCACCACCTCGTCCACCAGGCGTAGATCACGGGCAGCCTTGGCCCGGATGCGTTCACCGCTGCAGACCATCTGGATGGCGCGGGCGCCGGGAATGATGCCCAGCATGACCGCCGGCAGGCCCAGCACGGTGCCGGTCGATGCGATGCGCGCGTCGCAAGCCAGAGCGAGTTCGAGGCCACCGCCCAGAGCGGCACCGCGCAGCGCCGCCACCGCCGGTTTGGCACAGGCTTCGATGGCTCCCAGCACGCCCGGCAGTTGCGGCTCTTCCAGCGGCTGGCCGAACTCGCGCGGGTCGGAGCCGGCCACGAAGGTGGTTCCCGCGCCGATCAGGCGCGATGGGATTGGTAAGCGGCACGCAGACCATCGGTCTGCGGTCGGAACGGATTGCGCCGCTGGGCATTGCCCACTGTCTTGATGCAGTGCATGCGGTAGCGGATATTTGATGAGTTTGACGACAAGTAGTAGAATTCTTTCACATTCATCAAAGGCTGAAGGCATGGGCAAATCCTCTTCTCGGGTAGCGCTGCTCGACGGCGAGCTGTCGTTTCAGCCGTGGACGCCGAGCGCGGCACGGGAGCGGGGTCAGGGTGAGCGCGCACCGGGAAACTCCGGTCATGCGTATCTGGTGCAGGTGCAGAGCGACGCCATGTCGCACTTGCTGGAAGCCTGCATGCCCATCCTGGGCCGCCTCATGTCGGAGAAGACCGCGGAAGTTCGCGAACAGAAGCTGGAAGAGTTGGTCGAATTCATTGCAGGGAAGATGGTGGTGCCGAGCCGCGTCGACACCAGGATGGCACAGCGGCTCGCGGCTCGGCACGCCCGGGTCCTGAACGAGTTCGGCTTCGTGACCGCGGGGCAATTGGCCAGCGCGAACCATTCCCGCGCCGGCAACCGCAACGCGCTGGCCGACAACTGGAAAAAGCGCCGCCAGGTGTTCGCGGTGCGCCATCGCGACGAGTCCGGGCGCCCGCGGGAGGTGTTCCCGCTGTTCCAGTTCGAGGACCATAAGCCGATCAAGGCTGTCCAGGCGGTTCTCGAAGCCTTTGGAGGTCGCAAGGCAACCTGGAAAATCGCACTGTGGTTTACCTCGAACAACGGCTGGCTGCCGGGGCAGGCCAGGCCAGTTGACCTGCTGGAGTCGGCTCCGGCTGCGGTGATCCAGGCGGCCGTGCGTGACGCGGCCGGGAGCGCTGCTTGAGTTGTCGCGTACCTGCGCCGCCGCTCGACCCGTTGATCGAGCCGTGGCCGGCGGGGCAGGTGATCCACGTGATCCACGACATGGCATACGAGCCCGCGAGCTTCAATCCCGGGGTCGATGCCGCCGGCGCGCCGTGCAACCCGACGCGCTTCGCCCCAATCCGCAACGCCAGGGGCCGGGTTGTGCCGTACCTGTACGGCGGCTCGTCGCGGGACTGTGCGATCTTCGAGACCGTGTTCCACAACGTGCCGATCGACGCGCCCGACAAGTTCGTCGATCTGGACGATTTCGCGAACCGCGCGCACGGACGGATCGTGTCGAGG
>JANNGR010000114.1:0-7230 GCA_031403955.1 Betaproteobacteria bacterium
CCGGCGCGCACCAGCGTGTGGTCGTCGGCAAGCAAAACGCGCACCGGATTCAAGTTACCTCCTATACGGTGCGCCATGGACAGCGCAGTTGCACGGTGCAGCCATTTCCCGGTGTTGACCGGATATCGAGTTGCCCGCCGATCAACGCGGCGCGCTCCTGCATGCCGAGCACGCCGATGCTGCCACCGGCCACGGCGCGCTCACGCATAACCGCCAAATCAAAGCCGCAACCGTCGTCATGCACCCGCAATACCAGTGCGTCGCCGTCCCGGCGCAGCTCGATCTCGACCTGCCGCGCACCGGCGTGGCGCACGACGTTGGTGAGTGCCTCCTGGACAATCCGAAAACACGCGGTTTCGATGTCGCTCGCGAGCCGTACCGGCGCCATTGCCGGGTGAAAATTGACCGTTATCTGACTGCGCGTCGCGGTCTGCTCTGCGATCCAGCGCAGCGCCGGTGTAAGTCCGAGGTCGTCGAGTATCGACGGCCGCAGCGCCAGCGCCAGCCGGCGCACCTGTTGCAAGGCATCGTCGACGATGCGCAGGTTTTCGGCGTTGAGTTCATCCGGCGATTGGTGTTTGAATCGCTCGCGCGACTGCAGGTTGATTTTTATGGCCGTCAGGGCCTGGCCCAGTTCGTCGTGCAGTTCATGCGCCACGCGCCGTCGCTCGGTCTCCTGCGTTTCCAGCACGCGCCGCGAAAGCGCCTGCAACTGGCGTGTGGTCTCGCGCAAGGCGGACTCGGCGCGCTTTCGTTTGGTTATGTCCAGCGCTATGACCTGGACCGCGGGGAGGCCCTGGTAGGTAAACGGCGCGGCTGAAACTTCAACATCAAACAGGCTGCCGTCGAGCCTTCGGTAGCGGTCGTCGGTCGGATACAGGCCGGATTCACCCTTCAACATGCGTTCGATTCTATTTTGCGCGGCGTCCAAGTGCTCGGGATGGATCAGATCCTGGATCGATTGCCCGATCAACTGCTGCGCGGAAGTCTCTCCAAACATGGCCACGGCAGCGCGATTCGCCAACACGATCTTGCCGCGCTGATACACGCCAATCGCATACGGAGACAGATTGACCAGCTGGCGATAACGCTCTTCGCTCTCGCGCAGCGCCGACTCGGCCTGCTTGCGCGCGCTGATGTCGCGCGTGATGTCCAGCGTCATCGTCACGCGGCCATCCGCATCCCGCATCGGGGTGGCGTGCGTCTCGAGCCAAAGCCGCGTGCCGCGTAAGCCGGTGATCCCATATTCCATCACGCCGGCTGTTCCACCCATTACGCGCCGGTGCAGGTCGCCGAATGCCGCGCGGTATTCGGGCCGGATGAAATTGGCCAGTCCATGCGACCGGACTTCGTCCACCGAGCCGGCCTCAAGCATGGCCAGGCCCGCGCTGTTCATCTCCAGCAAATCCCCGCTCGGACCCAATAACTTCACGCATTCCGGCTCGGCGTTAAATATGGTCCTGAAGCGTCGTTCGCTTTCGCGCAGCTTTGCTTCGGCCTTGTCTTTGTACAAGGCTAATTCGAGCACGGTGCGCAGTTCGCGTTTGGTGAATGGCTTGACGATAGTGCCGAACGGCTCGGCGAGCTTGGCGCGCTCAAGCATCTCATCGTCGGCAAACGCCGTCAGGAACACCACTGGCAGCGAGAATTGCGTGCGGATGGCTTGCGCCGCGGCGACGCCGTCCATGCCGGCGGCTAATTGAACGTCCATCAACACCAGGTCGGGCCGCAGTTCCCCGGCCAGTGCGATCGCCTGCTCACCCCGCGTGGCATGGCCAACCGGTTCGTAGCCCAGCTCCGTCAGTTGCTGGCGGATATCACGGTCTACTATCGCCTCGTCTTCAACTACCAGAATTCTCGGCTTGCTCACGGTTGACTGCATGGGCGTGGCAGCAGTAAGTGTGATGCCGGTCAATTACCGGCCGCGGGTTGCAACTCTGCTTGGACTTGCGCGGCAATTTCAAATGAGCGCAGGCGCTGGGTATGGTCGAAAATCTGCGACGCGATCATCAGTTCGTCAGCACCGGTACGTGTGATAAAGGCTTGCAGGGCGGCGCGCACTATCACGGGCGAGCCAATCGCCGAACACGATAACACCGAGTCCAGCAGCGCGCGCTCCTGTGGACCAACACGCAACGCGTAGTCTTGCACCGGTGGCGGCAACCTCGACGGGCGGCCGCTGCGCAGGTTCACGAAGGCCTGCTGCATCGAGGTGGCGCGAAACTCCGCCTCGTGTTGCGTGTCGGCGGCGAACACGTTGAACCCGAGCATCACATACGGTTTGGCGAGTTGGCTTGAGGGCCGGAAGCTGGCGCGGTACAGCGTTATCGCCTGCATCATCTGCCCGGGCGCAAAGTGCGACGCAAACGCATACGGCAGGCCGAGCGCGGCGGCTAGTTGCGCGCCGAACAAACTGGAGCCGAGGATCCAGATCGGCACCTTCAGCCCGGTACCCGGCACGGCGCGCACCGACTGCCGCGGAGCGTCCGACAGGAAGTCCATCAGCTCCACCACATCCTGCGGGAACTCGTCCGCATCGCTGGCCAGGTTGCGCCGCAACGCGCGGGCCGTGATCTGGTCGGAGCCGGGCGCGCGGCCCAATCCGAGGTCGATGCGTCCCGGGAACAAGGATTCCAGCGTGCCGAATTGTTCGGCGATTACCAGCGGTGAATGGTTGGGCAACATGATGCCGCCAGCGCCGACACGGATGGTGGAGGTGGCGCCGGCCACATGGGCTATCAGCACCGCGGTCGCGGCGCTGGCGATGCCCGGCATGCCGTGGTGTTCCGCCAGCCAGTAGCGCCGGTAACCCCAGCGTTCAGCGTGTTGGGCCAGGTCGCGGGAATTGCGAAACGACTGCGCGGCATCGCTGCCCTCGGTGATGGGGGATAGGTCGAGAACCGAGAATGGGAACATTGTTTTTGGCTGAGGCGCTCCCCGCTATGGACAGGGAAAAGAGGCGGGAGTAAAGTGGAACCGGTTTAGGCTGTTGCGGCCAAGGTCGCTGCGCCATTTTGTCGCTGGTGCCTGTATGGCTCGAATTTACCACCTGTTGTTTCTGGCGTTGGTCTGCCCGGCAATGCTGGCTTTGTCGCCTGCGGCCAGTAGCCCGGTTTTCTCGGCCAAAGAAGTACAACACATTCTGGCTCTGGGTCCGTGGCCACCCGCCACGCGGCCCGATCCGGGCAACCACGTATCTGGCCAGGCGCAAGCCATAGAGCTGGGCCGGCGCCTGTTCCGCGACCCTCGCATGTCGCCGGTGGGTTACATCGCCTGCGTGACCTGCCACCAGCCCGACCGTTCTTTTACCGATCGGAAGGCGCGCGCCCACGGGCTGGCGGATTTACCGCGCAACACTCCGGCGTTGGCCAATCTGCGGCAGCAGCGCTGGTTTGGATGGGGCGGCTCCAGCGACAGCCTGTGGATGGCCAGCATCCGGCCAATGCTCGATGCCAGAGAGTTCGACGCTAGCCCCAAGACCATCACGCGGCTGTTTGAACGTGACCCCGAGTTGGCGGCATGTTATCGCCGGGTGTTCCGTGATTCGCCCCGGCGCGACCAACAAGACACGGTGGTCAATGTTGGCAAGGCTTTGGCGGCCTTCCAGGAAACCCTGGTCACCGGGCGGACGCCATTTGACGACTTTCGCGACGCGCTGCAGCGCCACGACGCGATTTCTGCCGCGTCGTACCCGATCGCGGCGCTGCGCGGCTTGAAGATTTTTGTTGGCCAGACCAACTGTGTTGCCTGCCACAACGGCCCCAATTTTTCCGACGGCGAATTTCATGCTGGCGCGGTGTTTGCCACCGATGCCGCTCCCGACGATGCCGGCCGTCTGGAAGGCGCGCGCAGCCTGAAGGCAAGCCGCTTGAACCTGCTCGGGCCGTACAACGATGACCCGCGGCGCGTCAACGCGCTGGCTACGCGCCGATTGGTGCCGCAAGAGCGCATGCGGGGGCAATACCGCACCCCGAGTTTGCGCAACGTCGCGGTCACCGGGCCGTATCTGCACAACGGTCAACTGGATCGCTTGCAGGACGCGCTGCAGCACGTTCTGCGCCCGCCGATTGGCGCACACACGCCGCTCTCGGCGCAACAGGTGGATGACCTTGCCGCTTTTCTTGCCACCCTCACCGACCAGTACGGCGAGCGCCGGCCCTGGGCATTGACCGGCTCAACGCGTTGTCCGTAGCAGTTGCTCGGCTGGACTCAGAGGGTTTGAAGATTTCGTCGCGAGCGGGCCGAGGTTGCGTTGAGGAGCGCAGCCGTACACCCGTACGGTGAGCACCGAAGACGCAAGATCGGGCCGCGCAGCAGAAAGATTCACACCCTCTCAGGCCGACGCGACCTGCAGCACCAGCTTGCCGAAGTTCTCGCCAGTGAACAACTTGATCAACGTCTCGGGGAAATTCTCCAGCCCCTGCACCACGTCTTCCTTGCTCTTCATGCGGCCATCCTTCAGGTATTGCGCCATCTCGGCCACCGCCAGCGGGAAACGGTCGGTGTAGTCAAATACCACAATGCCTTCCATGCGGGCCCTGTTCACCAGCAGGCTCAGGTAATTTTTCGGGCCCTGGACCGCCGTGGTGTTGTTGTATTGGCTGATCGCGCCGCAAATTATGATGCGTGCCTTGCGATTGATTCGCGTCAACACGGTGTCGAGGATCTCGCCACCGACGTTGTCGAAATAGATGTCGGCCCCGGCGCTGGCGTGTTGCTTCAGGCCTTCTTTCACGGCCGAGGGTCCGGCCTTGTAGTCGATGCAGGCGTCAAAACCCAGCTCCTTGACCACCCAGTCACATTTGGCCGGACCACCGGCAATGCCAACCACGCGGCAACCCTTGATCCTGGCAAGCTGGCCAACGGTTTGCCCCACCGCGCCGGCGGCGCCGGAAACCACCAGCGTCTCGCCGGCTTGCGGAACACCTACGTCCATCAAGCCGAAGTAGCCGGTCATGCCAGGCATGCCGAGCACGTTTAGCCATTGGGTCAGGCTGCCCAGACGAAGGTCGATTTTCACCAGGCCACCAGTTTTGATTTCGGCCGCCGGCAGCAACCGGTATTCCTGCACTCCGAGGCTGGCCGACACATGGTCGCCCACCGCAAAGAGAGGGTTCTTCGACGCGATGACCCGGCCGACGCCACCGGCGCGCATGACTTCGCCAATGCCTACGGGTGCGATATAACTTTTGCCTTCATTCATCCAGCCGCGCATGGCCGGGTCGAGCGACAGGGCCAGAGTCTTGACCAGCACGCCGCCGTCATCCGGTTCGGTGACCGGCGCCGTGGTATTGCTCCAATCGGCTCGGGTGGGCAGTCCCACGGGGCGCGCGGCCAGGCGGATCTGGTGGTTGGTGAGGGCGGTGGTAACGGACATGGCTGATCTCCGGGTAATGGGACACGTGATGAATGAACCAACCATGTTAGCGGTGCCTGCGTGGCCTGCGGGTAGCCAGCGTGACAGCGCAGCTTGCCGCGGGTCGTCAACCTGTGCTTGAATTGAGCGCAGGAGGAGAAATTGCCATGCCGGCTGCCAACGACCGTCCGTTTAATTGGTCAACCGCGGTTTCAATTACGCTGCGTGCCACCTATGCCGCCAGCAAGGCCTGTGTGTCGGGGGTGATAAACCAAGTAGCCATGCTGGCCTCACGCAGCACTCCCAAATGGCTGCTGCGGCGAGTGGGCGGCATGATGGCGCGCGAAGCAGCATGAACGCGCGCGCCGCAACCTCCAAACGCAAATACGATGTCGTGTTGTACGGCGCGACCGGTTTCGTCGGGCGCCAGACCGTCGCGTATTTCGCCGCACATGCCCAGGTGCGCTCGGCCGCACTGCGCTGGGCGCTGGCCGGGCGCAACCGCGACAAGCTCGAGCTGGTGCGGCGCGAATGTGGTGGTGCCGCGGCCGATGCAGGCATCGTGTTGGCCGCGGCCGATGACACCCGCGCGCTGAATGCCCTGGCGCGTAATGCGGCCGTGGTACTGAGCACGGCCGGGCCATTCGACCTGTACGGCAGCAAGCTGGTGGCGGCTTGCGTCAAACACGGCACGCATTATGTGGACATCACCGGCGAGACGCCCTGGGTCCATGGCCTGATAAACCAACACCACGCGCAGGCCGTGGTAGACGGCACCCGCATCATCCCTTTCTGCGGATTTGATTCGGTGCCCTCCGACCTGGGTGCCTGGCTGATGGTGCAGGCAATGCAACAGCGCCATGGCGTTCCTTGCGTGGATGTGAAAGCCGGGTTCTCGATGCGGGGCGGATTGAATGGCGGCACGCTCGCGTCGGTGCTGAACATAATGGCAAGTGGACAGGCCAGTGCTTTTGCCGATCCGTTCCTGCTCAACCCGGATACCGGCCGACCGCGTAACAGCAGTGGCCATGCAGACCCGCATCGGCCGCGATTTGATACCGACTTCAAGGCCTGGATGGGCCCGTTTTTCATGGGCCCGATCAACACCCGCGTGGTGCGGCGCAGCGCCGCATTGCTGGACTACGGGCCCGACTTCCGTTATCAGGAATACCTGCGTGTGGGTGCCGGTCTGGTGGCCGGGGCGGCTGCGGCCTCGCTCAGTGTTGGCATGGGAGTGTCCCAGGCGGCGCTCGCGTTCGCTCCGGTGCGCCGGCTGGCGGCGCGCGTGGCGCCCAAGCCGGGAGAAGGCCCGTCACAGGCGCGTATGGACAATGGCTCGTTTCGCTGTGAGTTGGTGGGTAGAGGTGCCAAGCGCCAATTGTTGCGCGGCCGGGTTGCCGACCAGGGCGACCCCGGCAACCGTGCCACGACCAAAATGCTGTGCGAAGCGGCCTTGTGCCTGGCGCTGGAACCCGGGCGTTTGCCCGGTGGTCGCACCCGTGGCGGTGTGCTGACACCGGCCAGCGGGCTGGGCCAGGTGCTGGTGGACCGTTTGCGCGGCGCGGGCATGACGCTGGAAGTGGATACGTAACAGGCTGTGCGGTAATAAATTTTCCCTCGGCACCAATCAATCAAACAAGGATGTTCATGAAAGCAAGCTGGAATGGCGCGGTGATTGCGCAAAGCGACGATACCGTGGTGGTGGAAGGCAACCATTATTTCCCCGAGGGTGCGCTCAACCGGTCCTATGTGACCTTCAGCAACCACAAGACAACGTGCCCCTGGAAAGGGCAGGCCAGTTATTACTCGCTGGTGGTCGATGGCAACATGAACCCGGATGCGGTCTGGTACTACCCGAGCCCGTTGCCGGAAGC
>JANNGR010000115.1:0-8174 GCA_031403955.1 Betaproteobacteria bacterium
GTCGCTGGTTATCGTGCACGCGAGCGGCGCAAGCGCCACTCCGCGGGCGTTGGCCGGACGGTCGCTCAAGGCCGCCAGTTGCATCGCACGTTGCTGCACCTTCTGCGCAAAGACCTGCGGCTTGGCGATGTCGTCGACCAGACGCCAGTCTTTGGCCTTTTGCCCCCGCACGCCTTCGACACTGGTGCAAAATATGTCGGCCAGGTCGTGGCGCACATGCCTTTTGTCAGTAACGCGGGTCAGGCCACCGGTGCCGGGCAACACGCCCAGCAGCGGCACTTCGGGCAGGCTGACTGCCGACGAGCGGTCATCGACCAGGATTATCTCGTCACACGCCAGCGCCATTTCGTAACCGCCGCCGGCGCAGGCGCCATTGACCGCGGCGAGGAACTTCAGGCCGCTGTATTTCGACGAATCCTCCAGACCATTGCGCGTCTCGTTGGTGAACTTGCAGAAATTCACTTTCCAGGCATGGCTGCTGACCCCAAGCATGAAGATGTTGGCACCCGAGCAGAAGACCCGGTCCTTCAGGCTGGTGACGACCACGGTGCGCACCTCGGGGTGTTCGAACCGGATGCGATTGATTGCGTCGTTCAATTCGATGTCAACGCCCAGGTCATAACTATTCAGCTTTAGCTTGTAGCCGGGACGCAGGCCGGCGTTTTCGTCGAAATCGGCTTTCAGTGTGGCCACGACGCCATCGAAATCAAGTTTCCAGTGTTTGTACTGCGAAGGGTCGGTCTGATACTCGACACGGCTGGGAATAGTCATGGTTAGGTCTCCTAAAGGCGCACAAAAGTGCATTTATTGAATCTCAGTTTACGCATCATAATGCTTTTCATGAAAGTTACAAGCATTTTAATGCATTTAGGAAAAATAATTCATATGGAAAGTCGGAGCGCTTGCCGCACCGTCTCTCGTAATGCCAAAAATGTAGGCTCCAGCGGCTGCGCGCTGGTGTCGATTTTGAACTGCGCTTTCGAATAAAACGCCGCACGGCCGGCCAGGATGCCTTTTAGGTCTTGCATCGCCTCCTTGCTGGCCGCCATCGGGCGCAAATCACCCTGCGCCGCGACGCGTTTCATGTGGTCCTCGGGATCGGCCTGCAGCCAGACGGTTGTGCAGTGAGCGAGCAACTGGTTGAAGGTGGCCGCGTCCGAAACCAGGCCACCCGGCGTGGCGATCACCGCCTCGGGGTAGATCTGGATTGCCTCTTCGAGCGCGCGCCGCTCGTAACGGCGATAAGCGTTCACGCCATAAAGCGCCTGTATTTCGGCCACGCTGCAACCGGCGAATTTTTCGATTTCGCGACTCAACTCAACAAACGGGAAACCCAGGTCTTCGGCCAGCATGTGGCCCAGAGTTGACTTGCCAGCCCCGCGCAGCCCGACCAGGGCCACACGTGAGCTGAGTGCCGCATTGCCACCACCGGTGCCGAGCATTTCGCCGATTGCCACCCGCACGCGCTGTAACGTGGCCTCGTCGCGCTGTTCGAGCAACTCGCGGATCAGCAGCCACTCCGGCGAGGATGTTGTCACGTCGCCAATCAATTCGCCCAAGGAGCATTGCAAAGCGCCGGCTACCTGCAACAAAACCAGCACCGACGCATTGCCCAAGCCGTATTCCATGTTTGCCAGGTGCCTCTCCGACACATCGGCCGCCAGCGCGACGGCCCTGCGCGTCATGCCGCGGCGGGCGCGCAGTGAACGTACCCGGTCACCCAAAGCCATCAGGAAAGGGTTTTTTTCTTCTGGCGTCGATGCCTGCCCTGGTTTGCCGTGCATGTCGAAGGAGTCAAGGCCTGGCAGCGCCACAGCCGACTTTTGCGCGGGGGAATGCAATATAGTGCTTGACATGAAGTTACAAAGGCATTACCGTTCGTTTGCGCAGAATAATTCATATTGTCTCGCCGCGCAAGTCGAATCGCAATTTCGGAGACCGATCCATGCCAGACACTCAAGTTCCAGCACACAGCGCCACAGGGGTACAGCCGCCCGGGGCGAACTTCAACTTTGCGCAGCACCTGATAACACGCAACCTTGCCCGTGCTGGCAAAACGGCCTACATCGATGATCACGGCAGCCTGAGTTACGGTGAACTGTCGGAGCGTATTCGCCGTCTGGCCGCGGCGCTGCTGGCCTCGGGTTTGCGCCGCGAAGAACGCGTGATGTTACTGATGCACGACTGCAACGACTGGCCGGTGAGTTTTCTGGGCGCGTTGTACGCTGGCATTGTGCCGGTGGCCGTGAATACGCTGCTGACCGCCGACGACTATGCCTTCATGCTGCAAAACAGCCGGGCCCAGGCGGTGATCGTGTCGGACGCCCTGCTGCCCACGCTGCTGTCAGCCATGGCCCAAGGCGTACACGAGGTAAAGACCGTGCTGGTCTCGGGCCCGCTCGCAGCCTTGCCGTCGGGGGCGGCGGCGTTGGACAATCTGGTTGCGCAACACGCGCCACTGAATGCGCCCGCCGCCACTGGAGCGGATGACCCCGGCTTCTGGCTTTACTCGTCCGGCTCCACCGGACGGCCCAAAGGCACGCTGCACAGCCATGCCAACCCGTACTGGACGGCCGAACTCTATGGCACACCGGTGCTGGGCCTGACCGAACGCGACGTATGTTTTTCAGCCGCCAAACTTTTCTTCGCCTACGGTCTGGGCAATGCGCTGAGTTTCCCGCTCAGCGTAGGCGCCACCACGATCCTGATGGCCGAGAGGCCGACGCCGCAGGCCACGTTCAAACGCTGGTGCGGCGGCATTGGCGGCACAAAGCCCACCGTCTTCTTCGGCGCCCCGACCGGTTTTGCCGGCATGCTGGCCGCGCCGGAACTGCCCGCCAAAGGCGACGTAGCGCTGCGACTGGCTTCATCCGCTGGCGAAGCCTTGCCGGGCGAACTGGGCGAACGATTCACCGCCCACTTCGGTATCGAGATAATCGACGGCATCGGCTCAACCGAGATGCTGCACATATTCCTGTCCAACCGCCCTGGCAAAGTGCGCTATGGCACCACCGGCTGGCCGGTGCCGGGTTACGACATCGAGTTGCGCGGTGATGACGGAGCGCCGGTACCCGATGGCGAGACCGGCGACCTCTACATTCAGGGCCCGAGCGCGGCGCTGATGTACTGGGGTAGCCGGGACAAATCGCGCGAGACCTTTCAAGGCGCGTGGACCAAGAGCGGAGACAAGTATGTGCGCAATTCTGACGGCAGCTACACCTACTCGGGTCGCAGCGACGACATGCTGAAGGTCAGCGGCATCTACGTGTCACCGTTCGAAGTCGAGGCCACGCTGGTACAACATCCGGCGGTGCTGGAAGCGGCCGTCATCGGCGTGTCCGACGACGAGGGCCTCACGAAAACCAAGGCCTTCGTCGTGCTCAAGTCCGGCGCTAAAGCCGATGAGGCCGAGCTGAAGGCCTTCGTGAAAGAACGCCTCGCGCCCTACAAATACCCGCGCCAGATCGAATTCGTCGCCGACCTGCCGAAAACCGCCACCGGAAAAATCCAGCGTTTCAAGTTGCGCGAACGCGAGGCGGTGGCACGATGAATCACAGTGCTGAAATTGTTTGGGAACGCGGCGAACACGACTTCGTGTCAGGCCGCTACAGCCGCAAACACCTGCTGCGTTTCGACGGAGGCGTCGACGTGCCGGGTTCATCGTCGCCCCAGGTGGTGCCGGTGCCCTGGTCGGACCCGGCGGCGGTGGACCCGGAAGAGGCGTTCGTGGCGTCAATCTCGAGCTGCCACATGTTGTGGTTTCTGTCGATTGCGGTCCGCAACGGATTTTGCGTCGACGCTTACCGCGACCATGCGCTGGGCGAGATGCGCAACAACGACGCGGGCAAACAGGTGATCGCGCGTGTGACACTGCGGCCCGAAGTGGTTTTTTCGGGTGCGCGCATGCCCGACCGGGAAGCGCTGGACCACTTGCACCATCGGGCGCACGAAGAATGTTTCATCGCCAACTCGGTCAAGACCGAGATTGTTTGCGAGCCGGTGTACTGAGCCTGGATTCGGCAAGTTGAGCCGCGCCACGGCCTGCTTTCGGCGTTGCGCGCTGTGCCAGCGCACCTGGGTCAAACGCCAGCCCTGAGCCTGCCTCTGCCTGTGAAGTTGCTTCGTCAAATGGGCTGCCCGAGTTGATCGGCCGCGCCGGCTTCGACCACTACCTGCGCCAGCCCGCGGCTCCCGGCGAGACTCGCTGCGCTGCTGGCACGCAGCTTCGCAAACGTCAGTTCGGCCCAGCCAGGCCAATGCCGGTAGTGGCGGCGCCCAGGCCCGCCGTGAATTGCACCGGCGCGGGCAAGCTGCCGGAGAGCGGCGTCGCCGTGCAGGCCAGCGCCGACAGGTCCCACGCCTCGATGCCGGTCGCGGTCGCGCGAAAAAGCATCGTGCCGTCGACTGCCAGCGCCGTGCCAGTGGACGAAGTGAACCCGGCGTTCGAAGTCGCGCAGGGCACCGGGTTGGCGCCGAAGCCGAGGTCGTAGACCTCTAGGTTCTGTCCCGTCGAGCGGGCAATGCGGCCGTTCGGCAGCGCGAGCACGGTCTGCAGCGGCGGGGCGCCGCCGGTGTTGTTGGCGCCGGTCACCGAGGTCTGGGTGGACGAGAGATCGAGCACCTGGATGCCGCTCGAAAAGCCGCGCACCAGCCGCTGCCCCGGGTTCAGCCATGCCAGACCGCTGCCGACCGGCGCGGTGAAGACCGAGTTGTTGTTGTGCGTCACCGTCGGCGGGATGCTCATGTTCCACAGCTCCAGCGAGCCGGACGTCGAGCGCAGCAGGACCGAGCCCGGCGCGTGCGCCAGCAGCGAGATGCCCGCCGACATAGCGGCGGGCCGGTTGAGGACGCTGGCGAGCTTGACGAGTGGCGAGGTGCCCGGCTGGTAGACCTCGAGACCGCGGTCGGTGCCGCGGACGAACTGGCCGTTGAGAAAGGCCGCGTCGACGCCGTTGCCCGACATCGCCGCCGAGTTGGTGCCGGTGGCCGGCGTGCTGCCCGCCGCGACGAGCGTCGGTGCCGCCAGCGTGCCGCCGATCGTGAACACCTCGAGGGCGCTCGAGCTCGCCCGCAGCAGCGTGTTGCCCGAACGCACAAGACCCACGACCGGCAGTCCCGCCGACAGCGCCGGCACCGACGCCGTCGTGACGAGGCCGAAGCTTGCCGGCACGCCCGCGGCCGCCGGCGTGAAGCGGATCGTCTCGACGCCGCCGGCATGGCTGCGAAAGAGCAGCGTGCCGGGGGCCGGAGGAGGCGCCAGCACCATGAAGGGCAACGACGCGCTGCCGGTCTGGTTGGCGCTTTGCACCGTCACCTGCACCGTTCCCGCCGCCAGGCCGGACGGCACCGCGGCCCTGGCCTGCGTCGCGCTCGTCGGCGTCGTCGCGACCGGCGCGGTGCCGAAACGTACGGTCATCGGCGCGACGAAGCCGGCGCCGGTGACGGTGACCTGCGTTGCTGGCGTTCCGCTCGTCGGCGTGAGCGACGACAGCACCGGCCGCACGGTGATCGGCGCGCTCGCCGCGCCGTACGGCACTGCGGCCGACGCGGTCAGGGTCGACGCACCCGCGGTCGTCGCCGTGATCGGCGCGCTCGTTACTGCGCCGGCCGTGTCGATGGGGATCGTCAAGGTCACGCCCGAGCTGAGCGGCGAGGCGACGGTGACAACGATGTCCTTGCCCGGCGGCGGCATCGCCGTCACGGAGACGGTGGCCGTGCCGCCAGCGGCCAGCGACAGTACCGGCGAAACGATCGCCAGCTGGGCCGCGATCGCCTGCATGTCGACCTGCTTCTCCTGGCAATTGAAAGGTATGTACGGTGACGGATTGGTGCCGAGATACCAACAGGCGACGGCACGCAAGCGATGCCCACCAACCGGCAAGGCGAGCACGCCGGTCGCGACGACGTCGCTGCCCTGCGGCATGAGGGTGAAGTCGTTCGTGACCTCGCGCCACGCGCCGGGAGTCTTCACCGGTCCGTCGCCCTCGAGCGGGGCCACCCACGCCCGGAAGGACGTCGGCCGCGCGAAGAGCGAGCGCATCGCGACGGTGGCAGGCGCGCTGACCGCGGCCACCGTCGATCCGTTGGTCGGCCGCTCGATGATGACGGCGCAACCGGCGAGCGCCAGTGCCGTCGCGACGCCGGCGAACCCGCCGATCGATCTTTTTCGCTGCATCTCGCTGCTCCCGGTTCGGTGGCGGGTGTTCAGGCGGTCGGTCGGCTCGGGGGTCACTCAGCCGCCTCAGTTCAAGTATTGCACCTTGGTGCTGCCGTGGAAACCACGGTTTTGCGAACTGTAATGCCGAACCAGTCGCTCACCAGTTGATGCGCTGATCGACCTGGTATTGCGGTGAGGCCCGCGCCGACGAGTCCCATTCGGGTGAATAGGCTACTTGGGGATTGCCGTATGGACATAACCGTTTTGAAAGAAATTAGCGTACCCCAACAAACCCCATTCTTCAACAATCTTCCATTTTCCGTCGATTTTTTTCACCAGGCATTCACACATGTTCATGATATTGTCGTAACCGAGCTTTTTGCCCGTGGGCGGTCCGTAACGGCTCGGCCCGGTGAAAGTTCCTTCCGGATGCGTAATCTGGACAAACTTATATTCATCATCACTAACCTTGTCGGCCCAGATGCCGATAAAAGTGATTTTCATATCCGGCATCGTAAGTAATCGTTCCAGCGTATGGAAAACTACCGGTCCGATTCCCGCGATATCCACACCATTTTCGCCATGGATAACGGTTTCGTCGGTGTAATGGTCATAGATTAACCCGACCATCTTGTAGTCCCAGATATATTTGGTATACGCGATAAAAAACCGCTCTACATCCGCCGCAGTTTGAAAATCCGGATTCTCGACAATCGTTCTCAGCCTATTAAACTCGTCGGCTCTGGTTTCAGGCAACATCTGAATTCCATCCCTACAATTGATTTTTCAGCAATTTCTCAATGGTAGGATGGCTTCGCAAAGAAAACTCGCTGGTGACTTTCCACCTGTCCTGCAATTTCTTGAACACATACACAGTTTGTCCCATGGAATTCTTGTTATTCAAAACGTTGCCCGTGGCTGGCCCATAGATACTCGTTCCGCGGTTGCTACCTTCACAATGGGAACGCTGGTAGACCGTAAAACCTGCTGACGGATCGCCGGAGGCAAAAGTCTCGGCAATATGCACCCGCATATCGGGGAACGCCGCTTGCATGCCCAGGAACTGGCCAACTATGTCATTCAGGTTGGTTATTTTTGTGCCATTCGCACCTTTATATACGGCGTTTTCATCATAGTATTCATAAACCAGGCCGAGCAGGTTGTGATTCCAGATCATTTTGGTCAGGGCATCGGCATAGGCAATTGCGTCTTCTTTACTGCTGAGGTTTGCGGCTTCAAGCACTTTCTCCAGGCTTTTTCTCTCCGCTACCATTCTTGTGCACATATCCATATACCGTTGCCCTGGGTTGATTAACGATATTCAATTCAAGCGCTTGCTCTGGCCCGGATGCCGGCTTCGGCGGACTCACTTGCGTCGGTCATCCGAGATTTACACCACGGGTGACCCGAACCGCCTCAACTGGCGCGCCGCATGATACGCGCAACCTGGGACGCGGCGCCATTCATGGCGTCGGCCACCGTGGCCTGGCCGGTCACGATGTTGGACATCGCCACTTCCATGACATCCACCGCCGGCAGGAACTCGGGAATGTTGGGAATCGATTTGGTCTTGGTGAGAGCCTGGGCAGCAATGTTGTGCATGCCACCGAAACGTTTGTTGACCTCGGGGTCGCGCAAATTGGACCAATTCACCGCGACCACGTCGTTCTCGGTCGGGTCGACCAGGATGGCACGCTCGATTTCCGGCTGCGAGATCCAGGTCAGGAATTCCAGCGTCGCCTTGGGTACCTTGGAACGCTTGTTGACACCGTAGATCCAGTCGTTGACGTAGGTGCTGGGCTCCGCGCCTGCGTAGGTGGGCAACGGCACAAATCCGACCTGCTCCTTGGTTATGACCGAGTCCTTGCCGCTGAAACGGTTGTATATATGCCACCAGATCGGCAACATGGCGGACTTGCCCTGCACAAACGAGCCTGCGGCATCCTGCTCGACGAAAGACGCGCAGCCGGGGGGCGTGATCTTGTGCTTGAGGATGATGTCCACATAGTCCTGGGTC
>JANNGR010000116.1:0-3000 GCA_031403955.1 Betaproteobacteria bacterium
TGTGAACCATTTCCATGCCGAGAATACGCGAGTAGAAATCGGCAATACGCGCCGCGTCCTGCGTCGCGCTGGCGGCATGGTGCAGCTTCTGGGGCAGCAGATTGGCCGGCCGCACGCCCTGCTTTGCGGTTTGTTGCGCTCGTGTGTCATTCATCGTCCTGCTCCTGCTGTGTTCACCATGGCATCGGCCCATTTTCGTCAAAGAAAGCGCCAGTGGGGCCCTCGTCGTCGAGCGTGGCCAGACGCACGATCACGGCGGCGCCACGCGCCACCGGCTTGCCGCCCTGGTTAAGTGTCATGTCGGTGTGGGTATAACCGGGGTCGGCCGAGTTGACCTTGATGCCGGCATCGCGCAGCTCATTGGCAAACTGCACCGTGATGGAATTTAGCGCCGCTTTCGCCACGTTGTAGCTCAGCATCGGTTTGGCGTTGAACTTGGTACCCGGAATCGCCGACAGCGTGAGCGAGGCCAGGCCGCTCGACACATTGACAATCCGCCCGGCGCTTGAGCTGCGCAGCAGCGGCAACATGGCCTGTATCACGGCGATCACGCCGAACACGTTGGTCTCGAACGTCTTGCGCACCACATCCACGGTCGCCGCGCTCGGCGGTGCAGGATCAAACTCCAGCTTGATGGCCGCGTTATTGACCAGCACATCCAACACGCCAAAGCGCTGCCGGATTTCGCTCGCGGCGCGGGCAATGGAAGCGGCATCGGTCACGTCAAGCGACAGGAAATGTGCCTCTGCCCCCGCCGCACCCAGACGCTCAACCGCCGCGCGGCCGCGTGCCTCGTCGCGCGCGGCAGCCAGCACCGTGTAGCCGCGCGCACAGAGCTGCCGGGCCACCTCGTACCCGATGCCCTTGTTGGCGCCGGTCACCAATGCAATGCCGGTCATGAATTCGCCGCGACAACCGCCGCGCCTCCCGCGACAAGACGGTCGATCTCGTCGGCGGACAAACCCGCGTCGCGCAACACCTCCACGCTGTGCTGGCCCAGACGCGGCGCGCGGCTGCGGATCGCCGGCGGCGTAAGCGACCATTGCCCGGCCGGCCGTACTTCCCGCACCCGCCCCTCGCTCGGATGTTCGGCCGATGTGATGGTGCCGGTCGCCAGCAGGTGCGGATCGTCGAACACACTGTCCAGCGTGTGCAATGGCGCCGCCGGTATGTCCGCCGCGTCCAGATCGGCAAGCCATTGGGCCGTGCTGCGGTGTGGCATGTGGTCGGCAATCAGCCCATACAGTTCGTTGGCGTGTTCGGTCCTGGCGCCGATGCCCTGCAAGCGCGGGTCGGTCTCATATAGATCGCCCTTGCCGACCAGCGACAGGAAGCTTTTCCAGTGTTTGTCGGTATAGATGATCACGCACACATGGCCGTCCTGGGTTCGATAAGGCCGGCGCTGCTTGTTTAGCGTGCGCAAGTAGCCCGGCGGGCCAAGTGGCGGCTCGAAGGTGTTGCCGCCGAAATGGTCGCCCAGCACGTGTTGCGCCATGGTCTCGAACATCGGTATTTCGATCTGCTGACCGGCACCGGTGCGTTCGCGGTGCAGCAATGCCAACGCGATCGAGAGCGCGGCCTGCACACCGACCATGCGGTCATTGAACGACACCGGCACGTAGTGCGGCTCGGCAGAGCCGGCGCGCACCAGCAGGCTGGGCACTGAGGTCAGCCCCTGGATCAGGTCTTCGTACACCGGCTTGCCGGCATACGGGCCGCTGCCGAATCCGACCAGGCTGACCCAGATCAGCCGCGGGTTAAGCGCCGACAGTGCTGCGTAGGTAATGCCCAAGCGCTCCATCGCGGCGGGCCGCACCGACGCCACCAGTACATCCGAAGTCCGCGCCAGGCGCAACAACGCGTCACGCGCGGCGGTCTGCTTCAGGTCGAGCACCAGGCTGCGTTTGTTGCGGTTCAGATGCAGGTAAACCCAGCCCATCAGCGGGCTGCGCATCGGACCGACGCGGCGGGTGGTATCACCCTCGGGGGACTCGACCTTGATCACGTCGGCGCCGAAGTCGCCCAGGATCTGCGTGGCCAACGGCCCCATCACCACCGAGGTCAGGTCGATGATGCGGATTCCGTCCAGGATGTTGGTCATCGCGCCTTTCATGCCGGTACCGCCTCGCCCAGTTTTGCCTTGCCACTGACCACCCGCAGCAATGCCCCCGGGTCGTCCGGCAAGCGCTCGCCGCGCCAGGCCACGTGGCCGTCTGGCCGCACCAGCACCAGGTTTTTTTCGTAGGCCCGCAACACCGCCGGCTCACCCAGGTTTATTACCAGCAAGGGCACGCCTTGCGTGGCGGCGGCTTCCAGCAAGGTATTGGCTGGCGGCGCTTCGTCAGACAACCGCAGCAGCACAAAACCATTGCCGAACAGGTCGATGGTCGAGCGGCCGTCGTCCAACCAGACGTGCGGGGCACGATGACCCGGCCGGGCGGTTTGAATGTAGAGGGACGTGTCGTCCTCTGGCTGCGGCGACCCATCCGGCGCGATCAGAGGCGAATGCTCGTACCGGTAACCGAGCGCGATGCCGAGCGAATTCCATTCCGGATAAAGCATTTCGCTCAATTGCCGGCCGATCGCGCTGCGCGCCGCGTCACCTTCCGGCCCCGGGTCCTCGACCAGCTGGTAGTCATCGTCGCGACGCACCCAGCCCTGGTAGTTGCGCGTGGAACTCTGCCCATTGCGAATCGCGACCGGGCGCCTTTCAGCCTCGTAGGCCGGCAGCAACCGTGGGCCACCCCAGCCCTTGACAAGCGCGTCGAGAATCCACCCCAGCCCGACAACGTCACCGAGCCCGGTGTTGAGTCCATGCCCGCCGGTCGGCGAGGTGGTGTGGGCCGCGTCACCCGCCAACAAGACGCGCCCCTGCACGTACTTGGTGGCAGTGCATTGGCTGCGCCGCCACGGCACCACGCGCAGCACTTCGCAGGTTATCGCAAGCCCGCCAAAGGCCCGGTCCAGGTACGCCTGAAGATCGAGCCGCGCCGGATCCAG
>JANNGR010000117.1:0-10499 GCA_031403955.1 Betaproteobacteria bacterium
TCCCCGCGCACCGGAGCGAATACGCCGTAATGCGGATAGATGCGGTTATTGGGCGCGGCCCCAAGGGCGGGAACCTCAACGCCTTTTTTGCGCCACTCGTGGGCGCCGATGATGCCCAGCAACTCGCGCAGGGACGCAACCGACGCGCTTCCCGCCGCATCCGCAGGGCCCCAGGCTTGCGCGCAGGCCTGGCGCGCATCGGGGGCACGAAGCAGCGTAATCCGGTATTCGGCATCCAGGGGCAGCAACAGCAGGCCCAGAATACGGGCCCGCTGCGCCTGTGCCAGGCGGTGCTGGTGAAACGCTTCGGCAGGTGAAACCGTTTGGGCCGATTTGCTGGCGATTTTCCTTTGCTTGCGTGCCGGCGTCTTGTCAATGCGCCGCGCCAGTGCCTGCAGCAACTGCCGGGCGTTGTGAAAATCGCCGCGCCAGAGTAATGCCGTGCCGGCGCAGGCCAGACGGTAGGCAGCGTCGGCCGTGGTGGTGTCGTCAGCCAGAGTTACCCGCTTGGGTGGTGGCGCGCCACGTTCCGAGCGCCAACGCGCTGAACATGTTTTGCCGTCCTCAATCCAGTGGATGGCTGGTGGTGCGTTATCGGCGGAATCTGTACTGGTACGGGAAAGTGGATTTGCCATCGGCCAACCAAAACGCGGAGAATGGATAGTGGTGTTTTAACAGATGACCCAGCCTGTCACCGGCAACTCAATTCCTTGGTGCTTACCCGCACTGGACGCCCCCTATGAACGACACATTGCCTATCGGTGCTCAGGAGACGTTGCACCGCGCAATCGTTTTTCAAACCCGGGGCACCAGCCATGGACCCATTACCAGGCTGGTGAGCCCGTCAGACTTGGGGCAGCGTCTCAAGCCGTTCATTTTTCTCGATCTGTTCGATGCCGCCGCGGGCTCGTTCAAAGGGTTTGGAAAACACCCGCATTCGGGCATTGCGACGCTGACCTGGTTGATTCAGGGCTCCACCGACTATGAGGACAGCACCGGCAAGGCGGGCGTGTTGGCCGAGCGTGGGGTTGAGTGGATGCAGGCCGGTGGCGGCGTCTGGCATAGCGGCGCGCCCCATCAGCAGCAACGCACTAGAGGTTTTCAGTTATGGGTCGCGCTGCCGCCAGAGCTTGAAAATGCAGCGCCGCTGAGCCAGTACATCGCGCCCGGGCTGATTGAGCGGGACGGGCCGGCGCTTGTGTTACTGGGTCGACTCGGCGCTGCCAGCAGTGTGATCACGCCACCGTCGCCGATGAACTATCTGTCGGTGACGCTGGCGGCCGGTGAGCGCTGGTCATATCAGCCGCCCAGTGGGCACGACGTTGCCTGGATGGCCGTCAACTCCGGCAGCGTGTTTGCGCCTTCACGCCTGGATGTCGGCGAACTGGCGGTTTTCGAGCCATCGCAGAACCCGATCGCCTTGCGGGCCGACGTAGACTGCGAATTCGTGCTTGGGTCCGCCGCCAGCCATCCGCATGACCTGGCGATCGGCAATTATTCCGTGCATACAAACCCGCAGGCGCTTCGCGAAGGTGAGGCTCAGATCGCGCGTATTGGCGCACGGCTTCGGGCCGAAGGCAGGCTGCGCTGAGGTATTCGAGTGATCGACGTCGCATGGCGCCAAGCCGGCGTTGCAACCACTGTGTACTGCCTATCGTCCGGTACATGGTCACAAAGGCGATCATCTCCCGGTTTCGTAAACCAGCACAGCGGCAGCCAGATCTTCCAGCGCGGTTCCGACCGACTTGAAAACCGTGCGCTCCGACTGCCGTGAACGGCCGGGCACGGCTCCGCGGCAAAGGTCCGCCAGCGTGCCGCGCACATCGGTGGCCGAAAAAACATGGCGCGACATCGGTTCTAGAAGGTCTCCACTTTTTTGCAGTGCCTCTTCGGTGTCGATGAATAGGCTGGCGCCAGAGAAGCAGTTGTCGTCGGCCTCCCGCATCCGCGGCGTAAAGCTGCCGATCAAATCGAGATGGCAACCCGCGCCCAGCCACTGCCCGTGGATCAGCGGCTCGGTCGCCAAAGTGGCGCAACTGACGACGTCGGCCTGCCGGGCGGCGGCGGCGAGGTCGGGCGCCGCAGTTGCCACTATGCCAAGCGCATGCAGGCGGTCCACCAGCGCCTGGGCGTGCACCGGTTTGCGATCCCAGACCTGGACCTGCTCGATCGGTAGTACCTGCCGATAGGCTTGCGGCAACAAGCTGCCGACGCGCCCGGCGCCAACAACCAACAGGTTTTTCGCATCGCGCCGCGCCAAATGCGAAGCCGCCAGCGCGGACGCGGCAGCCGTGCGGCGTGACGTAATTTCATTGCCATCGAGCTGCGCCAGCGGCTCGCCGGTGCGGGCGTCGTACAACATGTAGGTCGAGAACAGACCGGGTAGCCCGCGCTGCGAGTTGCCCGGAAATATGGTGACGGTCTTGACGCCCAGGTACCGGTCTGCCTGCCATGCCGGCATCAGCAACAGCGTGCCTTGCGCCGCGTTGGCGCCCGTCACGTTGTGGCTGTGACGCAGAGGTACTTCACAACCGGCAACGAACATCTGATGCACCGCGGCGATCAGCTTGTCAAACGGCAACGCGTCGCGTGTCGCGCCGGTGGCGTATGTTTTCATGTCGGCCTCCGATGTCGAGTTTCGCACGGCGCCTGGTTTCCCCGCCAGGGGTTACGCCAACGGAATCGCCGTGCGCGGCAACCGTTCGAGACCGACGACTTGGTTGCGCGAACCGTCCTTTGCTGGCGAGTTAACGGACAGTCTCGGCCAGAAATGTGAACACATCGCGGCGATGATTTCAAAGCAGACGTTGCTGCAGTGGGCGTCCAAGAGTGTCCAAGAGTGCCCTTGACACGCCTCATTTCAGTAGCTACATTAATCCGTGCTAATTGAATTCGACTTCGCCAAAAACGAGTTGAATCGCGCTCAACACGGCCTGTCGTTGGCATTCGCGAAGAAATTGACCTGGGACGAAGCTCTTGTTTGGGTTGACGTCCGGTACGCGTACGACGAGATCAGAATGATCGGACTCGTCCCACGGGGCAATGACCTCTACTACGTGGCTTTTGTTGATCGAGGTGAAGTTCGCAGAGTCATCAGTCTCCGATTCGCGGAGCGCAAGGAAACCAAACACTATGTCGAAAACTATCCCTAGGCGAGTGATTCGTGTGCCTTCCCTTGAAGCGAACGCAAGAATCCTTGCAGCAGCCAGGGCCGACCCTGACGCGCAGCCTCTGACCAGGAGCCAACTCAAGGCGATGGTGCCGCTGAAGGCCGTTCTCGGTAGGCCGAAATCAGCGAACAAGAAACTGCTGGTTTCAGTTCGGTACAGCCCGGAGGTAATAGCCTACTTCCGCGGCACCGGCGAAGGCTGGCAGGCGCGCATGGATGGTGTGCTCAGCGCGTACGTCACCAAACGCGCCGCACGTCGTGCGCGAAACGCGACCTGACCGGTCGAGTGGACAGCCAACGGTAGGCCGTGGTCTGCTCCCCACTTCGAACGTGTGTGCCGTGTGCGGCCCTGTTCAGTGCCACGTCGCCGATGGCGCTCACGCAGCAATATCTAGACGCCATGCCGGCAGCCGCGCTGGGGCATAACGCGGCGCACCGTGGTGCTGGACTGGGAGCACCTGTTCGAGGCCGGAGCTGCCGCCCCGATTGCCGCTAGCTGGCAGCGCGGCGCGCGCGGCGCTGCCGATCCGTCAGCCGGGTTGTTCAAGTCACTGCCGCGGTCACCGGCGCCCGGCTTTGGCGACATCGTCATCGACAAAACCCACCAACTTGTACTGCCTGGCATTCGCGATTGCCGCCGCCGTCTGCACCCCCGCCTCGCCCGCGCCATAAATCAGCAAACGCCCCGCCGACGCAACCCGGTTGCGGCCGATACCGGCCAGCCAAAACCGCGCCAACGCCCGGCTGCTGCCTATCAGCAGCAGGAAGAGGAGCGGCTGCAAAATTCCAATGCTGCGCGGCACACCCGGCCAATGCTGCCACACCAGGATCGCGAACAATACCATGCCGTAAAGCGTTACTGCCTGCGCAATGGTCAACAACGCAGCCAATCCGGTGTAGCGGAAAATTGCCCGATAGAGGCCGAGGCGGACGAAGACGGGCACCGCAAGCGCGGGCGCCAGCAGGTCACAAGTTCATTCATCTGTCCCGACCTTGTGGCCAGCCACGCTCGCACCCAGCAACCAGAGCAGTGTCATACCGAGCGCGGCATCCCGAAACGGTGCATTCACCAGTGCGGTCACAAATATGGCGACTGCAAGCAGCACCGTAGTTCCTCCAGCCGTCGAACACTGTTTCCAACCCTGGAACATAAACCGCCCCAAAAGCCAGATCAGAATCAACATACCCAAGACGCCGGTTTCCATCCCAGTAAGCAGGAAATCGTTGTGCGGGTTGTTGATTTCTGAAAACTCGCTGGGTGACCCAATGGGCAAACTCTTGTCCTGACCCGGGGCCACCAATCGCCAGCGTGGCAACCAGCTTCCCAAGCCGGTACCAAAAACAGGGTGTTCGGTCATGCCTTGAATTGCTTCCTGGTACATGCGCCAACGCACCCCAACGCTGGTCGTGTAGTTCGACTCGACTTGGGCTGCCTGCAAATTGCCAACCATCCTGGCGAACAGGCTCTGGGTAGTAGGCGAGAACTGCCACATTGCGCCGACCAATACCAGCACCAAGGCCAACCCACCCAGCGTCGCGCGCAGTGAGCGGAATCCGCAGATAACCGAGGTCAGCAGCAATACCGCCAGCAACAACTGGGAATTTCGGGAAACCGCATGCAACGCCACAGTCAAGCCCAGCGCCAGCGCGGCCGCTAGTGAAAGCCACCGGTCACCACTCGTTGTCTGCACACGTATTCCTAGAAAGAAACAGATCCCGCTTGCGATTGCCATCGAAATCATGTTTGCGCTGCTGAAATTATTGCGTGACAACAAAAGGCTTCTCCAGATCATCCAGTCCGGCAAGCCCGCTACGTGGTGCACCGCCACGATCAGGGCGGCCAACAGGGCGCCAAGCAGAAAACCGGAAAAAGCCTCCCGCGCCTCGGCGGGAGTCAACATCAAGCCAAGAAACAAGACCAACGCAACTCTAAAAGTATGAAAAAGACGGGTCGATGTATCTGGATACCAGTCACCAACCGCAGTGACTAGCAGTGTCCAGCTCAGCATGAAGACAACAGGCGCGACAAAAGCGCTTTGCCCCAATTTGCGCAACCGCTGATTCAAATCCCGGGAGAATGCCAACGCGAGCAGCAACAGCACCAAGTGCAGGTATGTCACCCCGATAGGGAAAAAAGCGCATACACCCCAACTGGACGCGATAAAGAAGACGAGCTTTTCGCGCAGGGGCCGGTCTCTTGCTTCAGTCGCTGGTGCCGACGTTTTCAGTTCAACTCGTGACGACAAAGTCTTCCTTTTTCTTTCCCTGCGTGACCAATGCGGCAAGCCACCGGGGGGGTCAAGCCTCGGCCGCTCCAGGTTTCCCAATTCGATCCACGGTATTTTGCCGCTACTTTTGCGGTGCTGCGCTTTATCCGTTTGCCATGAGTAGTTTTGATCGATGTTTTGGTTTTCAGTTTCCCGCCACGGGAATTGGCGGACTGCAGATCCTTGGGCGTGATGCCAAAAGCCTGCATCGTGCAGTTAGTAGTGCCAGGTCATTCGAAACCAGCGAAATCACCGAACCAGTCCGCTTGCCGTTCAAAGCCAGCTGGCGCCGGGGCGCACGGACACAGTCCTCGACCAGGGCTTTGCCGCGCTCAGCGGCCGGCGATCGCGACCTGACTGACAGTCATAATCCAGTGTCTCATGGAGCGCGGAAAACAAAGACGACCTCGATGAAATCCGATGGTGATTGCCGGGAACACTTGAGCCAGGCGTGACGGCGCCTGCAAGACCGAAGACAGAAAGTAAATCGATGTGTGGAATTTTCGGAATTGCCGTCAAGCCCGGTACGGCTCTGCCCGCGCGGGTTTTCCGCAATCTGCTTGAAAAACTCTATGTTCTGTCCGAAAGCCGTGGCAAAGAGTCCGCGGGCCTGCACCTGTACTTGCCAACCGCCGCTCAAGCCTGGACCATAAAAGGGGCTCAACCCGCAACCGACCTTCTGAAGTCGAGCGGCTTTCGGCGATTTCTGCAAGCGGGACTCGATACGGCGTATTCCGATGGCGATCATGCCCCCGGCCAACCAGTGATCGCTATCGCGCATTCGCGGCTGGTTACCAACGGCAGTGCTGAACTGACACAAAACAACCAGCCCGTGCGCTGGGGGCCAATCAGCATGATTCACAACGGCATCGTGGTGAACGTGGATAGGCTGTGGGCGGAAAACCCGCATCTGAAGCGACATGCGGAAGTGGATACCGAAGTCATGACGGCGATGGTGGCCGACGCGATGGCGCGGGAATTCGATCCCGTCGCGGCTTCACGCGACACGCTCAGCCGGATTCAGGGGGCTGCTTCCATAGCCTGGGTACATGAGGAGTCGGCTGGCCTGACGCTTGTGACCAATACCGGTGATTTGTATTGCGCCCTATTGCCCATGGACGCCGGTTTGGTATTTGCGTCCGAGCGATTCATTCTTGAAAACGCGCTCAAGGCGACGTGGCCTAACCATGGTCCGAAGACTGCCATCATGACCACCGAACACGTTGCGGCGGGTTCGGGCAGGTATGTGGATTTGGCGGCGAATCGGCCAGTGCAGTCATTCGAGCTTGCGCATACCGGGGTATCAAAGCCGGGCGGCGAACCAAGGCGCTGTACGAAGGCACACCAGAATGATATGGAATTGGCATCAACGCCCAAATTGTTCACGCCGCTGGTGCGCGAGGCGGATGAGACGTTGTTGCGCTACAACGAAAACGCAATGCGCCATATTCGACGCTGCTCGTGCTGCGTGTTGCCAGCGACGTTTCCGTTCATCGAGTTTGACGGCAAAGGTGTCTGCAATTACTGCCTGGGCTACAAGCCGAAGTACAAAGGCATTGATGCGGAGGCGGCAAAGGCCGAGTTCATTCAGTCAGTTGAAAAATACCGCAACCCCGATGGTTCGAATGACGTGCTCGTTCCTTTCAGCGGCGGACGCGACAGTTGCTACGGTTTGCATTTGATAAAGCACGAATTCGGCCTGAACCCGATCACCTTCACTTATGACTGGGGCATGGTGACCGACCTGGCTCGGCGCAACATAGCCCGGATGTGCGGCAAGCTGGGGGTGCAAAACATCCTGGTGTCGGCGGATATCAAGGCCAAGCGCGAGAACATCCGAAAAAATGTTTCCGCCTGGCTGAACAAACCGGATCTCGGGATGGTGCCGCTGTTCATGGCTGGGGACAAGCACTTCTTCAGAATTGTGAATGAGCTTAAGCGCCAGACTGGCATCCGGCTCGATCTGTGGGCGGCCAATCCACTTGAAAATACCGACTTCAAATCCGGGTTCTGTGGCGTAGCCCCCGATTTTGACAAGACGCGCGTCGATTATCTTTCCACCAAGCGCAAGATCCGGCTGGTTGCCTACTATGCTTCGCGCTTCCTGTCCAACCCCGGCTACATAAACGCTTCGCTACTGGACACGGCGCAGGCGTTTCTCTCCTATTACATTGAGCCGAGGCGCGACTTTTTCTTCATGTTCAGCCACATGGTCTGGAACGAGAATGAAGTCAACCGGACCTTGATAGGCGAATATGAATTTGAACTGTCGCCCGATTCCCCCAGCAGTTGGCGCATCGGCGACGGAACCGCACCTTTTTACAATTACATCTATATGACGGCGCGCGGCTTCAGCGAATTCGATACTTTCCGCAGCAACCAGATTCGCGAAGGCCAAATAAGCAGGGAGCAGGCTCTGGAGTCGATACTGGTTGAAAATCGCCCGCGCACGCAATCCCTGCGGTGGTATCTCGACACGATAGGCCTTGGCTTCGATGACACAATCAGGCGCGTGAACGAGATGGATGCGATGGGGCTGCACAGTTGAAATTTTCACTTGATTTGCGATGGTTCGGGCGATTGCACGCCGCGGCCCTGGTAGCCACGTTGGGGGTCACTTCGTTGACGGCATGCGGTAATCGCGACCGGCCGACGGACTTTCCCGCGGCCGTGCTTGACAAGCTGCAGGCCAGCCTCGACGCGGACCATCCTGGCCGGGGAATGACAGACTACCCGTCGGACTTGCCGGACGATATTCCGAAAGCGTATGCCATGGTGCTGCTAGGCGAAATAGCGCGTGGGCGGTTGCTGGGTGCCGGCGAAGTGCCGCGACCAGGGCCGGTAGCGGGCACCTGGCTACTGGACCACGCCGACGAGAACCGTGACGGTGTGACGGGGTGGGGGGTACCCATCGCGTGGGACGCGTATGGAGACGGTTCGATCAATCCAGCCAATACCGAATACGCCATTTCGACCGCGATTTCCATCCACGCCCTGCTCGATTGGGCCGAAGTCAGTGACAAGGCACCGCGACAACGCATTCTTGACACCGTGGAGAAAGCCTTGCTGCCTTACCTGGACTCTCGTATACGTTCGCCCGCTGGCATGTCGCCCTATTCTTTGAAGACGTCGGACCGGCCTTACGACACGTTTAATCCGGCCGCCTATCTGGCTGGCCAGATGCAGCGATTCAGCCGCATCACGAACGATGCGGCAATGGCGGCCAAGTTGCGGGAAGCCGCCGACTCGACCATGCGAGCGCTTCTGGCCCACAAGCAGATAAACCCTGAAGGTGGCGATTGGTACTGGAACTACTCGATACAGGAAGCCGTCCCCAACGATCTTCCACATGCGAGCTACATCGTCGACGGAATCGTCGCGTACCTGGTCCATGGGGGACAACTATCAGACCGCTTTGATCGTCCCAAGGTAGTGGCGCACCTGTTGCAGTTTTTGGACGCGAAAGGCGAAGGCTTGCGGGCCTGGCCGCGGTTCAAGGCCGATGTGACCATGCCGGCCCGCCTTTACGATCTCGGCATTGCAATGCACGTTGCGTGCAGCGAACAAGCGCTGGCTCCGATGCGCGGCAAACTTTTCGCGCAGGTACCCGCCTATCTGGGCGCGGACGGACACTACATGAAGTACCCGCTCTCCAGCGAACGGCCCAACCTGGTGGTGGCCGAGTACGAGGCGTACCTGTTCCGAGGGCTGGCTTCCTGCGCGGCCGAGACCATGCGGGTGAGATAACGCACGGTGACCATGTTGGCCAATGGCGAAGGCGCGGCAGTCCGGCGCATGACTGCGGCAGTGGTGTTGCTTGCCCTGTTGGGCGCCGGCTGCAAGGACCAGGCGCGTATTGCGCTGGTGCCGCCCCCGCAGTCCGCAGTGCCGAGATCGGTTGCGATTCAGGAGCCGAGCCCGGTTTATGTCAACTCCTGGACGCTCGAGCCCCTGCGCAAGAATCTGGTTGAGCAGGAAATTGCCGCGCCGGACGTCACCCGCGCCACCGCGATACCCTTCGCAGTCCTGCGCGCCGAAGGGGCTATCGGCGCGGTGGCCTTTGACCTCGTGTCTAGACGAGCCGAGCTTCGTCTGAATGGCGGGCCAACTGTTTCGTTCCCGTCACCGGGCATTCCCGTTTCGATGCAAACGGTCGGCCAGGACCGTTATGCCATTGCGTTCCGCGGCATTCCCCAAAATATACTGTGGCTGATTGATTGGAATGCGAAAACGGGTGTGACCCGGTTTCAGAAGATCGAACGCGAAGGCGTAGAGTATCTGATGTTCCGCGGCGCGTTGATCCAAGACGGCGCCTTGCACTGGATAGTATTCGACAGCCGCGCTGAAAAGAATTTCCTTCGGCGGTATGAAGAGAGCGGCGGTGTTTGGCGCCTGGCACGGGAAGTCGAACTGCCGACGCTTGAAGACCCGGCTGGCACGCACTACGAGTTGCAGCCGCCGCTCTTCATCTTTGCCGAGGCGGACCAGGGCGTGCGAATTCTGGGTGGCACTCTGGACGCCACTGTCAGGGGAGATCAAGTCGGCGTCAAGCGCATTCCAGAGTGCGAACGGACCCTTGAGGCCGTGCGAGCGCGCGAGGACGTGGCGATCCTGTGCAACAGAAGGACGGTCGACGCGCGCGGCGCTTACGTCATACACGATCCGAGTAAGAGCACGCCTACGTTTATCCTGAACTCGGAAGGTATTCCCTATCGGTTAAGCTGGAACGCGAAGGAAAACCACGCCGACTTCATGCTCGCGAAGGATGCTCGCGCATATGCCGAACTGTTTGAATATGACATCGAACGCGGTCAAAACAGCGGCCTGCTCGACTTCGGTTCCGACAACATTCAAGGTCGTTTGGCTTGGTCACAGATTTACTACATCAATGGTCTGATGGACGCAATCTACATGGCCCGGCGCGACGACAAGGCTTTCAACGTCTTCTCGCCGCTGCTCAGGAGAATGCGGCTGCGCATCGAAATGGAAGTACGCCTGATTGACCAACTGCTGTCGGAGCCGACAGGTATACACACACGCACATTTACGCGCGACAGGACACC
>JANNGR010000118.1:0-1887 GCA_031403955.1 Betaproteobacteria bacterium
GCGCATGCCGCGGCCCTGGGTAGGCCCCTGGTCATGGATTTAAACGACGCAGACGCGATTTATCGTCACAACCCTTCGGGCCGGGGCCCCAAGGGGCACATGCGGGTGTCGCAAGCCGCTTGTGGTGCAGAGCACCACGGCGCGTCTCGCTCCTACGCCTGTACCCCTTGGGACCCTGGCGCAGGGCCGCCTTATTCACGGATAGGTTCTTAAGGTTGTCCGGGCAAACCCGTGGTACGCGTCCACAGACGCGCCCACACCCTTTGTACCATGCCCATCACCCCAGTGGGCATCAGGTACATCAGTCCGATCAGCAACACACCGTAGATCGCCGCCGGTGCTGATTTTGAAATCTGGTCCGCGATATTGGGCACGAACTGGATAAAGATGGCCCCGAAGATTGCCCCCGGAATCGACGCCAGGCCCCCAACCACCAGGCCGACCAGCAGGAAGATCGACAAACTCACCGTAAAACTGTCGGGCGAAACAAAGGCCACTGCGATCGCGCCCAGGGCTCCGGCGACCCCCGTGAAGCCGGCCGACACACCAAAGGCCAGCGACTTGAACATGGGCAGATTGATGCCCATGGCGGTGGCGGCGATCGGATGGTCACGAATTGCCACCAGTGCCCGGCCGACCCGCCCGCGCAACAGGTTCCACGCCAGCAAAAACATAATGGCGGCAACTGCCAGCGTAAAGAAATACAACCATCGGTCCGGGCTCAGGGGCTGGCCAAACAGGTCGAACGAAAATGGCGCATCGGGCTTGGTCAGCACGATACCTTGCACGCCACCGGTCAGCCCCTCGATCCTTTTGTACTTGAGCAATTGCGGCACGGCCAGCGCCAGCGCAAAGGTTGCCAGCGCCAGGTAATGCCCGGCCAGGCGCAATGCCGGAAAACCCAGCAGGAAACCAAAGGCAAAACACAACACACCGGCGGCCGGCAACGTAGCCCAGTAGGGCACGCCCAGCTTGTCCATCAGCACTGCGGCCGTGTAGGCTCCAAAGGCGTAAAACGCGCCGTGACCGAGCGAGATCTGGCCGTTGTAACCGGTCAGGATGTTCAGCCCGAGAATGGCGATCGCATACACCAGCACCAGATTGAACTGGAACACGCGGTAGTTCTTGACCAGGAACGGCAACACCAACAGCGCCGCCATCAGCAAGGCCAGCCACAGCCAGGACCATTTGCCCTGCATGGTCTTCATACGCGTGTCACCACCGACTTGCCGAATAGGCCATTGGGCCGCAGCGTCAGGGTGCCGACGATCAACACCAGCGCGACGGTCAGCTTTAGCTCGGTGCCAATCACATACGCGCCCAACAGGTTTTCAAGCACACCCACAATGAAACCGCCGATTACCGCGCCCAGCGGGTTATCAATGCCACCCAGCAGCGCGGCGGCAAAGCCATACAACAATATGCCAGCCATCATGTTGGGGTCCAGAAAAACCACCGGCGCGACCATCATGCCGGCCACGGCGCCAATCGCTGCCGCCAGGCCCCAGCCGAGCGCCAGCATCCACGACACACGAATGCCCACCAGACGGGCCGAGTCCGGATTTTGCGCCGCTGCGCGCATCGCCAGACCCAGCGGCGTGAGGCGAAAAAACGCAAACAGGGCCGTCAACACCACAACCATCACAGCCACCGACCCTAGGTCATGGGCCGAGAAATATTTGGTTGCAAGTACCATGTCTTTCGGGAACGGGCTTGGAAACGACTTCAGCGTGTGCTCGAATATCCAGCCCGACAACGCGTTGAAAATCAACAACAGGCCGATGACGAAAGAATAATTGCCAACACAAACGAGATGAACCCGATCACAAACCCCTCCCCGATCACTGTCTGCATCACAGAACGATCATCCGCGCCTATCGCGCGCAT
>JANNGR010000119.1:0-7853 GCA_031403955.1 Betaproteobacteria bacterium
CGGTGCGCTGCATGCCAGCGCGGCGGTGAAGGCCGCGCTGGCGCTGCGCAGGCGTTAACAACCACAAGACAGAAAGATGACATGAACAACACCTTCCAGCAACTGATGCGCGCGGCCACGCGGCTGACGCAATCCGGGCGATTACAGCAAGCCACCCAGGCCATTCAACGTGCGCTGCGTGGCGCGACCGCACCGGTCGAGGCCGAGCCGGTGCAAGTCACACCCGTGCAGATGCCCGGGGTAAGTACGACGTTGGCTGCCTCGCCGCCGGTTCTGGACGCCGGTGTGTTCGAGGCAGAACGGCCCATACCCGCGCCCGCGCGCACTGGCACGGGCGAGTTCACCGGTGGCAGCCACAGCCATGCGTCCCTGACGCGGCAATACAAGCTCTACACGCCGCCGGGCCATGCCGGCAGGCAATTGCCGCTGGTGGTGATGCTGCACGGTTGCACCCAGGATCCGGACGACTTCGCCACCGGCACCGACATGAACGAACGGGCGCGCGAACAGGGCTTTTTCGTGTTGTATCCGGCGCAGTCGCAAGACGCAAACCCGTCGCGTTGCTGGAACTGGTTCAAACACAACCACCAGCGCCACGGCAGCGGCGAACCGGCGTTGCTGGCCAGTTTGACTTGTTCGATCATCGAGCGCCACGGCATGGACGCGCGCCGCGTCTACATCGCCGGCCTGTCGGCGGGCGGTGCGATGGCCGCCATCGTTGCCGATGCCTACCCGGAGATATTTGCGGCGCTCGGCGTGCATTCGGGTTTGCCAAGCGGCGCCGCGGGCAACCTGGTGGAGGCCCTGTCGGTGATGAAAAATGGAACCGCGGGAGCAATGACGATGGCCCGGTCGATGCTGGCAGGTACGGGCGCCATTGCGCCGCCGGCACCACGGATGGCGCTGCCCACCATCGTGTTCCACGGCGACCAGGACCACACCGTGCATCCAAGCAATGGCGCGCAGGTGGTCGCGGCCGCGTTGGCCACTTTGCCGGCCAGCAGTACGCGGGTGGAGCAAGGTATTTGCGCCGACGGCCGGCGTTACACCCGTTCCATCCACCATGCCAGCAACGGCAACAACCTGGCCGAGCACTGGCTGGTGCACGGAGCCGGGCACGCCTGGTCCGGCGGCCAGTTGGGCGGTTCCTACACCGATGCCCAGGGGCCTGACGCCACGGGTGAAATGTTGCGCTTCTTCTTCGACCAGCCGTACGGTCCGCGCCACTGACCAATGGCGGCAGCGCCTGCAACGACGCAAGGTTCAGAGTTGCGAGCCGATCAGGGAGGCCAGCCGCTCGCCGATTTTCTCCTTCAGCGGCCGCTCGCTCCACTGCGCAAAACTGATCGGGCGCGAGCGGCTCAGATCGGCCTCGAAGATTGCCCGCTGCTGCTTGGCGAAGCTGGCATCGAGGATGTTGAGCGTAGCCTCGTCGTTTAGGCGGAACGAGCGGTTGTCAAAATTGGTTGAGCCGACCGAGACCATCAGATCATCGACGATCATCACCTTGCAGTGAAACATGGTCGGCCGGTATTCCGCGATGATGGCGCCGGCGGCCAGCAGAGGGCCCCACTGCGCGCGCGATGCGCTGCGCACCGTCTCGCTGTCGATGTGTTCGCCCGGCACGACGATGCGCAGCTTGACGCCGCGCTGAATGGCTTCCACCAACGCGCGCAGCGCCAACTCGTCGGGCACGAAATACGACGCCGACAGATCGATCGAACGTGAGGCGGACGTGATCGCTAGCAGGTACATCAGCTGCATGCTCTCGGCGCCTCCGCTGGGGGAACTGCTGAACATCTGCGCCCGAGCGCTTCCGACCGGCGCCAGAACCGGAAAATAGTCAGCGCCATGCAGTACGTCACCGGTGACCTTGATCCAGTTGTCCAGAAACACCGCCTGCATCTGCGCCACGACCGGGCCCTCGACCTGGAAGTGGGTGTCGCGCCAATGGTCCGGGTCTTGCGCCTGGCCGCCCCACTGCGGCGCTATGCCGACTCCGCCGGTAAAGGCGATCCGGCCATCGGCCACCAGCAGCTTTCGATGCGTCCGGTTGTTCAGGCGTCCGAGCTTTGACCAGTGCGGCGGATGGAACTTGCGGATCTGCACCCCGGCTGCCGTCATGGTGTCGATCAGACTGTCATCCATCTTGGCGCTGCCAACCCAGTCCAGCAACACATGTGTCTTGACACCGTTGCGCGCGCGCTCGGCCAGCGCCTCGGCAAATTCACGGCCGATGTCGCCCGACCAATAAATATAGGTTTCGAACGTTATCGACTTGCGGGCGCCGCGGATCGCGGCCAACATCGCCGGGAAGATTTCATCGCCGTTGCGAAGAACGGTATGGCGGTTGCCGTCAATGAACGGCGGCCCGAGCAACACGCCGAGTTCTTGCGCGAAACGCGCATCATCGACGGTGTAGAGGCGCTCAATGCGCCGCTCGATCTTCTTCTCGCCGCCCATGAAATTGACGACGATCAGCACACCCAGCAACGTCACCACGACCGTTCCCGCGACCAGAAGGGCGATGCGGCCCGCAGAATTGAAAGTCAGCATGCCGGCAATTGTGACTGCTGCAACGCAGCCAGGATGTAGTCCGGCTCTGACAATCGACTAGCGCGTTATGACGATGAGCAAGCGCCTTTTGCTTATGGCGCCATCCGGGTGCGCGGCATAAGCTCCGGCTCACATTGCCCGATCCGGCAATGGGCACCTGAAACCCTTATTCAACTGAAAGGACTCAAAACATGAACTTCATCATCTGGCTGATTCTCGGCGGCATTGTTGGCTGGCTGGCCAGCATTGTCATGAAAACCGATGGCCAACAGGGCCTGTTTCTGAACGTCGTGGTCGGCATTGTTGGCGCCATGGTCGGCGGGTGGCTGCTTTCGCCGCTGCTGGGCGTGGCAACGATTAATCAGAACAACTTCAGTTTGCCCGGTCTGCTGGTCTCTTTCCTCGGCGCCGCGATCCTGCTCGCCATTGTCAATCTCGTGCGCCGCGGCAGCACCCGCTGATGCGGTGTGAAACGGACGGCCACTACTTCTAAAGGAAGCAACATGAACAGTATGCACACAACTCGGGAAACCGAAGCGGTGGTCCAGGCCACGGCAACGCGCGAACTGGAGCAGGCGCGCCAGTCCGCCGCCAACTGCGATCCGATCACCGGCGCACCTGGCTCGCATCCGGTCGGTACCGGCATCGGCGCGGCGCTTGGCGGCGCCCTGGCGGGAGCGGCGACCGGTACCGTGGTTGGCCCAGTCGGCACGGTGATTGGTGCAGCGGTTGGCGCCATTGTCGGTGGCCTGGCTGGCAAAGGCGTCGCCGAGTTGGTCGACCCGACTCTGGAACAGGCCTATTGGCGCGACAACTACGCGCGTCGCCCGTATGTTGAAAGCGGGTCCAGTTTCGACGACTACGGTCCGGCCTACGGCTATGGCGTCAGCGCCTATAACCAGTACAAGGGCCGCAGCTTCGACGATGTGGAAGCCGATTTGTCACGCGACTGGAGTGCCGCGCGCGGCACGTCGAAGCTTGACTGGCAGCGCGCGCGCAACGCCTCGCGCGATGCCTGGCAACGTGTCAGCGATACGGTCGAACGTGCGGTACCGGGCGATTCGGATCGCGACGGCAAGTAAACCACTGGCCCGGCGCGCGCCTCAACCGTGCGGCGCGCCCGGGCCAATGCCGGCATAAGGGCGCCATTGGCCCGGGCGTTGGGCCAGCCGGTCGGCCACCACACCCAGCACCTCGCGATTCCAGCCCAATCCGATGTGGCTGCCATTAACCTCGATGTCTTCCACCCGCTTCGAAACAACATCGTGGCGGCAGGTCTGCCAGGCAACCACGCCGTCCGAACGGCTGTAGACCGACGTGGTGGGCACCGGTGGTGCAGTGCGCAGGCGTTGACTCAGCGCCGCGTCGTATTTCGCTCCGTTACCGCTCAGCAGGCGGTAGATCCACCCGACATGGGTGTAGTCAGCCCCGGCGTTGAAAGGCGTACCGATGGTGATCACCTGACGCACCGCCGGTGGCAGCAGTTTGGCGATCTCACGCGCATACAGGCCACCCTGGCTCCAGCCGATCAAGCTGGCTTTTTGATCGAAGCCGGCCAGCCGAGCGGCGGTATGGCCGGCCAGATCAGACAACCACTGGTCAACATCGCCTTTGGGTCCGGTATTGAAGCCACGCCCCCAGTCGAATGCCGTGTAGCCAAGGGTCTGGCAATGTTTGAGCAACGGTGCCAGCGAAGTAGCATCCGCGCCCAAACCAGGAAAGATGACCACCGGGTGGCCATCGCCACGTTGTCCAGGTCGTCGGCGGTTGATCTTGTGCGACACGAACTCGAACGCGGCGCGCCAGGGTTCAGTGCCAAGCAGCACCAGCGACGGGCGCTGGATCGGGCCGGGGATTGCCGGGTGGCTGGGGTTGGGAGAACTGAACATGGCGCGATTTTCGGCCGGTTGCGGCGCCAACGCCAGCCACGAATGCCGCGCGCCACCGTAGGACGTTGCCGATACGGCCTTGCCCTACACGCCAATGCGCCGGCGCCTGACATCGGCGTGCTGCCGGCGGCGTAAGCTGATAAAACTTATGGCGAACCAACCAGCGGGTGATGCGCGTGCCCCGGATGACCAGGTTGCGGTACCCGGCAACGAACTGACCGACCGCAACATCCGCACCATCGTCGAGTTGGAACGGGCCAGCAAGGCAACCAGCGCCGGGGAGCGTGTGGCGGTGCATGTGGCTGCTTTTTGCGGCAGCATGACCTTCATCTGGATCCACGTCGCGTTGTTCAGCGCGTGGGTGGTTTTCAACACATTGTCGGTCCACCGGCTGGACCGGTTCCCGTTTCCACTGTTGACGTTCGTGGTATCGCTGGAAGCGATTTTCCTGTCGGCTTTCATCCTGATCAGCCAGAACCAGGAGACTCGGCTGTCGGAGCAACGCAGCCACCTGGACCTGCAGGTCAACCTGCTGAGTGAGCAGGAAAATACCGAGATGCTGAAAATCCTGCGCAGCATTGCGAAGAAGATCGGGGCCGAGTTCGACGAGCACCCCGATCTGGCCACCATGGAACAAGCTACGCGGCCTGAGAATCTGGTCGATCAAATCGACAAGGCGATTGAACAAGCGGCGCAGCGCCAGAATTCCTAGGCGCGCCAGGCACGGATTTCTTAACGGCATTTCTGTGCGTTGCCGCACAGACGCGCCGGGTAGCTTGCATAAAATTGAACCGAATTCCACAACGCGGGTTCCGGCTCTCTCTTAAGAAATGATATGAAACCAAACGTTGATCCGCGACCGGCAATCAAACCTGCCAAGGCCATAACCAATGTGCTCATCCAGAGCGAACAGGTGAAAGGCCTGGTGGACGAAGCTGCGCAGGAGCTGTCTGCCGTAAATTCTGTTCTCAAGCAGGAACTTGCGCTCGGAGACGCGCCATCGGGTATGGAAGATGTGCTCGAAAAAAGCCAGGTGGTGGAAGACAAGGTACAAGATGCGGCGGAAAAACTCACCGACGTGAATCGGGCGCTGAAGGCCGAAGTTCGGGAGCGGCACGTGCTTGAGTTCCAGTTAGCCGCCGTTAAGGAACGGGAAGAAACCTCGCGCAATGCCGCCCTTCATGACACGTTGACCGGCCTTGCGAACCGCGCCCTGTTCGATGACCGGCTACAGCATGGTCTGGCGCAAGCGAAACGACAAGGCTGGAACTTGGCGGTAATGTTTGTTGACCTGGATGATTTCAAGCAAATCAACGACTCCCACGGGCACGGCGCAGGGGACGACGTTCTGCGGACAATTGCCACCAGACTGACAGAAACTACACGGGTTGACGACACAGTGAGCCGCCATGGAGGCGACGAATTCCTGTACCTGCTGATAGATGTGCGGGACGACTTTGACCTCAAGGCGATCGCGGAAAAAATACTCGCGTCAATACAGCTGCCGTGCGACATCAAGTCAGGTGACCGCACCTTGCGCATAAGCGTGAACGCGAGCCTGGGAATTGCAGTCTTTCCGAACGACGGCACTACTCCCGACGCGCTGATAGCCAGTGCTGACGCGGCCATGTACCGGGCCAAGGGCAGTCAGTCGCGTTATGCATTTGCGCAGCAGTAGGGCGGGCCTGAGTGTTGCTCTGCATTCCATGCCCCAGGGCGGTGTTTCCGATCGTTAGAACTTGGGCGGGTCGCTATCGCGCGAAGGGTGCCGATGCGCCGCCACCGCCGCAATGAATAACAATAGCTTGGCGCGGGCGCAGGCATAGCCGCCTACTTCGAGATAGCCAGTTTGTAGACCTTTTCGGTACCAGTCTTGTCAGACTTCGTTGTGTAGTAATCAGCCCCTGCCCGCACCACATAGCGGCACCATTCCTCGGTTGGATTCACTCTCCATTCGATCAAGACACAATAACGGCCGTCGTCCGAGATGTGCCACTTGCCTTGTGCCGTGGTGGTGAGTCCGCGCTTGTCTCGATTGTCGGAAGAGATGATGAAGCTCCCATCTGAATCGTTTTTCCAGAAGTGCGTGTTGCCATTCGAAATGACACGGCTCATCTTTGCATTCGGCAGCAGCTGATTCAGTTCGTCCTTGGTCAGGGTCACTCTGCCTTGGGCGTCAAGATCACGAAGCACCGCAACCTGCTGAGCGGAAGCGAGCGTGGCGACAAGGACGAACAAGGTGAGAACATAGCGACTCAATCTGGGCATGGGAACTCCTTGTGGTGAAAAGGGCGGCTAACGCTTCATCCGGGTCGCCATCTGCCCCAGGGCGATTGCCAGCGCGGCCCCGCCGAGCACTTTCACGACCTCCGGATGCTGCGCGTAATAGGCTCCAATCTTGTCGAGCACGCTCGGGTCTTCCTTCTCCGCCGCCACTGCGAGCTCTTGCATTTGCTCCGGCGTGACCTGTTGTGCCTCGGCGGGAGTCACGTTGGCGGGGGACGCACCACGCGCTGCCTGGACGAATTTTCCGAGTGCTCCGCCGGCGATGCTTGACAACACCGAAGGTCCAACGGCGCGCAGCAATTGACCCAGCAGCCCCGCACGTTGCTGGGTGTTTGAACCGCCGAACAAGTTACCCACCATGTCGCCAAATGAGGGGGTCTGATCGGAGCGAAATGCTTGCGCGATACCATTTCCCAGGACATCCTGCGGTACTTGGCGCGCGACTTCGTCGAAGTCGGTCTGGGTGTCTGTAGGCCGGTCTGCATACTGCTTCAAGATGTCCAGGATGTTCATTTGGTTACTCCGCCGATGTGAACTTGCTTGTGAAAAAGAATACCAGCGTGGCTGCGCAGGGCGTGTAGGACACACGCTGAAAGCTTAATCAGACAAGGGTCGCGCGCGCTGGTGTCAACACCTCGTTGGGCAGTACCCGCGCAATCAACGTTGCCAGGGCACGCAGATTGTCTTTTTACATATTTCAAAGAGTTACCGTGCGCTACCATTGCCCGCCATGCCTTTGTGTCAGCCACGGAAAAACTTCACATGAACCCAAACTCAACCGAAGTCGGCGCCGGGATTCGCGCCGAAGCCGCCCGTTATGCACTCACGCGGCGGCTTGTGCCGGCCCTGCGCCATGACATGGTGTTTAATCTTCAACCAATCGGCTTGGTCTACGAGGTGCTGGACCGCAAACTCGTGACTGGAGAGCGCGATCAGAACGCGGTACTTGAAGGCCTCGCCAAAATCAACCATCTGGCCCGGGCCGCGGTCAGTTCCTGCCTCGACGTGGTGACCTGGCTTGCGCCGGATGCCGGTGCCGCGACAACTGTTGGCGCCGGTGTGAATGACTGCCTGGCAATGCTGCGCAGCAACTTCACGTTTCGCGGCTTCACCATCAGCAAC
>JANNGR010000120.1:0-1899 GCA_031403955.1 Betaproteobacteria bacterium
CCCGCCGGCATAACCGGTCAGCGCGCCATCGGCGCCGACCACCCGGTGGCACGGCACGACGATTCCGATCGGGTTGCGGCCCACGGCGGCGCCGACGGCGCGCATCGCTTTGGGATTTCCCAGGCGCGTGCCGATCGCGCCGTAACTGGTGGTGGCGCCAAACGGTATGCCAAGCAGGGCCTGCCAGACCGCTTGCTGGAAGGTTGTGCCGCCGCGCAGGTCCAGCGGCAGGTCGAAGGCGCTGCGTTGCCCGGCAAGGTACTGCCGCAGTTGACGCGCCGCCTCGCGCAGCAGCGGATGGTCGGTACGCACCGGCCATTGCGCCGTGTCGGGGCTATGCCGCTGGCCAACGAACCAGACGCCGGCCAGCCCATGGCCGGTGGCGGCCAGCGTGATGCCGCCGAGCGTGCTTTCGAATGTCGTCTGCTGAATGTTTGGGTCGAACTTCATGTGGACTTCCTTGGTGGTGGTGTTGGCGTAATCGCCGCGGGCAAGCTACTCCAGGCGCGCAACACCGCATAACTGCGCCAGGGTCGCCAGGCTTGCGATTTGACTTCGGCCTCTTTCGCCGCTTGCTTGTGGCCCTGCACGCCCAGGGCCTTGTGCAAGGCCACGTCGCCGGCCGGAAACGCGTCGGGCCAACGCAACGCGCGCATCGCAATGTATTGGGCGGTCCAGTCGCCGATGCCGGGCAGAGCGTTCAGCGCGGCGGTTGTCGCGACGACATCGGCGCCCGCATTCAACTGCAACTGCCCATCCGTGACAGCTTGCGCCAGCGCCAGGATGGCGTGTTGGCGTTGCTTGACGATGCCTAACGCGCCGAGCGCATCGGCGCCCGCCTGGGCCAAAGCGGCGGGCGTCGGGAACAACCGGCTAAGGCCCGGACAAGGGGTTGTTATCGCCGAGCCAAATTGATCGACCAGCCGCTGCGCCAGCGTGCGTGCCGCCGCCACCGTGATCTGCTGGCCCAGCACGGCGCGCACGGCCAGCTCGAAACCGTCCAGCGCGCCCGGAACGCGCAGGCCGTCGCAGTCCGGAAAGCTGGCGTGCAGGATCTGGTTGATGGCCTGCGGGTCGGCGTCCAGGTCGAACGCGCTGCGCACGCGCCGGATCACGGTTGGCAATACTTCGCGCAGCGAGTCACTGACATGCAGCACGAGCAGGCAATGCGCCGGTTCGAAATGGGCCTGTAACCAACCGCTGCAAATCTTGCCGGCGCTTTGAACGCGTAATGTCCTGCCAAAGCCCGGCTGCTGCTGGTCCGTGCAGACCAGCTCCACCGTGTTGACCTGGCGTTGTCGCAGGAAGGCACACATGGCGTGTATGTCGTAAGGCGGCCGGTAGCCCAGTTTCACGCTGATGCCGCGCCCGGACGACACCGACCCCGCACGGCGCAACTGCGTCGGGTTGAGTTTGTAATGCGCGACGAATGCCGCGTTGAAGCGGCGCAGGCTGGCGAAACCGCTGGCCAGCGCGACCTGGGTAATCGGCAGGTCGGTATCGGCCAATAACTGCTTGGCCGTCAGCAGGCGGCGCGTCTGCAGGTATTGCATTGGAGACACACCGAGTTTGGCCTCGAAGATGCGGCGCAGATGCCGATCGCTGACACCCAGTTTGCCAGCCAGGTTTTCGACCGACAGATCGGTCTCGCCCCAGGCGTCGGGCTCGTCGAGCAGGCGTGCCGCCTGGTGCGCCAGGATCGACGAGGCGTCCTGGATCGACCACATAAGCGAGTGCGGTGCCAGCTCCGGACGGCAACGCAGACAGGGCCGGAAGCCGGCGCTCTCGGCCTTGGCCGCATGGTTGAAAAAGCGGCAGTTCTCGCGTTTCGGTGTCCGCACGCTACAGACCGGGCGGCAGTAGATACCGGTCGATGTGACGCCGGTGAAAAATCGCCCG
>JANNGR010000121.1:0-3333 GCA_031403955.1 Betaproteobacteria bacterium
GTCTTCGAGCCCGCCACCCTGGGCGAAACGGCCGACGTAACCGACCTCGAGCGCCATCACGTCGGGCAGGTAGAACGAGGTCGACAGGGCCGTCGTCATGGCCGTGTGGTGGTCGCTGAACTGCCGGCTCACCACCTTGACGTCGACCGTGGGATGCAGGCGTTTCCACTGCGCAATGGCGGAGCGCACGATCTCGTCGACGGCCGGGAACGCGGCCACCGTGAGAGTTTGCTGCGCCTGCGCGTGGCACAGCAGCAGCGCGAACAGGCCGATGCCGACCCAACCCCGGCCAGGTCTGAACCACTGAGTCGTCTTTCCCATCCGAGAGCCCCCACGTGTCGATCTGGCTACAACCTGCGCAGCCCACGGCCGGATCGGACCGCGATGAAAGCGCTTTCAAAAGGGATTATAAGGGCCGGTTGTGGAGCGCAAGACTAGGGTAATCCCGCACGCGGCGCCGCGGCTTATTGCCGATCGGGCGGTTGGACAGTCTCCGTTCAAGCCTGTCGAAGCCCTTCGGCCCTTTCCAGGCCCAGGGCGAACGGTTGATGTGCTTGAACGCCCAGGCGATTCAGGTGATCAGCCGCCGGCCGGACTCGCGTGCGATGACGCGCGGCGGCGGAATCTGCGCCGTCGGCTTGGTGCCAGCCAAAAGCTGCAGCATCGCCGACGCCGCCAACTGGCCGAGCTCATAGGCCGGTTGGTGCACCGTGGTCAAGGGAGGAATGGCATAGACCGAGGTCGGCAGGTCGTCGAAACCCACCAGCGACACGTCTTGCGGTACCCGCAGGCCGCGCCGCTGCAGGCCGAGCGTGACGCCACACGCCATCTGGTCGTTGGCCGCGAATATGGCGGTGAATTTGCGCTGGCTGTCGAGCAGGCGCGACACCGCCAGCAGTCCGCTGACCTCGTGGTAGGCGCCCGGGACCACCAGCGCGGGATCGTAGGGGATGCCGGCCGCCTCGAGCGCGGCGCGGTATCCGCGCTGGCGTTCGATCGCATCCGCGTGGTCCGGGTCGCCGGTGATGAAAGCGATGTCACGGTGCCCGAGCGAAATCAGATGCTGGGTGGCGAGGCGGCCGCCTTCGAAGTTGTCGAAATTCAGCGAAAACAGGCCTGGCCCCTTCAGCGTGCGGCCCGTGACCACGACCGGGATCGTCCTGGCGCACGCCTTGAGGGCCTGGTCGGGCAGGCGACCGGTCAGCACGATGATGCCGTCGACCCGCCGTGCGCGCAGCACCGCGATGCAGCGCGCTTCGGCCTCGGCATTCCAGTTGCCATTGACAAACAGTGCGTTGTATCCGGCCGGGTCGAGTTGGTCCTGGATGCCGCGCAGTGCGATGCCGTAAAACGGGCTGTCGATGGCCTGCGTTATCACGCCGATGCTCAGCGTGCGGCCACCGGCCAGACCGCGCGCCACCGGATTGGGCACGAAGCCCAGCCGGGCAATCGCGTCGTCAATCGACTTTTTCTTGGCCTCGTTGACAACGGCGGTGCGGTTGAGAACGCGCGACACCGTGCTCGGAGAAACCCCCGCGGCGCGGGCCACGTCGTCGAGCTTCACCACTGTGGCACGGTTGCCCGGTGGCGACCTGACAGCCTTGCGCACGCTGGCCGAGTTCTTCATGGGAGTCCCTGATTTGGTGAGCAACGAGTATAAGCAGCGCACTTTGGACCCCTGCGCGGTGCCGTTGCGCCGTGGCCACCCGGCGCCCGGCACATCACGACAGGGCCGCGTTTTCGGTGTCCGACGGTTCGGGGGTGTTGAAACCCAGGCCGTACAGGCGCGCGTAGGGACCATCGGCCCGCAGCAACTGCGCGCGCGCCCCGACCTCCGGCATGCGGCCGCCTCCCATCACCACGATGCGGTCGGCGTGAAGCACGGTCGACAGGCGGTGCGCGCTGACCAGCGTGGTGCGCCTTTGCATCAGCCGTTGCAGCGCCTCCTGGACCGCGCGTTCCGATTTCGCGTCCAGCGCCGATGTGGCTTCGTCGAGGATCAGAACCGGCGCGTCCTTGTACAACGGTACTCATGGCGGCGGACGCCTCGGTGGATTTCATCGACAACCGGCGCAAGCCGTCGCTCAGGCTGTGGAAGCGCCGCGCCTGCGAATCCTGCGCCGCATGCAGCCGGACATCCCGATGCGCGAGCACGTTCTCTTCGACCACATAGGTCAGCTGGTCGGTGGCTTCCTGGCTGTTGCGGCACACGCGGTACAACCGGCGCGACAGCTTGCGCACGTACGCCACCGCCGAGAACAGGCACACCACGATCAAGGTCAGCTTCCAGTTCAGGTACAACGCCACCAGCGCCAACAGCGTCAGGCTGTTGCGCGTCAGGGTCATCAGCGCGCTGACCAGCAGCGTCGCACTCGACTGCACTTCGTACACGATCCTGTTGGTCAGCGCGCTCGGTCCGCCGCCTAATGCGCGCTCACCCCGCCAGCAGCGCCGCATTGCCGCCGGCTGCCGTGGTGTTGATGGTTATGGTCTGCTCGGCGCAGAAGCGGGCCAGGTAGTGTGGGCCACCGGCTTTGGGGCCGGTACCACTCAAACCTTCGCCGCCAAACGGCTGCACGCCGACCACCGCGCCGATCTGGTTGCGGTTGACGTAGACGTTGCCCACATGGGCGGCTCGGGCCAGCGCCTGTGCGCGGCTGTCGATGCGGGTCTGGATGCCGATGGTCAGGCCGTAACCCAACGCGTTGATCTGCTCGATGACGGCCATCGGGTCACCGCTCCAACGCACGATATGCAGTACCGGCCCAAAAATCTCGTCAAGGTAAATCTTCATGGTCGGGCTCACGTGGTCGAACAGTGTTGCGCCAACCCAGTTGCCATCGGGGTAACCATCAACCGTACAGCCGCGCCCATCGACCAACAGCGTGGCGCCTTCGGCCTCGCCGCTGTTGATGTAATCGACGACCTTGTCACGGTGTTGCGGGGTAATCAGCGGGCCCATTTCAGAACTCCGCTCCGAGCCCGGGCCCATCTTGAGCGCGGCAATGCGTGGCAGCAGTTTTTGCACCAGTGCATCCGCGATCTGGTCGCCCACAGCGACAACCACCGAGATGGCCATGCAGCGTTCACCGGCGGCGCCGTAAGCGGCGCCCATCAGCGCATCGGCCGTCAGGTCGAGATCGGCGTCGGGCATCACCACCAGATGATTCTTCGCACCGCCCAGGGCCTGCGCACGTTTTCCGTGAGCACAGGCGCGTTCGTAGATGTAGCGCGCGATCGGCGTCGAGCCGACGAAACTTACGGCGTGCACATCGGGGTGTTCGAGCAAGGCGTCGACGGATTTCTTGTCGCCGTTGACGACGTTGAATACGC
>JANNGR010000122.1:0-22702 GCA_031403955.1 Betaproteobacteria bacterium
GCGCGCCGGGCCGAGCCGATCGCCCGCCCCACCAGTGCTTCGGCCGCAAACGCCAGCCCATCCAGGAAGTAGGCGCTGACCGAAATGAATTGCATCAGCACCGCGTTTGCCGCCAGCCGCACATCACCCTGGCGCGCGCCCTGCGCCATGAACCAGACGAATACAAATATCAGCGCCAGCGAACGCACCATGATGTCGCCGTTGACCACCAACGTGCGCCGGAGTTGTGCCGGGCTCAGCAACCGTGCCAATGACCAGCCGCCGCCAAGGCCGCGGACATGGCGCAGCGCGAAAGCCAGCCCGACCACTGCCGCGGCCACCTCGGCGAGTACGGTGCCGATTGCCACGCCACGTACGCCCCAACCCAGACCGAGCACGAACCACAGGTCGAGTGCGATATTGCTCAGGTTCAACACCAACTGCAATACCAGGGCCATACCGGTACGGCCCAGGCCAATGAACCAGCCCAGCAGCGCATAGTTGGCAAGCGTGGCTGGCGCAGCCCAGATGCGGATATTGAAATAGTCGCGCGCCAGCGCTTCCACCCGAGCGCTACCGTCGATGAGCGAGAACGCAAGCTCCCGGATCGGCCATTGCAGCGCGATCAGAACCATGCCGGTGGCAAGCGCAATCAGCACAGGCCGGCCGAGTGTCGCCACCATCTCATCGCTGTCCCCGGCGCCCAGGGCCTGTGCCGTGAGTCCGGTGGTTCCCATGCGCAGGAAGCCAAAGGCCCAGAATACAAACGTGAATACCAGTGCGCCGATCGCCACCGCGCCGATATAGGCCGGGTCCGCAATCTGGCCAACCACGGCGGTGTCAACCACGCCGAGCAGCGGTGTCGACACGTTCGACAACATGATCGGCAACGCGACGGCAAGCACTGCGCGGTGTGTCACCGGCTCAGGCTGAACCCGGTTTTCAGTCATGTTGGAAAAGCTAACATAGGTGCGTCAAGACAGCGCTGCATTCACAGGATTATCCGCACATGACAAACCGCCCAGTCCCGCAAGTTGCCTTCGCCGGAGTGACGTTTCACGACCTGCGCGCTCGCAGTGTCATCATCACCGGCGGCGCCAGCGGCATCGGTGCGGACATGGTGCGTGCGTTCGCCGCCCAGGGCTGCACGGTCGGTTTTCTGGATCGCGATGAAGCCGCCGGCAGTGCGCTGGCCGCGAGCCTGGACAAGGTCCACTTCAAGGCCTGCGACGTGACCAGCGTGGCCGCGCTGCAGGCGACGATGGCGGCCTTGCTGGACCTGGCTGGCGGTGTCGACATACTGGTCAACAACGTTGCCAACGACGAGCGGCATTCGATCGAGAATGTGACGGCCCAATATTTCGACGAACGGGTGGCGATCAACCTGCGGCCGCACTTTTTTGCCACACAGGCGGTGCTGACCAGCATGCGTGCGCGCGGCGGCGGCGCGATCGTGAACATCGGGTCCGGTAGCTGGAAGAACAAAGGCACCGGCTTGTCGGTGTACGCCACGCTCAAATCCGCCATGTTGGGCTTCACGCGCATGCTGGCGCGTGAACTCGGGCCGGACAATATCCGGGTCAACTGCGTGGTGCCGGGCTGGGTGATGACCGAGCGGCAGATCGCGCTGTGGCTCGACGATGCCGGCGAACGCGCGATGGACCAGAACCAGTGCCTGCCGGGTCGTATCGTGGGTGCCGATATTGCGCATATGGCAATGTTCCTCGCCGCCGACACCGCGCGTATGGTCACGGCGCAGGAATTTGTGGTTGATGCGGGTTGGTCATGACGCAGGCGCAACTGTTGTGGGACTGCCAGTGCCAACTTGGCGAAGGAACCGTGTGGAGCATTGCCGAGCAGTCGATCTATTTCGTGGACATAAAAGGGCGCGAGTTGCTGGCTTACAGCCCATCCACCGGGGAGCGACGGCGCTGGGCCATGCCACAAATGACTGGCTGGCTGGTGCCGCGGCGCGACGGCGGCTGGTTGGCCGGTTTTGCCCAGGGTGTGGTTGAATTGCAATTGCCATCCGACGGTGCCGCGCGCTTCGAGTGGCTGCACCGGCTGCACGCGCCAGACTCTGCACTGCGCCTGAACGACGCCAAGGCCGACGCCCAGGGCAGGTTGTGGTTTGGCTCCATGAACCACCTCGATGAAGCGCAACCCCAGGGCCTGTTCTACCGCTGCTGCGCCGGTTCGGCCCCGGTGGTGGTGGACGCTGGTTACGCTGTCACCAACGGACCAGCGATCAGTCTCGACTCGCGTACGCTGTACCACACCGACAGTCTGGCGCTGACCATCTACGCCTTTGACCTGTCCGATGACGGCACTTTGTCCAACAAGCGGGTTTGGTTGCGCCTGAACCCGGATGAAGGATTTCCCGACGGCATGACCACCGACGCCGACGGTTGTTTATGGATTGCCCATTGGGGCGGGTCGCGCGTGACGCAACGCGATACCGTTGGCCGAACCATTCGCACCATCCAGCTACCGGTGCCGCAGGTTACCAATGTGGCTTTTGGCGGCCCCGCGCTGCGAGATTTGTTCATCAGCACGGCACGTACTGGGCTGGACGCTGGCGCGCTGGCGGCGGCACCGCTGGCGGGAGCCCTGTTCGTGGTTCCCGATGCCGGGCAGGGCTGCGCGCCCAATGTATTCGCCGGCTAAGTTACTGACGTGGATGCCGCTCAGGAATGGACCGCGCTTGGCAATACCGGCTGCAACACCATCGGCGGCTCGGTTCCCTCCGCGGCGATCAGCCGGCAGGCGCCCCTGGATTGGGCCTGGCACGGCAACTGGCACATTTCACGGCCGTTGACCGGGCAGACCCGGTTAAAGGTCACCACATGGTCGACCTGCGCCCGGATACCGATCCATTCTCCGATTTTGTGGTCATGGTGGCTGGGCACATGCGCCAGCACCGTTTCGCCGCTGCGCAGGCGCAAGGTGTAGAGGAACTCCGAACCCCGAAACGCCTTGCGCAGTATTTCGGCTTTGACCGGCGCGTCGTCGTCGTGCACGATGTCGTCGGCACGCAGCAACACATCACAGGCGCCTGATGGAAAGGCGCATGGCAGCGGACACTCCGCCATGTCGCTGAGCTCGCCCAACGCGGTTTGCACCACCACCTGATTGCCCACTTCGCGAATGGTGGCCGGCGTGAATACGCCGTGGCCGATGAAGTCGGCCACGAAACGTGTCGCCGGGCGGTGGTACAGCGTGTAGGCGTCGTCCCATTGGTGCAAGCGGCCGTCGGCCATCACCCCAATCACGTCGCCGATGGCAAATGCCTCCATCTGGTCGTGGGTCACGAACAGCGCGGTGGCGCTGGCGGCTTTCAGAATCGCGCGTACCTCGAGCGCGAGGCGTTCACGCAGATCGACGTCCAGGTTGGAAAACGGCTCGTCGAGCAGCAGCAGGCGGGGAGCGGGCGCGAGCGCGCGCGCCAACGCCACGCGTTGCTGTTGTCCGCCCGACAACTCGTGCGCATAACGCCGCTGCGCGCCGGTCAGGCCGACCAGCTCCAGCACGTCGGCCACGCGCCGCACGCGTTGCGCCTTGGGCAAATGGTGGATACCGAAACCGACGTTATGGCCGACGTCCAGGTGGGGGAACAAGGCATAGTCCTGAAACACCATGCCAACCCGGCGCGACTCGGCCGGAACTTGCAAGGAGGCGCTGCTGACCAGTTCCTTGGCGAGCCGGATTTCTCCGGCGCTGGCCGGCTCCAGCCCGGCTACGGCACGCAACACGGTTGTCTTGCCACAACCTGAGGGTCCTATCAACACCCCAATGTCGCCAGCGCGCAAACCAAACGAGACGTCAACCACAGCCGGCTTGTCGCGGCCCGGATACTGCACTTGAAGCTTGGAGACTTCGAGGAACATGCGAACCATTCTAAATGAATACAATTCTCATTTACATTCGATTCCATCGGTCTGTTCATGCCGCCGCGCCGGCTACACCAATCCTTTCTGCTGCTGTTCGCAGTGTTGTTGTGCCTGCCGGTGCTCTCTGTTCTCGCCTCGTGGCTGCAATGGGACGCCGCTACGGCTCAGATTCTGGGCGAAATGGGCCGCACGGTGCTGCCCGACTATGTCTGGACCACGCTGGTCTTGTGCTTGCTGGTTGCCGGCGGGGTGGTGGTCGTCGGTACCGCCACGGCAGCGGCTGTCACGTTGTTTGACTTTCCCGGGCGTCGCAGCCTGGAATGGGCGCTGTTGTTGCCGCTGGCGATGCCGGCCTATGTTGTGGCCTATGCGTATACCGATTTCCTTCAGTACAGCGGCCCGATGCAAAACGCACTGCGGTCCATCACCGGGTTGCAAGGGCGCATGTTGCCCGAGGTGCGCAGCCTCGGCGGCGCGGCATGGGTGTTCACCTTTTCCTTGTATCCCTATGTCTACCTGCTGGCCCGCAGCGCATTGAGCGAGCGCGCGTCGCACCTGATGGAAGCCGCACGCCTGCTGGGCGCCCCGTTGTCGCGCCGCATCGCGCAGGTCGCCTTGCCGCTGGCCCGCCCGGCTGTGGCCGCTGGGGTGGCGCTGGCCTTGATGGAAACCCTGGCCGACTTCGGTGTGTCGAGTTACTTCGGCATCCAGACCTTCACCGCCGGCATCTACAAAGCCTGGCTGGCGATGGACAACCGGATTGCCGCCGCGCAACTCGCCACCATGCTGCTGGTGCTGGTTGCCTTGTTGCTCAAACTAGAACAGCGGGCGCAGCGCCGCGCGCGTTTTGCCAGCGGGCGCGGCGCCCGTGCTGGTGCTGGCGACGCCCAGGCAGTGTCGCTGCAAGGCGGCGCAAAGTGGCTGGCATGGGCGGTGTGTCTGCTGCCGGTATGGTTGGGTTTTGTATTGCCGGTGCTTTTCATGTTGCGTCCGCTGTCGGACGGCTGGCAATTGCTGCCCTGGAGCCGATTTGTCGAATGGTCCGTCAACAGCGTGCGTCTGGGGTTGATCACGGCTACTTTGTCGGTGGCGATTGCCTTGCTGCTGGCATTTGCATTGCGCCGGCGCCCTGACGCGGTGACGCGGGCCGTCGTGCAACTTGCCGGCCTGGGTTACGCGGTGCCGGGCGCGGTAATCGTGGTGGGTCTGCTGCTGCCGGTGGGCTGGCTGCAGGCGGCGGCCCCGCAGCTTGGCCTGGGTTTTTATCTGACTGCCACTTCGCTGGGGCTGGTGTGGGCCTACCTGGTGCGCTTTTGCGCCGTCGCCTTGCAGTCGGTGCAAAGCGGCTACACGCGTATTCCGCTCAGTTTCGATGACTCGGCGCGAACCCTCGGAACCGGCGGCGTCGAGTTGATGGCACGCGTGCATTGGCCGCTGCTAAAACGCTCGACTGCCGCGGCGGCCCTGCTGGTGTTTGTGGACGTAATGAAAGAGTTGCCCGCAACCATGGTGTTGCGTCCGTTCAATTCCGACACACTGGCGGTCGTCGCCTACCAGTTGGCGCGCGATGAACGGCTGGGTGAAGCCGCGTTGCCCTGTCTGGCGCTGGTGCTGGCAGGCCTGATACCGGTGGTGCTGCTGAGTCGCACCTTGCGCGCGCGCTTACCACCCTGAAAGCAACACAATAGCGCCACATTCGACCACCATTCACCGGAGACATGCATGCGTCAATTCATAACACGCCGGCGCGCGCTTGGCGCCGCGGCGCTCGCCACGCTGGGCCTTGTTACGCCGTTGGCGGTCCGGGCCCAGGCGGGAGCCTATCCGGATAAGACGATCCGCTTCCTGGTGCCCTACCCGCCGGGCGGCGGTACCGACGTGATCGCGCGTATCGTGCAGGAACGCTTCCAGATCGCGCTCGGTCAGACCATCGTCATCGAGAACAAGGGCGGAGCCGGCGGATCGGTCGGCACCGAGGTGGTGGCGCGCGCCGCGCCGGACGGCTACACCGTGTTGTTCACGCTCAGTTCGCACACCATCAACCCGGCGATATTTCCCAAGCTGCCGTTTGACACGGTGAAGGACTTCGAGCCCATCGGCACCGTCGCTTCGCTGCCGCAAATCCTGGTCGCCAACCCGCAGTTGCCGGTCAATACCATCGCCGAGTTGATAGCGCTGGCCAAGGCCAAGCCGGGAACACTGGCCTATGCGTCGGTGGGCAACGGCTCGCCGGGGCACCTGGCGGGTGAACTGCTAAAGCTGCGTACCGGCACCCAGATGACACATATACCCTACCGCGGTGGCGGCCCGGCCGTCGTCGACGTGATCGGTGGCCAGGTGCCGTTGTTATGGGTGTCGATTCCGGCCGCGGCGCAGTTCGTCAAGACCGGCAAGTTGAAGGCGCTCGGTGTTTCCACGCTCAAGCGCAGTACCGCCTTTCCCGACGTGCCAACGCTGCAGGAGGCCGGCGTGCCGGACTTCGAGGTTGACTCCTGGTACGCGATGTTCGTGCCGGCCAGGACAGCCAGGCCGATCATCGACAAGTTGAACCGGGCGCTCAACACCGTGGTGGCTGACCCGGCGATCCGCGAAAAGCTGCTGGCCCAGGGCAGCGAAGGTGTGGGCGGTACACCCGAGGCGCTGGGCAACATGGTTGCCGCCGAGCTGCCCAAATGGGCCAAGCTGGCCCGGGACGCGAACATAAAGGCGGATTGAGATGCATGCGGCAATCGAAATCGAAGCCGGGGTCGGTCAACTGGTGGCGCGTGCGCGTATTGCGCAACGGCTGGCCGATGATTTTGACCAGGCAGGTGTGGACGAACTGGTCGCGGCGGCTGGCTGGGCCATCATCGAGCCGAGCCGCAACCGCGCGCTGGCCGAACTGGCGGTGGCGGACACCGGCATCGGCAATGTCGAGGACAAGGTGCGCAAGAACCACCGCAAGACCTTGGGTCTGCTGCGTGACCTGCAGGGATCGAGGTCAGTCGGTGTCATAACTGAAGATGCGGCCAGGGGCCTGATAGAGATCGCGCGCCCGGTCGGGGTGGTCTGCGCGGTGACACCGTCCACCAACCCGGCGGCAACGCCGGCCAACAAGATCATCAATGCGCTAAAAGGCCGCAATGCGGTGATCGTCGCGCCGTCGCCCACCGGCGGGGCGCCTTGCCAGCGCCTGATCGACTCCATCCCTGACCAGTTCGACCGTATCGGCGCGCCGCGCGACCTGGTGCAATTATTGCCCGCACCGGTCAACAAGGCCTCGACGCTGGCGTTGATGGGCCTGTGCGACCTGGTGCTGGCCACCGGCTCGCAGGCCAATGTGCGCGCCGCCTACGCCAGCGGCACGCCGGCTTTCGGTGTTGGCGCCGGCAACGTGGCGGGCATCGTCGACGAGACCGCCGATGTCGAGCGCGCCGCCGATCACATCCTGCGTTCCAAGACCTTCGACAACGCCACCAGTTGTTCGTCCGAGAACAGTCTGGTGATTGTCGACTCGGTGCGTGGCCGGCTGATCGCGGCGCTGGTTGCGCGCGGCGCGGTGTTGCTCGACGCCACGCAAAAGGCGACGCTGCGTACACTGATGTGGCCCGAGGGCAAGTTGTCGCCGGCGGTGATCGGCCAGTCGGCGGCGGCCATCGCCGCTCGCGCCGCCGCACTCGACCCCAACCCCGAGTCGCCCTGGTCCGCCGTCGCGCGCGGCAATCCACGCATCCTGATGGTCGAGGAAGACGGCGTCGGCCACCAGCATCCGTTTTCGGGCGAGAAGCTCTGCCCGGTGCTGGCGCTGTACCGCGCCACCGACTTTGCCCAGGCCTGCGAAACCGTGCGACGTATCTATGCTTTCGAAGGCGCCGGCCATTCGGTCGGGCTGCACAGTGCCGTCGCCGAGCGCGCCCTGCACCTTGGCCTGACGTTGCCGGTTGCGCGCGTGATCGTCGACCAGGCGCATTGCATCGCCACTGGTGGCAGCTTCGACAACGGGTTGCCGTTCTCGCTGTCGATGGGCTGCGGCACCTGGGGCAAGAACAACTTTTCCGACAACCTGAACTACCGGCATTACCTGAACATCACGCGTATCTCGCGCCCGATAGCGGAGCGTTTGCCGAGCGAACGTGACATCTTCGGCGCGTTTTTCGACAAATTTGGCCGCGCATGAGTCACGCCGCGATGACCGTGCGTGAGCTGGTCGAACAGCAGGCGGCGCTGCGGCCGCGGGCGGTCTATGCGACCGACGCGGACGGCGCGTGTGACCTGACGTTCGGCGAACTGGCGCAGGCCTGCCGGCGCGTCAGCGCATTGCTGCGCGCGCATGGATCGCAACCCGGCGACACGGTTTCGGTTGTCATGCCGAACGGCTTGATGACGCTGCAACTGCTGCTCGGCGCCATGGCTGGCGGCTGGTGCGTCAACCCGGTCAACCTGTTGTCACAACCCGGGCAGATGGCTTATGTGCTTGGCCACGGTGACTGCGGATTAGTGTTCGTCAGCCCCGAGTGGGAGCTTGCGGTGCGCGCCATGTTGCCTGGCATCGGGCGTGCCATCACGGTGCTGGTGGTCGACCCCGATGCAGCGACATTGCCGGGCCCGGACACCGGTGCCGAACGCCAGACGCCAGCACCGGCAAGCGACGCGCTGGCGCTGCTGATGTACACCTCCGGCACTACCGGCGTGCCCAAAGGTGTGATGTTGTGCCATTCCAATCTGGCGGCCAATGCGCTAGCGGTCAGCGTGGAGCATGGCTTGCTGCCCACCGACCGGGTGTTGGCGGTGCTGCCGCTGTACCACATCAACGCATTCGCCGTGACCATGCTCGCGCCACTGGCACATGGCGGCAGTCTGGCGCTGCCGCCGAAGTTCTCCGCCGCGCGTTTCTGGGCCCAGGCGATCGGTCGCCAATGCACCTGGCTAAATGTTGTGCCGACGATGATTTCCTACCTGCTCGAGGGTGAGGCCCCGGCGCGCGCGCAAACCGCGTATATCCGCTTTTGCCGCTCGGCATCGGCCGCTTTGCCACCGCAACACCTGCGCGCATTCGAGCAGAAGTTCGGCATCGGCATCATCGAAACCATGGGCCTGACCGAGACGGTAGCGCCCGTGTTCTCTAACCCGCTGGATGCGGCGCAACGCAAACTGGGCGCGGTAGGCCGGGCCTCGGGCTGCGAAGCCCGCGTGATAAACGCGCGACTTGCGCCGGTTCCTGATGGCCAAACCGGCGAGATTGCGATCCGCGGCCCCAACGTGATGCGCGGTTATTACAAGAACGACGAGGCAACCCGCGCCGCTTTCACGCCGGACGGCTGGTTGCGCACCGGCGACCTGGGCCACCGCGACGGCGACGGTTTCTTTTTTGTTACCGGCCGCATCAAGGAGCTGATCATCAAGGGCGGCGAGAACATCGCACCGCGCGAAATTGATGAAGCACTGTTACGCCACCCGGCTGTGCTCGACGCGGCTTCAGTTGGCATACCGGACCACCACTACGGCCAGGAAATCATGGCCTGCGTCGTGCTGCGCCCCGGCCATGTGGTGGACGAGGTCACCCTGCGCGACTTTTGTCTGGAGCAACTCGGCCGCTACAAGACACCCAAAGTGATCCGGTTCGTAACCGAGCTGCCGCGCGGGCCATCGGGCAAGGCGCAGCGCCTCAAATTGCTGGAACTGCCGGGCTGAAGGCGGTTGCTTCGTGGTGCCGCACCGACTCCCTACACGCGCCCCTTCCACGGAACCAGCTTCTGCTCGACCCAGCGCATCAGCAGGTCGAACAGGTAGGCCACGACGCCGATCACGATGATGCCCATGATGACGATGTCGGTGCGCAGGAAGTTCGACGCGTTAAGCACCATCTGGCCCAGGCCGACATTGGCGGCCACCATCTCGGCCGCCACCAGCGTGGTCCAGCCAAAACCGATGGCAATGCGCATGCCGACCAGAATCTCGGGCAGGGCCGAGGGCAGGACCACGTGCAGCACGACCTGGTTGTAGCTAGCGCCCACCGAATAGGCGGCGTTGATCTGCTCCTGCGTCGCGCTCTTCATGCCCGAGCGGGCGGCCAGCGCCAGCGGCGCGAAACAACTCAGGTAAATCAGCAGCACCTTGGGCAATTCGTCGATGCCGAACCAGATGATGATCAGCGGCAGGTAGGCCAGCGGCGGCAACGGCCGGTAAAACTCCAGCGGCGGGTCGAAGATGCCGCGCCAGACGCGCGACATACCCATCGCAATGCCCACCGGAATGGCGGTCAGGCAGGCCAGCAGGAAGGCCGAGAAGACGCGGAACATGCTGGCGGCGAAATGTTGCCACAACGGTTTGTCGTTGGCGGTGCCGGTCAGGTACTCCATGAACTGCTGGAACACCGCCTGCGGGCTGGGCAGGAACAGCGGCTTGATCAGACCCATCGCGGTGACGATGAACCAGCCCAATACCAGCACCAGCACGGTGACAACGCTGATGGCCACGCTCGACCCTTCGCCGGGCACCTTGAAGCGGCTGGTCTTGAGCGGCGCGCTGGCCGGGCTGTTGGCGGCGCCCGACTGGGGCTTTGCAGCGTCAGGCATGTTCGGTCTCCCGGCGGTGCACGATCGACAAGACCTCTTCGCGCATGCGGATGAATTCGGGCTCGGACTTTACCTTGCGTGCGTCGCCGTGCTCCAGAAACTGGCGTGAGAACGGCACACTGTCATAGACATGCGAGATCCGCCCCGGGCTCGGACTCATGACGATCAGCCGGGTGGCGAGGAACAACGCCTCTTCGACCGAATGGGTGATGAAGAACACCATCTTGTTGGCCCGCGTCCAGGCATGCAGCAGGATTTCCTGCACCTGTTCGCGCGTGAAGGCGTCGAGCGCGCCCATGGGCTCGTCCATCAACAGCACCGCCGGGTCATTGGCCAGCGCGCGCGCGATGCCGACGCGTTGCTGCATGCCGCCCGACAGTTCATGCACGGCGCGCTCGCCGAACGCCTCCAGCCCAACCAGCGCCAGCTTGTCGGCGGCTACCGCGTGTCGCGCCGCCCGGTCCACGCCGCGCAGGCGCAGGCCCAGCGCCACGTTGTCGCGCACCGACAGCCAGGGCATCAGGGCATGTTTCTGGAACACCACGCCGCGGTCCGCGCCAGGGCCGGTTACCGGCCGGCCATCGAGCAGGATTTCGCCGGTGGAAGGCAGCAGGAAACCGGCGATGCAGTTCAGCAGCGTGGTCTTGCCGCAGCCCGAGGCCCCCAGCGCGACGACGAAGTCCCCATCCTGCATGCGCAGGTTTACCGGCGACAGGGCCTGCAGCGTGCCGCCCTTGACGGCGTAGTTCACCGTGACGTCACGGATATCAAGCGTGGGCATCGACAACTCCTGGATCGGGTCCGGACTCCAGAAAACCGGAGCAAAAAAAAGGGCCGCGCGTGGCTGCCCCTGGTTGCGTGAGCCGTGGTGCTACTTGGCCATCGCCTTCTTTATGTAGACGTCGGTCACGAACGCCTTGTAGTCGGGTTTTACCTCCTGGATGCGGCCCTGCTCCTTCAGGAACGCGGCCGTGTCGGTCATGGCCTTGACCGCGCCACCGCCAAGCCAGGTGGCCGAAATCTGCTCTTGCATGTTCGGGAACTTGTACAGCATCATGGACGGCGGAACATCCTTGGCGTCGGCCTTGGTCCACTTGGCGATGGCCTTTACCTGCGGTGAATCGGCCGTCCACTTGGCCGCGTTCTTGCGGTATTCGTCATCCGCCTTCGCCAGGGCCTGCACCAGCGCCACCATGAAGCCCTCGTTCTCGGCTGCCCATTTGGAGTTGACCGCGATGCCGTCAAAGGTCGGGTAACCCTTCTTGCCGATGCTGCCCGAGGTGGCGATGGCCTTGCCGTTGCCCTTTATCTTGGACAACACCGGATCCCAGATGAAAGTCGCGTCGATGTCACCACGTTCCCAGGCGGCCGCGATTTCGGGCGGGCGCATGTTCATCACGTTGACGGTCTTGGGGTCAACACCATCGAGCTTCATCGCCACCATCAACTGGTAATGCGCGGTCGAGACAAACGGCGTGGCGACTTTCTTGCCCTTCAAGTCCTTGATGCTGTTGATGCCCGAGCCGTTGCGCACGATCAGCGCCTCGGCGTCGGAAATGTCATCGATGATCCAGAACAGCTTTATGTCCTGGCCCTGGCTGGCCGCGGCCGTCAGCGGGCTGGAGCCGACTTCGCCGATCTGCACGTCGCCGCTGGCCATGGCCTTGATCACGTCGCCGCCGCCGCCGAACATGCGCCAGTTGATCTTGTAGCCGGTGGTTTTTTCGAGCTCGCCGGACTCCATCACGGTACGAAACGGCACCAGCATGTCCTGGTGCGCGAAGGTCACTTCCTTCTTGGCCTGGGCGAATGCGCCGCCGCATGCCACCAGGGCCGAGGCCGCCACAACTATCAACTGACGTTTATTCATCTTCATGGGTTACTCCGTTAATGGAATGCGGGAATGCTGGAATGTCATGGCGCAGCCGGTCGGCGCAATTCGGATTGTGGGTGTTGTGCCGGCACATCGGAAGGGCCAGCATAACGGCGCCAATGGAGCCAGCAGACCCGGACTTACCCTAGATTCAACCCGGTGCAGCGGCGCGCACGGTTGAAATCGCGCCGCGAATGACAGCCGCTATCGCCCCGCAGTCGCTTTGCGTCAAAGTCAGTGGCAAGCGTATGTCGCACAGCCCTGCCAATACACGCTCGGCGTTTGGCAGCGATTGCGGCGCGCCGAAATAACGCCAGTGTTGCCATACGCTGGTGAAGCCCGCCGGTTGATCGGCGCCGAACCACTTGATGTGCACGCCGCGGGCGGCGCACAGCGCCAGGAAAGCCTGTTGGCTGGCGCGCGGCAGGCCAACCAGTGAAAACTGGATCGAGCTGGCGACGAACTGCTCGTTGGCCACACGTTCGGGCAGCCACACATGGGTTATGCCGGTCAGGCCAGCTGCCATCCACGCATAACGCTGGTTCCAGCGCCGGCATCGCTCGGCCAGCACCTCACCGAGCTGCGCGCGCGCCACGGCGGCGGCCAAGTTGCTCAGGCGCAGGCTGAAGTTGGGCGTGATGAACTTCCAGCGTTCGAAAACCTCGTCCGGCGGGCGCGCCAGGTGCGACCCATACAACATGTAGCTGCCCGAGAACAGGATCGCCTGCGCGGCTATATCGGCATCGCCGGTAACCAGCAAACCGCCTTCGCCGCTGTTGGCGTGTTTGTAGCTTTGCAGACTGAAGCAGCCGGCAATACCCCAGGTTCCGGTGGCCTTGCCGCTCCACCCGGCGCCCATGGTGTGGGCACAGTCTTCAATCACCTGCACAGCGTGTCGCTGGCAGATCGCCGCCAGGCGCTGCATGTCGCAAATATGGCCGCGCATGTGCGACAGCAGCAGGATGCGGGCAGCGCTGGAGCGCGCTTTGCGTTCCAGATCGTCCAGGTCGATGGTGTAGTCGTCGGCCACGTCCACCAGTACCGGACGGGCGCCGGCATGGGCGATGGCGCCGGGCACCGGCGCGAGCGTGAAGCAGTTCGACAACACCGCGTCACCCGGTTTGACACCGGCGGCCCGGAGCGCCACGAACATCGCCGATCCGCAGGAATTCAGCGCCACGCAATAAGACACACCGAGCTCATGCGCGAACTCGGCTTCCAGCAACGAAACCTCGCTCGGGCGGCCATCGGTCTCGCCATAACGGTGCAACTTGCCGCTGCGCATCACGGACAGCGCCGCATCCATGCCGGCTGGCGGAATCGGTTCTTGCCGCGTCAGATCGAGTTCGAGTGGTTCGGACGACATCACGACACCATCGAAGTCTGCGCGCGCTCAAGTTCGTCCGTCGCCAGACGCAGCGCACGGATTCCGGCTGCAATCTGCCCGGCGGCAATCGATGACAGCCGCAAGCGGAAGAACGGGCAGGGGTACGGCGGTTTGGCAAAAAACACGTCACCGGCCTCTATCAGCACGCCATGGCCACGCGCGATCAGCGCCAGCTCGGCTGCATCGACCCATGCGGGCGCCCGGACCCAGATCGACGCGCCGCCTTGCGGCAGCAGGAATTCGAACTCCGGCAGTTGCTCGCGCAACGCCTGAGCGGCCAGCGCCAGGCGCTCCTGCATTGCCTGGTTGACGCGACGGGTGTGCGAATCGTGGTGGCCGAGCGACAGGAACAACGCATAGGCGTGCTGCAAAAATGCGCTTGGGTGGCGCACCATGGCGTGCCGGATCAGCCGCAGCTCCTTGATCAGTGCGCGTGGCGCAACGATATAACCCAGTCGCAGCACTGGCGACAGGCTCTTGGATACCGAACCGACATAGACCACCCGAGCGGCGCGGTCCAGACTTTTTAGCGCCGGCATCGGTTCGCCTGCATACAGGTTCTCGGCCTCGTAGTCGTCTTCGATGATCACGAAGTCCCGCAGTTCGGCCTTGCGCAGCAGCCATTGGCGCCGCTCCAGGCTCAGCGTGGCGGTGGTCGGGCTCTGGTGCGAGGGCGTGATGAACAGGTAGTCCACCGCCGGCAGCGCATCGACCACCAGGCCTTCGCCGTCCACCAGCATCTCAACCCATTGGGGCTTGCGCAGGGAGAAGCTGTTGCGTGCGTGCGGGTGGCCGGGTTCTTCCAGGCCAACCCGGGTGTGTTCGTCAAACAGCGCTTCGGCCAGCAGGTAGTAGGCATGTTGCGTGCCCACGGTCAGCATGATTTCTTCCTTGCGCGCGAACACGCCGCGCTTCGGGCAAAGGCGGGTACGAATCTGCTCAATCAGTTCGGGCACGTCTTCGGTTTCCAGGTCCGGCGTCCAGTGCGGCAATTGCGAACGCGCCAGGCTGCGCACGCAGCATTCGCGAAAATCTTCGCTCGGGAAAAGCTGCGGGTCGTAGGTGCCGTAAATGAACGGATACGGATAGGCGCTCCACTGCTGCGGCTTGGACAACGTCGCTCGGCCGGCCAGCGAACGCAGCACACGCGCCGTCCAGTCTGGTGGTTGGCGGCTCGTGCCGACCATCGGCTCGACCTGCGCAGCCGACACCGGACGCGCATTCGGCGCCACGAATACGCCGCTGCGCGAGCGCGCCTCCAGAAACCCCTCATCCACCAATTGCAGGTAGGCCGAGGTCACGGTATTGCGGCTCAAGCCCAGCAGGTGCGCCAGCTCGCGCGAGGAGGGCAGCGACGCCGCGGAACTGAGCCGACCTTCAAGAATCGCCTGCACAATCGCCAGCCGCAACCGCCCTTGCAGCGTCAGTGCGGGTTGCTCGGGCAGCGCAAAAAGCTGCGCCCACTGGATGGTTCGCGCTTTGGCCATGGTGCCGCGCCAGTTTACCCGGACAGCAAAGCTGGCTATGCCGAATCCTGCCATCTGGCCCTATCGCGGCGGCGCCAGAATCCGTAACCTTGGCGGAGACTTTGGGAGTTTTGATGTCTGAAATTTTTGCCCCGGTCACCGCCGCCACGCTGGCGGCGTTTGGCGACGCCTGGAACCGGCACGACATCGGTGCGTTGATGGGTTTCATGAGCGACGACTGCGTGTTCCAGACTGCCGCCGGGCCGGATGCTTGCGGCACGCGCCATGTCGGCCCGCAGGCGGTGCGCAAGGCATTTGCCGCCGCGTGGGAAACCCTCCCCGACGCGCAATGGACCAAGGGCCAAACCTTCGTACAGGGCGACTTCGGCGTGTCGCAGTGGACCTTTACCGGCACGGCCGCTGATGGCTCGCGCGTCGAGACCGACGGCGTAGACGTGTTTACGTTTCGGGACGGAAAGATTGTGCTGAAGAACGCGTTTCGTAAAGGTCGGCCAAACCTGCCGGCCATCCAGTGAAGCGGGAACCGGTATGGATCTGAGCGGCCCACGGCAGTTCACCGGCGGCGTATTGCCCACCGACAAGCGCTACGACCCGCAATACGACCCGCTTGTCGCCGCCAACCCCGGCGCCGGCCAGGCCTACGCCCCGACCTACTGGGTCGCCAGCGCGGGCATGCCAGCGCCGGACGACGGGCCGGTGACGCGCGATATGGACGCGGATGTGGTCGTCATCGGCTCCGGCGCGACCGGCATCTCGACCGCGCTGTACCTGGCGCAGGAGCATGGCATCCAAGCGGTGGTGCTGGAGGCCAACCAGACGTCGTGGGGCTGTTCCAGCCGCAGTGGTGGCCAGGGCCAGAACGCGAGCGGACGGCTAAAGCGCTCGCAGTGGATAACGCGCTGGGGCCTCGACGTGGCCAAGCAGCTCGACACCGAGATCCGCACCGGCTTCGAGAACTTCAAGCACCTGACGACACTGATCGACTGCGATGCATTCGACGGTGGCCATCTGCATCTGGCGCATCGGCCACAGAAGATGGCCTATTTGCGAGCCGAGGCGCAGTTGCTGCGTGAGACCTTTGGTTACCACACACGAATTCTGAGTGCGGACGAGCTGCGGCGCGACTATTGCGACGAGCGCGAAGCCGCCGGCGCGATGTTTGAGCCAGAGGGTGTTGGCATCCACCCGCTCAAATTCACGTTCGGCCTGATGACACAAGCGCGCGCGCTCGGGGCAAGCGTCCACCCGGCCAGCCCGGTGCAGGGCTGGGACACCAAGGGCGGTGTACACCATCTGCGCACCCCCGGCGGCAGCGTGCGCGCAAAACGCGTTGCGGTGTGTACCGGCGGCTACACCGGGCAGGCGCTCAACCATTTGCTGAAGAACAAGATCATGCCGATCCTGTCGAACTCGGTAGTCACGCGGCCCCTGAGCGACGCGGAGTTGAAAGCGACCAACTTCCGCTCGCACACCTTTCTGACCGACAGCCGCACGTTGCGCTTCTATTACCGCCTGTTGCCGGACAACCGGCTGCAGCTCGGCAGCCGCAGTTCCGTTACCGGCGCCGACGCGCAAGACCCGCTGCACCTGCAACTGCTCACCAGTGCGATCGCACGCAAGTTTCCGCCACTCGCAGGCATCCAGATCGACTACTCCTGGTGGGGCTGGGTCGATGTCAGCCACGACATGATGCCGCGTATCACGCGCCCCGACCCAATACAAAACGTCTGGTACGCGGTCGGTTATGGCGGCAACGGCGTGTCGTTCTCGACCTGGGCCGGCAAGCGGCTGGCTGAACGGGTGGCCGGCCAGGACGCGGGCCGCGCGGTGTTCAAACTGCCGATTTATGATTCGCCGCTGGAGTATCCAAACCTGTTTGGTCTGGTGCGTTCGCCGGCCCTGGCGCCATTTCGCCGGCTTGGCCAGCGTATGCTTTACAAATGGTACTGGCTGCGCGACGAGAAATTTTGACGAGTCATCGCTGGCTCACAAGACGGAACATCGACACATGCCAACCACACCCGCGGTTGAACGTAACCCGGCGCTGCGGCGCTGTTACGGGCTTGCGGCAAACACAAGATCACGGCCGATGTAGAAGTCATCACGGCGGCCGATATCAACGCCGGATTCGAGCGGCTTGAGCGCGGCGATGTGCGTTACCATAATTTTGACCAGATTAGCGGTTGATCGAAACCATCGGCGTGCGGGCCTTGGACGAGCTTTATTGAAGGATGCTTTGTTGCGCACCGCTCAGGCATCTGACATTGCCGGTATCCGTGCGCTGCTAGTTCACGCCAAGGATGAGACGGCCCGGCAGTGGTATCTGAACTGGGAATTTGAGCCGAGTATTACAGACCCCTTCCACTTATTTTTGTTGTTAAAGGACTTGTTGGGTAATCTGAAACCGAAGGGTTGAAATCCACCTTGACTGGACGCCGCAGGCACGGTGGATCGGGGCAACTCAGCGGTCGAGCGGCTCCGCCGGACTTAATTCGTCTTGCAGCCGCCGAATGGCATGCATCAACATGCCCGCGCCGCGTTGCGCTAATCACAGAAGACGAATTATTAATTTTACTTTTGGCACCGCGGCGCGAACAATGCCTGTTACTCCAAATTGTTAGACAGAGGCAAAGATGAAAGTTCGTTCCATACTTGGGCTGACGTTGTCGATTGTGCTGGCGGCGTTTTCGCTCTGCGCTTATGCGCAAGACTTCCCGTCCCGGCGTATTACCCTTGTTGTACCGTTCCCCGCTGGTAGCGCCACGGATGGCACCGCACGGCGATTGGCCACGGATTTGAGTCGCGTGGCCAACGTGCCGGTGATTGTCGAAAACAAGCCCGGCGCCGACGGCAATATCGCGGCATTGAGTGTCTTGCGAGCGGACCCGGATGGGTACACCGTGTTCGTGACCACCAACTCCACCCACGCGGCCAACGTGAACTTGTTCAAGTCGATGCCGTTCGACCCGAAGGCGGATTTTGCGCCCGTCACCGGTATCGTGACGATACCCATGATGCTGGCTGTCAAGGCCGACTTCCCTGCAAAGAACATAGCTGAATTCATCGCGCTGGCCAAGAGCCGCCCTCAGCCGCTGACTTTCGGCAGCGGCAGCCAGACCGGTCGCGGAGCGGGGGAACTGTTCAAGGAGCGAGAAGGTCTGACGATGACCCATGTGCCTTACCGTGGATCGCCCCAGGCTTTAACCGACCTGTTGGGTGGCCATGTGGATAGCCTGTTTGTCGATCCGGTATCAGCCGCCGGCATGATGCAAAAAGGTGATCTCCGGGTACTCGCATTGACAAGCTCCAAGAGGGCGGCAATCATGCCCAACATACCCACACTGGATGAAAGCGGACTGCCAGGATTCGAATTGACGGCCTGGATCGCAGCGTTCGTGCCCCAGAAGACCCCGCGCGCGGCCGTGTTGAAGCTGAATGCGATGCTTACCGGCATCCTGAACGATCCCGCGACCGCAACCTACCTCTCGTCTACTGGCGCGACACCTTTCCCCACCACACCGGAGCAGTTGGCCGCATTTGCGGAAACCGATACAAAGCGCTGGGCCCGCGTGGTGGAAGCGGCGAAGATGGAAAAGCAGTAAACCTAGATTTTCAGAACAGGAGTCAGCATGTCAAACCTATCGACGCAAGTGCATCTCGCAGCGGTTGAAAACATACCGGCCGACGCTGCCGCGGCCAATCCGGATCGGGGGCATATCGCGCCGGATTGCGCGGGGATGAATTTTTATGAGATCGACCGCAGTTTCAAGGCGTCATTGCTTGTCAACCTGGATGCCAAGGTGTTTGCGCACTTTGAACCGTGGTTCAAGCGCCTGGGCGCCGTGGCCGGCAACGAGTTGGATTACCTTGCACGTGTGGTGGATCGCAACCCGCCGACGCTTGAACAGCGCGACCGGTTTGGGCGGGATATCGCCCGGCTGGTCTACCACCCCGCATACCACGAGATGGAGAAGATAGGCTTCGAGGATTTTCAGCTCCACTCGATGTGCCACCAGCCGGATGCACTGGGCTGGGGGGGCGCTGCGCCGCAGGCGGCCAAATATGCGTTCCAGTACTTATTCATCCAGTCGGAGTTCGGCATGATGTGCCCGCTGAGCATCACCGACGCAACCATCCACATACTGCGGACCTATGCGAGTGATGAGCTCAAGAACTATCTGCTGCCCAAGATGCTTGCTCCAAAACTCAAGGATCTCTGGAAAGGCACCCAGTTCATGACCGAACGCGCTGGCGGGTCCGATGTCGGCTCTCTCGAAACCGTCGCCCGCAACGAGAATGGCGTCTGGCGTCTGTACGGCGACAAATGGTTTGCGTCGCATACCGACGCACACATCGCACTGATTCTCGCGCGCCCGCAAGGCGCCCCCGCCGGCATAAATGGCGTGGCGCTGTTTGCGTTGCCGCGTTATCTTCCTGACGGCTCGCGCAATAGCTACAGAATCGTCCGGCTCAAGGACAAGCTCGGCACCAAATCCCTCGCGTCCTGCGAAATCGTTCTCGAAGGCGCTGAGGCCTATCTGGTGGGCAAGGCCGACCAGGGCATCAAGCAAATGATGGAGCAGGTCAACATGTCGCGCCTGTCGCATGGCGTTCGCGCCGCCGGCATGATGCGGCGCTGCTACAACGAAGCCATGCAGGTGGCCCGCAACCGCAATGCATTCGGCGCCCGCATTATTGACCATCCACTATTGCGGCGCCAGGTAATGAAGATACTGGTGCCGGCGGAGCAGGCACTCGCCTTGTCCATGCTCGCGGCGAGTTACATGGACCAGGCACGCGCCGGCTCCAAACAGGCGGCGCAGCTAATACGGATCCTAACGCCGCTGGTGAAGTTCAGGGCCTGCAGAGATGCCATTTCAGCCGCGCGCGCTTCCATGGAGACGCGCGGAGGCAATGGCTATATTGAAGAATGGGTCAATGCGCGGCTGGTTCGTGACTCACATATCGGCGTGTTGTGGGAAGGTACCAGCAACATCAATGCCATCGACGTGGTGCGCCGCGCCGTCGCGAAGGCCGGCGCCCATGAAACCCTGCATGCGCTTTTGATCGAGAAGATCGACCAGTGCACCAAATTGCCGGAAGTTTTCCGGCAACGGCTGTTGCAGGTCACGCACAAGAGCTTTCAGTTTATCTCCCGGGTGGCAAGCGGCGCAGCGGACACCGAACACCTGGCCCGTGAAGCGGCGAGCGCGTATTACAACGCGGCGAGCGCCGTGGTGCTGGCGTGGGAAAGTCTTCAAGTCAATGGTGACCCGCGCAAGCTGTTGATCAGCCGGTTTGTACTGGAGCACCGGCTCGAAACCGTGGATCCGCTTGCGCCGCCGGATGGCGCGTGGGAGACCGCGGCGTATGCCATCCTTCTCGGTGAAGACCGCGAGTTGCCGCTCGCCGAAGCGTTGGCGCTGGTAGGCGAATAAGCGCGAACCAATAAACGGCGAAATCTAATGACCACGGCAACTGGCCCTTTGGCCGGCATACGGATCGTCGACATGACGTCGGTCCTGATGGGGCCGTTCGCGACCCAGATTCTTGCCGACTACGGTGCCGACGTCATCAAGATCGAAAGCGCCGAGGGAGACCTGATTCGTCTGGCCGGAGCGATGCGCAACGCCAAGATGGGTTCGCTTTTTCTCCAATGCAATCGCAACAAGCGAAGCGTGGTGTTGGATGCAAAAACCGCGCAGGGACGCGCAGCGCTGCTGAAGTTATGCGAAGACGCGGACGTGTTCGTGAGCAACATTCGTCCTTCCGCGTTGAAGCGGCTCGGAATGGACTACGCGGACGTAAAGGCTTGCAATCCCGGCATCGTCTATGTTTCTCTGGTCGGTTATGGGCAAGCAGGTCCGTACAAGGACCGACCGGCCTATGACGATCTGATCCAGGGTATATCGGCCATACCTTCGTTGATCGGTCGCACGCAGAACAGCAAGCCCCAATATGTTCCGATAACCCTGGCTGACAAAGTGGTCGGCCTAGCCGCCGCGCATGCCATATTGGCGGCCCTGGTTTACCAAGGACGCACCGGACTTGGCCAGAGCATCGAGGTTCCGATGTTCGAGGTCATGAGCCAGTTCGTTCTGACCGACCATTTGGGCGGACGATGCTTTGAGCCAGCACAGGGGCCCGCTGGTTACAACCGCCTTTTGGCACCCGATCGCCGGCCGTATGAAACCAGCGATGGGTTCATCTCGCTGCTGGTTTACACCGACGACCACTGGCGGAAATTTTTCCAGTTGATCGGAAGACCGGAAGAATTCGACCAGTCACCGATGTTCCATGACCACGCGACCCGCACCCGCAGTTATGACGAGGTCTACCGGTTTCTGGCCGGTGTGGTCAAGACAAAAACATCCCACGAATGGCAGCTTGCATTGGAACGTTATGACATTCCCTGGGCGCCCACACACAGCATTGAAGAGCTGATCGACGACCCGCATCTTGAATCGGTAAATCTCTTTCAGACCATGGACCATCCGAGCGAGGGCAAGCTCAGGATGATTGCACCGCCTATTATTTTCAGCCTGACGCCGTCCTCCATCTACAGGCATCCGCCGAACCTGGGGGAACATACCGCGGAGGTGCTCGAAGAGTTCGGGATCGCGGCCCCGGCTGCCGAGTCGGCATGACAGGAATTCCAGCAGGTTTGGCGCCCATGGAAGCCAACACCGTGCAACCCGGCCATCCGGAGAAGGAGTACATGGATTTCCTTGCCCAGGGTAAGTTCATGATCCAGCGCAGCCCGGCCAGCGGCCAGTATGTGTTCTACCCGCGCCTGGCCGAACCGCGAACCGGAAACCCGCTGGAGTGGGTCGAGGCCTGCGGGCGTGGCACCGTGTATTCGGTCACCACGGTGCGTACCAAACCCCCGCAAGCTCCGTACAACCTGGCTCTGATCGACCTGGAGGAAGGCCCACGCCTGATGTCCCGAGTGGATGGCATGCCACCCGACAACGTGCGTATTGGCATGCTGGTGCAGGCCAGAGTCATACAGGAAGATGGTCAGCCGCTGCTGGTGTTCGAGCCCCGCAAATCAGCAATGCCAAACAGTTGACAGGATGACAAACTAAATGCGGCATGCCGTTTCGACCGACAACTTTCCCAGGGGTCAGGCGGCTGTGGTCTCGGCCGCGACCTTTGGCCTCGGAGCCGCGCCGGGCTACAGCTCCATGGAACTGGCTGTCCAGGCAGCGCTGAAAGCGCTCGGTAATGTTGGGCTTACACCCGGCGATGTCGACGGGCTGATGATTTGTCTGCCCGACGATATTTTCTCCAGCTTGAGCCTGGCCGAATATCTTGGGATAAATCCGCGCATCACCGACAACAACCGCACCGGCGGCTCATCGTTCCAGACCCATTGCGCCTTGGCCAGCCTGGCGCTGGCCGCGGGACAGTGCGACGTAGCGCTGATTGCTTACGGCAGCAACCAGAGAAGCGCCGCCGGCAAGCTTGTCACACCCCTGCTGCCTTCAATTTACGAGCGGCCCTACCGGGGTATCCGGCCCCTGTCGGCT
>JANNGR010000123.1:0-3205 GCA_031403955.1 Betaproteobacteria bacterium
CGGTTTTGCGCGGAACAAACCGTGACGGTCAACACGACTGCGGCGGGGGGGAATGTGGCGTTGCTGGCCTGATGGCCTGTTGGCCAAAAAGGCATTCGGCGCAGCATCGCTGGCGCGCAGCGGGTTTGGGCGACATTCAGCCTTGACACTGCGGCACGGCTGCGATACGTTGACTGACGCGTTTGATTTCCCCGCCTTTTGTTGGCCACGCAGATGACGTTCCAGCGCCCACCACTCGCCACATCCGCTTCGTCCGGTTCGGTCGTTGCGCGTCCCCGCCGGCGACGCAAGCCGGTGGCTGGACTTGCCGACGCTCCGGCTCTGGTCAGCACCGCCCGCCGGCGCCGTCAGATTCCTGATCGAGAACTCGCCGATGCCCTTGACGCACAGGCCGCGACCAGCGAGATCCTGCGCGTCATCGCGTGTTCGCCGGCTGATGCGCAGCCGGTATTCGAGACCATCGCCGCAGCGGCACTGAAGCTGTGCGGTGCCCGCTCAGCGAATGTGTTCACCTACGACGGCCAATTGCTGCACATTGCGGCGCTGGCCATCGTCGATCCGAAAGGGATCGACGCCATGCGCAGCATCTTTCCCCGGCCGGCGAGCCGCGACAGTGCAGCTTGTCGCGCGATCCTGACGCGGGACGTCGTGGCGATTCCGGACGTGCTCGAAGACCCCGATTTTGTGACGCGCCAGGCAGCGGTAGCCGCCGGCTTTCGCAGCAGCGTCGCCGTGCCCCTGATGCGCGACGGCAGCCCGATCGGTGCCATTGCGGTCGGCCGAGTGGAGGCCGGGACCATGCCGCCGCGTCAGATCGCGCTACTGCAGACCTTTGCCGACCAGGCGGTGATCGCCATCGAAAACGTGCGGCTGTTCAAGGAGACCAAGGAAGCCCTCGAGCGCCAGACCGCCACCGCCGAAGTGCTGCGCGTCATCAGCGGCTCGATCACCGACACCCAGCCGGTGTTCGATGTCATTGCCGAGCGCGCCGCGCGTCTGACCGGGGCCGACTATGGCATGGTGTTCAGCTTCGACGGAGAGTGGATTCAGGTCGCTAGCACTTTTGGCGTTAATGCCGAAGGCGTCGCCGCGACGCGCAACGCCTTCCCAATGCGACCCGGCCTGGGCTCGGTCACCGCGCAGGCCATTCGCGACGCCGCGGTGGTCAATGTGGCCGACGTGCTGGCCCTGTCCGACACGGAGTACCTGACCCACCAGGTTGCACGCTCGACCGGCTATCGCGGGTTGTTGAGCGTGCCGATGCTGCGCGACGGTCAGGTCGTCGGCGCGATCACCGTCATGCACCCGCAAGCCGGCCTCTTCGCCGCCAACCAGGTCGACCTGCTCGAGAGCTTTGCCAGCCAGGCGGTGATCGCGATCGAGAACGTGCGCCTGTTCAAGGCATTGCAGGCGCGAACGACCGAACTGACCCGGTCGGTCGAACAACTCGGCGCGCTCAGCGAAGTCGGCCAAGCCGTCAGCTCGACGCTGGACCTGGAGACCGTGCTCAGCACCATCGTTTCGCGCGCAACCGCGCTGGCCGACATGGACGGTGGCGCGATCTACGAGTATGAGGAAGCGCGCGAGGTGTTTCGCCTGCACGCGGCCGACCGGCTGCCCGACGAACTGGTCGAAGCCCTTCGCTCAGCACCGCCACCCAAGGGCGAAGGCGCGATCGGGCGTCTGGCAACGCAGCGCGAACCGGTCGCCATCAGCGACATCCTGGATCAGGATGCTTATCAAAGCCAGGTGCGCGAAACGCTGCTGCGTCTGGGCTACCGCTCGTTGCTGGCGCTTCCGCTGTTGTACGAAGGCCGCCTGCTCGGTGGCCTGGTTGTCAACCGCAAGCGCACCGGCGCGTTCGAGCCGCGTGTGGTCGAGCTGTTGCAAACCTTCGCCACGCAATCCGCGTTGGCGATCCAGAATGCGCGGCTGTTTCGCGAAGTCGAGCACAAGAGCCGCCAGCTCGAAGCCGCAAGCCGGCACAAGAGCGCCTTTCTGGCCAATATGTCGCACGAATTGCGCACGCCGCTGAACGCAATCATCGGCTTCACGCGCATCGTGATGCGCCGCACGCGCGAACAGATCGAAGTCAAGCAGGTCGAGAACCTGGACAAGATCCTGGCCAGCGCGCAGCACCTGCTCGGCTTGATCAACGCCACGCTCGATCTGGCCAAGATTGAAGCCGGCCACATCGAAATCGACGCGACTGAAATCGACCTCGGGCCACTACTGGACGACTGCGCGCGCAGCGTCGAGCCGCTGCTCGACGCTGCGGTGACTCTAACCACGGCCACCGGCGACGACTTGCCGCAACTGACGGTTGACGCCGACAAGCTGCGCCAGATCATGCTCAACCTGCTCAGCAATGCCGTCAAATTTACCGCGCGCGGCCGTATCGATGTGCTGGCGCACTGCGCAGGCGGCAGGGTCGAAATTTCGGTCGCCGACACCGGCATCGGCATTCCCGCCGACAAGCTTGAAACCGTGTTCGAAGAGTTTGAACAGGTCGATGCCAGCATCACGCGCGCCCATGGCGGCAGCGGGCTCGGCCTGAGCATCGCGCGGCACCTGGCGCGCCTGATGGGCGGCGAGCTGCGCGCCCAGAGCACGCTCGGGGCGGGCTCGACCTTCACACTAAGCCTGCCGCTCCGCTTCCGGCCAGCCACACCATGATGCCCGTGAGCCTTGACGCCGCCACGGTGCTGATCGTCGATGACCAGCCGCTGAACATCGACCTGCTCGAGCAGGAGCTTGAGGCCGCTGGTTACCGCACCGTTGCCGCGACCGGCGGCGAAGCAGCGCTGGCCCGGGCTGCAGAGTCCGCGCCCGATCTGATTCTGCTCGACGTGATGATGCCCGGCATCGACGGTTACGAAACTTGCCGTCGGCTCAAGGCCGACGCAAGCACGCGGTCCATTCCGGTGATCTTTCTGACCGCACTCAAAGACAGCTTCGAGAAAGTCCGCGCCTTTCAGCTCGGCGCGGTGGACTACGTGACCAAACCCTTCGAGAGCGAAGAACTGCTTGCGCGCGTCGCAACGCATATCGCGCTGCGACGCGAAATCGAGGCCCATCGCCGCGCGAAGGCAACCATCGGGCTGCTGGTCGAAGAGCTGCGCGGCGAGGCTGACATTCTGATCGGCGAGGCACCGGCATGGCAGCGTATGCGCGAACTGATCGCGCAGGTCGCTGCGACCAACAG
>JANNGR010000124.1:0-29773 GCA_031403955.1 Betaproteobacteria bacterium
CCAGCGTGCGCGCGCGTCGAAGTTGTCAGAATTGTGCACCAAGCAGTTCGTACATTCATCCATTCGAGGCGGGCCGTGACCCGCCGCACGCCGGCCACTGGTCGTACATTTTTACGGTCAACCTTTCACCCCACAGCTCAATCTCGGCTGCTGTGCCCTGATGCGACATCAAGGCCGCCGGACCACGCACATAGCCCAGCGCCACGCAGGCACCGGCCTTGGGGCTCCAGCCGGCGGACGAAATTTCACCGGCTGGCGCGCCGTCCAGGATGATCGCTTCGCCGCCCCACACATAGGCATCGGCTGAGTCCAGCACCAGCGTGACGAGTTTCTTGCGCAGCGGTTTTCCCTGTTGCCGCTGTAACGCCTGTTGGCCAATGAACGCGGTGGCCTTGTCCAGCTTCACCGCGGCCATCAAGCCGGCCTCAAAAGGCGTTTCATCCGGCCCGAGTTCCGCGCCCCAGGCGCGCCGGCCCATCTCGATGCGTAAGGCGTCGAGCGTGAAATAACCGGCGTGCTGCAACCCCAGATCGGCGCCCGCCTCCATCAACGCCAGGTACACGTGGCGAGTCATCTCCACCGGCACGTAAAGCTCGAACCCCGGACCGCCGACATAAGCCATGCGGGCCGCGCGCACACGGGCGAAACCCAGGTCAATCATCTTGGTCCAGGAGAACTTCAGACCGGTGCTCGACAAGTCGTCCGGGCTCACGCGTGACATCAGATCCGGCGCCTTGGGCCCCATCACCGAGAGTACGCAGTACAGCGCCGAGATGTCGCTCAGTACCGCATGTTCGGTATCGTTGATGTGGCGCGAGATCCAGTCGAAATCCCGCACTGCCTGACCCGACCCGGTGACGATCAGGAACTGGTCGCCAAAACGGTCCGCTGTCTGGCGGATGATGGTGAGATCGCTTTCAAATCCGCCCCGCTGGTTGAGCATTGCGGTGTAGACCATTTTGTCGATCGGCACATCGATCTCGTTGGCGCACAGGCGCTGCAGCACCGCCAGTGCATCACGCCCGCGCAACAGCAGTTTGGAAAACGAACTTTGGTCGTACAACGCGACGGCTTCACGGGTAGCGCGTTGCTCTTCGATCATCCATGGCAGCCAATGCGGTTTGGCCAGCGTGTGTTGGGGCCGGGGCGCACCACCAGGCCGAAAATAGTTGGCCCGCTCCCAACCGTTCTTGCTGCCGAACTCGGCGCCCTTTGCAGCCAGCAGTTCGTATAGCGGCGAGGTGCGCAGCGGCCGCGCGGTTTCCAATTCCTGCCGTGGCCAGCGCATCGCGTAGTGCAGGCCGAGCGTCTCGGCGGTTCGCTCAAACAGCGCCTTGCGGTTGCCGGTGAACCGGCCGAAGCGGCGGATGTCCACATCCCACAGGTCGGAACTCGGTTCGCCCGCCACAATCCACTCGGCGATCAGGCGGCCAGCGCCACCCGAGTTGGCAATGCCGGCCGAGTTGAAGCCGGCACAGACAAAATAGTTGCGCAGTTCGGGCGCTTCGCCCAGTATGAAGTTGCCGTCCGGCGTAAAACTCTCCGGGCCGTTCAGCAGCATCTTTATCTCGGCCGTTTCCAGGCACGGCGTGCGGTGGATGGCGCTTTTCATCAAGGGCTCGAACTGGTCCCAGTCCTCGTCGAGCAATTGAAACTGGAAGCTGGCGGGAATCGGGTCTACCCGCCACGGTTTGGCAACCGGCTCGAAGCCGCCCATCACCAGCCCACCAACTTCTTCCTTGTAATAAATGAAGCCATCCGGGTCGCGCATCACCGGCAACATCGGGTGTACCCCGTCAATCTTGCCGGTCACGATGTAAAAATGTTCGGCCGAATACAGCGCAACGTTGACACCGGCCAGCATGCCAAACTGCCGCGCCCACTGACCGGCACAATTCACCAGCACCTCACAACGCACCTCACCTTGCGCAGTTCGGACTCCGGCGACCCGGCCGTGTTTGACGATGACGCCGGTGACTTGAATGCCTTCGTGCATTTTCACGCCCCGGTTGCGCGCGCCCTTGGCCAGCGACATGCACAGATCCGCCGGGTTGGCTTTGCCGTCACCCGGCAACCACAAGCCGCCCTGCAAGTCGTCGGTACGCATGATCGGGTAACGGTCACGCGCCTCGCCCGCGGAAATCAGGTGGCACTCAACGCCAAAGCTGTTGGCCATTGCGGCCTGCTTCCTGAACATCTGCCACCGTTCGGGTGTCCGGGCCACGTTGACACTGCCGCACTGCTTCCAGCCGGTGGCAAGGCCGGTCTCGGCTTCCAGCGACGCATACAGGCCGATGCCGTATTTGCTCATTACCGTCATGTTGCGGTTCGGCCGCATCTGGCCCACCAGCCCAGCCGCGTGCCAGGTGGTGCCGCTGGTGAGTTTGCCTTGTTCCAGCAGCAACACATCGGTCTTGTCCATCAGCGCGAGATGGTAGGCGGTCGAGCAACCGGCGATGCCGCCACCCACGATCACGATTTCCGCATGGCTGGGTAGACCCAAGCTGGACTCCTTCAATAGTGATACACACCGCGCCAGATTATTTCATGTGCTCGCGCGTTGACGCTTTGCCGTGTCAGCCCAGTCGCAGCGCCATCACACCTGCAACGATCGCGCAGGTGCCGACCAAACGCCGGCTGGTAAAACTCTCTTTCAGAAACCAGACGCCGAGCAGCGCGGCGAACAGCACCGAGGTTTCGCGCAGCGCTGCGACCGTGGCTACCGGCGCGCGCGTCATCGCCCACAACGCGATGCCGTAGGAACCAAGCGACGCGATTGCACCCAGCAAAGCGATCGGCCAGCGCCCGCGCACATAAGGGCCGACGGCGCCACGCCGGCGCGCAAACACAATCAGAGCAAACGGCCAGCCGTCGAGCAGAAACAACGCGGCGACATACTGCAGGGTATTGCCCGAGGCGCGCACGCCGAGTGCGTCCACCACGGTATAGATGGCAATGATGACGGCATTGACCAGCGCAAAGCGCACCGCCTTGGGCGCGTCAAAAGCGTGCTGGCTCAGGCCCAGCGTCAACACTCCGGCGCTGATGCCCAGCACGCCTGCCCATGCCAGTGGTGATAAGGTCTCGCCCAAAGTGAATGTGGCCGACAAGGCCACCAGCAACGGCGCCGTCCCGCGCATCAACGGATAGGTGAGCCCCAGGTCGCCGTGTTGGTAGGCGCCGGTGAGCGCGGTGTAGTAGGCGATGTGAATCACCAGCGAAGCCGCCAGATAGGGCCAGGCGGCAGCTACCGGCCATCCCGCCAGCGCCACCAGGGGAATCGCGACCACGGACCCGAGCAGATGGATCAGCGCCGTGTCGAGCGCCTTGTCGGTGCTCGACTTGACCAGTGCGTTCCACAACGCATGTAGTAACGCGCCAAATAGAACCGCCGCAACGACCGGCCAGGTCAGCGCCACGCTGTCAGACCCACGGCAGGGAATAGGTCTTGGTGTTGGTAAAACTCTTGATCGCTTCCTGCACACCTTCCTTGTAGCCCAGGCCCGAATCCTTGATGCCACCAAATGGCGTCAGCTCCAGCCGGTATCCCGGCACCTCGCGCACATTCACCGAGCCAACGTCCAGCTCGTTCACAAACCGGGTGATGTAGTCGAGCCGGTTGGTGCACACCGCGCTGGACAGGCCGTAGGCGGTACCGTTGGCGATGCGGATCGCCTGATCGATATTTTTGAAGCGGATGATCGGCGATACCGGCCCGAAGGTCTCTTCTTTCACCAGCAACATCTCGGGCAACACCTGGTCCACCACCGTGGGCGAGTACATCGCGCCGTGCCGCTGGTTGCCCACCAGCAGTCTGGCGCCCTGGGCCACCGCCTGGTTGACGCGCGACTCAAAGAATATAGCCGCCGGCTCGTCTATCACGGTTCCCATGTCCAGTTGTTTGTCGCTCGGGTCGCCAAAACTCCAGGCTCGGGTCTTGGCCACCACCTGTTCCACAAACCGGGCTGCAACCGCCTCGTGCACCAGCAAACGTTTGACCGCCGTGCAGCGCTGGCCGGAATTCTTGTAGGAGCCCGCGACCGCGAGCGTGGAAGCCTCGTCGATATCGGCGTCTTCCATCACGATGATCGGGTCGTTGCCGCCCAGTTCGAGCACCATGCGCCGGTAACCCGCCTTGCTGGCTATATATTTTCCAATCGCAACCCCGCCGGTGAAGGTCACCAGGTCGACATGGGTATTGGTGATCAACTCGTCGGCGATCTCGCGCGGGTCCCCGGTTACCACACTGAGCATTTCGGGCGGCAATCCGGCCTCGTACAGGATTTCGGCAAACAGAATCGCCGAGAAGGGCACTTTCTCGGACGGTTTGAGCACCATGCGGTTGTTGGTCGCCACGCTGGGCACCACCTTGTGCGCTACCTGGTTCATCGGATGGTTGAACGGCGTAATCGCGCTGATCACGCCCAACAGCGGTGAACGCTGGGTGTAGACGCGACGCTTCTTGCCGTGGTGGGTCAGGTCACAACTGAAAATCTGGCCATCGTCCTTCAGCACTTCATTGGCGCCGAACAACAACACGTCGCTCACGCGGCCGGCTTCGTAAATCGCGTCTTTCAGGCACAAGCCGGCTTCGGCGGAAATCAGCGCGGCTATGTCGTCCAGCCGCCGGGCGCAGATCGCCGCCGCCCGGTTCAAAATCGCGGCGCGCTCGAAGCGGGTCAGATTGGGTTTGTACGCGGCGGCCAGCGCGAAGGTTTCCCGCACCTCTTCCAGCGTGGCTTTGGGTACGCTGCCGATCTGGCGCCCGCTGTAAGGGTTGAATACCGCAATCGCGCGCTCGCCGGTGCGCTCGGCGCCGACCTTGCGCCCGCAGAGCCGCATCGCTCCCAACTGGTGGTCCAGGATGAATTGGTCAATCATGGTTGCATGGGTTTCATTGGGCGTGGTTCAACGCCAGGTCGAAGGCGTCGAAGTTGCGCAGCCTGCGCTGCCGGTCGAGTCCGGGTAACTTGCGATTGACGATCAGCGGCACGCGCTGTTCGCTGATGCCGCCGTGTGAACGTAGTGGCAGTTCCAGGGCCGACAGGTCGTGCCGCTCGGCAGAGGTGCCGATGACGGTAAAACGTCCGGACACCGCGACCAGATCGCCGATCCGGTCCGCCGGCAACTCGAATCGTTCGGCCGCCTGCGCCCGCGGCAGCACCACTTGCATGCCTTGGACCGCGCGCAGGCGCGCGCAGGCAAGCGCCACGTCGACGCCGGCGCTCAGGTAGACGGTGGCGTAAGAACCCAGAGCGCCATGGTGCAGCACATACGGATCGGTGATGGGCAATATCACGCGCGCCTTGGTGCTGCCGAGCCAGGCGTCGAACCAGTCCTGCAGGTAGATCACGTCTGGTGTTCCATCCATTGCCACCTTGGCATTCATGCCGTGATCGGCGGTGAGCGCGATGACACAACCCAATTGTTCAAGTTGACCCAGGTAGCCGTCCATCATGGCGTTGAACCCATTGGCGGCTGGCGTGCCGGGAGCATGTTTGTGTTGTATGTAGTCGGTGGTCGACAGGTACATCACATCGGGTTTGTGGTTCTGCATCAGTTTTACGCCGGCGGCAAAAACAAACTCCGACAGGTCCGCGCTGTAAACGCCGGGCAAGGGTTTGCCGACCAGTCTGAGCACGTCTTGAATGCCGTTGTCACTCAGATTGGCCTGGTCCGATTTTTCGGCCGAGAAACAGATGCCTTGCATCTTGTGCCCCAACAAGCCGCGCAACTTGTCTTTGGCGGTAATTACCGCGACCGATTTGCCGGCGTCGGACAATGCGGCGAGCAGGGTCGGCGCCCGCAGCCACTTGGCGTCGTTCATCATCATCTCGGTGCCGGAGGTGGTGTCGAACAGATAGTTGCCGCAAATTCCATGCACGCTGGGCGGCGCGCCGGTCACGATGGACAAGTTGTTGGGGTTGGTGAAACTGGGCACCACAGACTGCGCGATCAACCCGGTGCCGGCGGCCAGCGTCTGTTTGAGCCAGGGCATGTGGCCGGTTGCGACCGCCTGGGCCAGGTAGTCCGGCTCACAACCGTCCACACACACCACTACCGTCGGTGTCGTGGGCAGTTTGTAGCTGCGCGAGTTCACGTACAACATGGTCGCTCTCTTTCAGCTTGTTGTAGCTTCAGGGTGCCGTCTGGCCTCGTTTTCAATCATGCGCAATTTGCTGTGCATGGCATGGTCAAACAGGGCGCGTCCGGCAGTCTCCGGTTGACCCGACGTGATGGCTTTCAAGATCTCCCAGTGCGCTTGGGCAGACGCTGGCAACAGGTTTTCATCGGCCAGGTTGAGGCGGCGAAACAGTGAAATTTCCTTGATCAGCTTTCTGTAGATCGAAGTCAGTTTCCGGTTACCCGCCATCTCGACCAGGCGCTGATGAAATTGAAGATTGAGCAGGTGGTAGTTGTGCGCGTCGCGCGTTTTGACGGCGTCTTCCATCGCATGCACCAGTGCTTCGGCTTCCTGTCGTTGCGCCACCGTCATGTGCTGGGCCAGGCGCCGGCCCACCAACTCCTCCATAACCGCGCGCAGCTCGAAAATCTCGATCGCTTCGTCGATCGGTATGTCGCGCACGAACACGCCCCGGTTCTTCTCGGTGCGCACCAGGCCGGCTTCGTCCAGCATCCGGAACGCTTCGCGCACCGGACCGCGCGAAACGCCCAACTTGAGCGCGAGTGCGGCCTCATTGAGTTTGGCCCCTGGTCGATACTCGCCGGCCAGGATCGCGCGCTCAATCTCCTGCTGAACCACCATGGTCAATGAGCTGTTTTGCAACTGGGCAATCGTTGGGTGCAGCGCGGCGTTCATCGCCCCAATTAAAACCACAAGCACCTGTATTGTCAACGATTGACAAAAAACAATTGACAATGCCACCTTGGACTAGTCCAATCGATTCAAGCCACCTGTTGGCAGCTTTCACCCTCTGAAAACACAAGGATCTGCCCATGGACAGAGACAAAATCCTGCTGACCCCCGGGCCGTTGACGACCACGCTGCGCACGAAACTGGCGATGCTCAAGGACTGGGGCTCCTGGGATACGGATTTCAACGCCGTCACGGCCAGCGTGCGCAAGAGTCTGCTGAACATCATCCACGGCGGCGAGTCGCATGTCGTGGTGCCGTTGCAAGGCAGCGGCACCTTCAGCATGGAGGCAGCGGTAGCCACGCTGGTACCGCACGATGGCCATGTGCTGGTGCTGGACAACGGCGCTTATTGCAAACGTGCCGCCAGACTGACTACCTTGATGGGGCGCCGTTGTTCCGTAATCGGTTTTGACGAAGCGAAGCAAGTAAGTGCCACCGCGCTGGATCAAAAACTGCAAGCCGACGCCAGCCTGACCCATGTGGTGTTGATCCACTGCGAAACCGGCGCCGGTGTGCACAACCCGCTGCAGGCGGTTTCCGACGTCTGCGAGAAACATGGCAAGGGGCTGATCGTGGACGCCATGAGTTCGTTCGCGGCTTTGGAGATCGATGCCCGCAAGACCCGCTTCGACGCCATGGTGGCGGCCAGCGGCAAGTGCCTGGAAGGTGTTCCCGGCATGGGTTTCGTATTTATCCGAAAAGCCATTCTGGACGCCTGCGCCGGACGCAGCCAGTCGCTGTCGATGGACCTGTATGACCAGTATCTGTATATGGAAAAAACCACGCAGTGGCGTTTTACGCCCCCCACCCATGTGGTGGTTGCGTTGCATGAAGCGATTGCGCAGTTCGAGGCCGAGGGCGGTCAACCAGCACGCCTTGCACGCTACACCAGCAACTACAAGACACTCAGCACGGGCATGGAAAGGCTAGGCTTCAAGCCGTTTCTGGACCCGGCGATCCAGGCGCCGATCATTGTTACCTTTCACGCTCCGGCCGATACCCGTTATGACTTCCAGTCTTTCTATGCGGCGGCGCGCTCGCGCGGTTTTGTTCTGTATCCGGGCAAGCTGACAACCGTCGAGACGTTTCGGGTCGGCTGCATTGGCGCAATTGGTCCAAACGAGATGGAGCAGGCGGTGCAGGCAGTGGCGCTGGCGCTGCGGGACATGGGCATTGGGTCTGCGGAGCCCATAAATGGTTAGGCGCCTGCAATCGCGCCGGCCCGAGGCCTTGGTTCACGTGGCCAATGGCTGTCGAATATTTTGACACTTGTTACGGTCGAGGCTCGGCAAGCATGATTTTTCTGAATCAAATCAAATAGTTGCAATTAGGCGCAATTCTTGCTTTGGGTGTGCGCCCATCACACCGGAGGATTCAAGTGAAAAAGAAACTGGCAGCTTTGATCGCTGGCATGGCGCTCGCTTCCGTAGCGACTGCGGCGCCGACGCTTTACGTCGCAAACGGGCATTACTACGATTTCGTCACGTCTGCCGCAAATTTTACTTTTGCCGAGGCATTGGCCGATGCCGCCACCTTGAGCCATGCCGGCTGGACCGGGTACCTGGCGACTGTGACCGACGCCGGTGAAAACGCCTTTATCAATACATCGGTCACCACGGTGCAGGCATGGATTGCCGCTACCGATGCCGCCGTCGAAGGCAGTTATCGATGGGTTGCCGGTCCGGAAGCGGGCTCGTTGCTGGTGTACACCAACTGGGAAGCCGGCGAACCGAATAATTGTTGTGGAGGCGAAAACGAGGCGGTCATCAATTGGGGCAGCAGTGGCACTTGGAACGACATTGGAAATCCGGCGTTTCCGACCTATCGGGTTGGCTACATTGTTGAATTCAGCGCACCCACTGGTGTGCCCGAGCCCGGTTCGCTGGCGTTAGCCCTGGTGGCTCTGGCTGGGGTTGGGTTCGCAAAACGACGCAAGGCCTGAACAGCATCCGCTGCGAATGACTTGAAGCAAACCAGGCGGCCACAGCCGCCTGGTTTGCTTTTGGCGTCGGCAATTTCATTCGTTCCCAGGCGCCTGTCGTCGTAGCAAGCGCTCACAAATTACCGCGTAGTCTCGGGAGCTTCCTGGCGCAGTACCAGACCAACTAGTAGTCCGTTTCACCAAAATCATTACATGAAACCGCGGCTTTTTCCGCCATGCGTCGTTGCAGCCCCTTGCCGCACTGCCAGTGCCGCTGCGGGTCTACGCCTAGCCTGGCGAAAAAATCCATCGGTTTCATTTCGTAATGCCTTTGATGAAACGGACTACTAGCCAGCACAATTCAACACCAAACCGGCTTCGAATTCGACTTTGGCTTGACATCAATCCATAACGGCTCCAAAATGTATGTTGAAACTATTTTGGAGCCGTTATGCCTAGCATTTCCATCAAGGACGTGCCCGATCAGTGGGCCGAAGCCTTGCGTCAACGCGCCGCGCGCAACCACCGCTCGCTCCAAGGTGAACTGATGGCGATCATTGAGCGCGCGCTACGGGAGTCTTCAGCACCAGTCGAAGGCCATGCCGCAACCGGCGCCTTGAGCAGGCTCGGCACGCTGGTTGGGTTTGACCGGTTCGGCCATCCCATCATTCGGCAGGGCTGGAAAAGCGTCGAGCAAGTTGCGGCTGAACTGCGCGCCAAATACCCGCAACCGGCGACCGAAGTTCCATTGGGAGTTGACATTATTCGTGCCGAGCGGGATTCACGATGAGCGCGCCCCAGCGCCTGTTGTTTGTCGCCGAACCCCCTGCGCAGTACCTTGTCCTGCCGCCATTGGTGGTCGATTGCAGTACGCTGGCTGGCCTGATTTTTCAGGAGTCGTGGCAACAGCAGGCCTTTGAGCGCATTCAGGCCAAGGCGCTGCACGCGCCTTACCTGCTGCAAGTCGAGATAACCAGCGTTGCCGCAAAAAAGCACAAGCTGGGTCGTCCCGACGTGGCAGCCGATGGTCTGCTTCAATATGCCGAGATGAATATCGAACTGCACCAGATCGACCCGGTGGCGACTCTGGACCTCGCTTTGCGTTATCAGCTTTCGGCCTATGACGCCGCCTATCTGTGGCTCGCGGCAGAACTGAAAGCGCCGCTGGCCACCTTCGACGAAAAGCTCGCCATCGCCGCGCAAGACCATTTGTCCAATTTGCCTTGATCGAACGGCGCACGCCTGCCGCTTTGTGCGCAAGAACCCCACCACCCGCGCCCTCAGCGCCACCGCCTTCGCCACACTGCTGCTGATTGCGCTGATGATGGGCGCCAACCATGTGGCGGCACGGGTGGCTTTCAACAACGGCGTCGATGTGACCACCGCCGTGGCTTTTCGCAGCATCATCACGGCGCTGGTGGTCAGCGCGCTGATTGTCATCCAGCACGTGCCGGTCGCGTTTGTGGCACGGCACCGGCGTTATCTGCCTGTCATCGGCTTGCTGATCGGCGTGCAAAGTTTGTGTCTGTATTCATCGGTGGCGCGATTGCCGGTGGCGTTGGCACTGTTGGCTTTCAATACCTATCCGTTATGGACGGCGTTCTGGGCCCGGCTGATCTACCGCAAGCGACCCGAACGCGCCGTGCTGATCGCGATGCCCGTGATCTTGCTCGGCCTGGCGCTAGCGCTGGATGTTTTGGGCGCTGCGTCGGGCTTGGGCGCCGCCGGGCAGTGGAGCCGTATCGGCGTGGGTGTCGCCTTTGCGTTGATGGCCGCAGCCACCTTCGGCGTGGCGCTGGTTTTGACCCAGCATGAAGCCGGGGATCTGGATGGACGCGTTCGCACCGCGACTACCATGGGTCTGGTGGGTGTGCTTGCGCTGGCTGGCGTGGCGAGCCAAGGCGGTCTTCATTTGCCGCAAGCAGCGCCCGGGTGGTGGGGTTTGGCGGCATTGACCCTGCTCTACGGCACGGCATTCACCGTCATGTTTACCGTGTTGCCGCGCCTGGGCGTGGTTGGCAATTCGGCCATCATGAACGTCGAGCCGGTGTTTGCCTTGGTGCTGGCGTGGCTGGTTCTGGACCAGACCATTGCGCCGTTGCAAATTGCCGGCGCGTTGCTGGTGGTGGGCACGGTGGTAGTGCTGGGGTTGCGCAGGCGCGGTTAGGCCAGAAGTTTGGCCGCCCGATGACTCAGCCGGATTGACCGGCAACGCGCAGCCAGCGTGTGCCTGACTGCAAGCACTCCTGATTACAGTTTGAGTCAGAATCGTGTAGGTGCAAAACAAGGGAATCACGATGGTCAGCGCGTCCAGAAAGCCCGGCAAAGTTCATCCGGCGGTGGTGGCAATTCAGCGATCCGGCGCGGCCAAAGTCAAGGTCGCGGTAAGCGACATCGACGGCGTGTTGCGTGGCAAGTACCTGCACCGCGACAAATTCCTGGGCGCCGCCGAGCCCTATCCGGGCGGTGGTTTCGGGTTTTGCGACGTAGTGTTGGGCTGGGACATGATGGACGTCACCTACGACAACACCACGGCCACCGGATGGCAACACGGCTTTCCCGATGCCCTGGCTCGCTTGGACCTGAATACTGCGCGCCACGTGCCGTGGGATGACAATGTTCCGTTTTTTCTGGGCGAGTTTGTCAACGCTGACGCAACCCCCCACGCGCAGTGCCCGCGACAGGCGCTTAAACGCGTACTCAAGCGCGCCCAAAAAATGGGCTTTATGGTAATGACCGGCATGGAGTTTGAGTGGTTCAACTTCCTGGAAACACCCCACAGCTGGGCTGCCAAGAAAGGTGTTGGCCCGCAACAACTTACACCGGGCATGTTTGGTTATTCGCTGTTGCGCATGAACGAGAACCGCGACTTTTTTAATGCCATCATGGACCAGATGCTCGCGTTCAAGGTGCCGATTGAAGGCCTGCATACCGAAACCGGCCCGGGCGTGTATGAAGCCGCCATCGGATTTTCCGAAGCGCTCGAGCAGGCCGACCGCGCCATCCTGTTCAAGACCGGTACCAAGGAAATCGGCGCCGCGTTTGGCATCATGCCCAGCTTCATGGCCAAGCCCAATCAGAGTCTGCCGGGTTGCAGCGGGCATATCCACCAGAGCCTGTCGGATGGCCAGTCCAACCTGTTCTTCGATGCTACCAGCGGGCGCAAGATGAGCAACCTGTTCGAGAGTTATCTGGCCGGCCAGGTGGCCTGCATGATGGAGTTCGCGCCCATGATCTGGCCCACCATCAACAGCTACAAACGGTTGGTCGACGGCTTCTGGGCGCCGGTCAAACCGACTTGGGGCATCGACAACCGTACCGCGAGTTTTCGCGTGATTGCCGGCAGCCCCAAAGCCACCCGCCTGGAGACCCGTTGTCCCGGGGCCGATGTCAACCCCTACCTGGCGATGGCCGCCGTGATTGCGGCCGGGCTGGACGGCGTGGAGAAGGGCTTGAAGCTGACCACCCCGCCCATCACCGGTACCAACGTTGGCGCCGAGAATATCGCCCGCGCCCCGCGGACCCTGATCGAGACCACCCGCATCTTCCAGCAATCGGCCATAGCGCGGGATTGGCTTGGCGACGGTTTCGTCGACCACTTTGCCGCTACCCGCGACTGGGAGTGGCGCCAGTGGCTGGACGGTGTCACCGATTGGGAAATGAAGCGTTATTTTGAGATAGTCTAAGAACATTGGGGTCAGATCCCGATTCCGGACAACTCAGTCTCCGAAGCGAAGCCAAATTGAACGAATCGGGCTCTGACCCCGACAACATAGCGAACCCATGACCATCAGCAATTTCTCCTTCCCCACGCCGATCAGATTCGGCGCCGGCGCGCGCAAACTGGTTGGCGCCCACTTGGTGGAACAAGGCTGCAAGCGGCCCCTGATCGTGACCGACAAGGCGCTCGCTGCGTTGCCGGTATTGGCCGAATTCCGGACCCACCTGGCAGGCCTGCAGGTGGCTGTTTTCGCCGGCGTGTTCGGCAACCCGACCTGTAGCCAGGTGATGGACGGTGCCGCCGCCTACAAGGCCCACGGCGCCGACTGCGTGATCGGTTTTGGCGGTGGTGCGGCGCTGGACGTGGCCAAGATCGTTGGCCTGGCGGCAACACACGCAGGCGACATCCTCGAATACGTCTGGGATCACCCCAATGTTCGGTCCATAGTTCACGAATTGCCTTATTTTGTCGCGCTGCCCACCACTTCGGGCACCGGCTCCGAGGTCGGCCGCTCCAGCGTGGTGAGTGAAAACGACAGCCACCTGAAACGGGTCGTGTTCAGCGCAAGAATTCTGGCGAAAACCGTTTTTGCCGACCCCGAACTGACCCTTGGCTTGCCGGCCAATGTGACCGCCGCTACCGGCATGGACGCGCTGACGCACAACGTTGAGAGTTACCTGTCGCCGGCCTACCATCCGCTGTGCGACGGCATTGCGCTGGAAGGCACACGCATCGCCGCTGGCGCGTTATTGACGGCAGTCAGGGAGCCGGGCAACCTGCAGGCGCGCTCCGACATGATGATGGCGTCGATGATGGGCGCGATTGCGTTCCAGAAGGACCTCGGCGCGGTGCATTCCTGCGCCCATGCGCTGGGCGCGGTGTGCGACCTGCACCACGGCCTGGCCAACGCCTTGATGATCGACACCGTGATGGCCTGGAATTACGAGGCAGCGCCGAAGAAATTTGCTGAACTGGCGCGTGTCTGTGGTGTGGCTGGTGGCGGCCATGCGTTTGTTGCCTGGTTGCGTGAACTCAAGGGCAGTGCCGGAATCACCGCTGGGTTGTCCGCACACGGTGTCAGGGCGGAACATCTGCCACGCCTGGTGGAAATCGCAACCGCCGACATGTGCCACCAAACCAATCCGCGGCCTTGCACTGCGGCGGATTTTGAGGCATTGTTCAAGGCCGCGATGTAACCCGGGGGTGGTGATGCAGGACCGTTTGAAGATCGGCGTCAGCGCCTGTTTTTTCTATCCCGACCCGCAGCGCAGCGCGTTCGCCGTCAAGACCCTGCAGTACGTGGAGCAGTCGGTTCCGCACTGGGTCATGTCGGGCGGTGCATTGCCGGTGATGATCCCATCCCCGAGCGGCGACACAGCGCGTGGCGATGTGGGTTTTTCGGATTATGCGCAGTGGCTGGATGGTCTGGTGTTGCACGGCGGCTCCGATGTCTGGCCCGGCAGTTATGGCGAAGCACCGTTGCAGGAGCGCTGGATCGGCGACCGCAACCGCGACGAATACGAAATTGCGCTGGCGCGCGCGTTTGTGGCAGCCGGCAAGCCGGTGTTCGGCATTTGTCGCGGCCTGCAACTGATCAATGTGGCTTTTGGCGGCAGCTTGTACCAGGACATTGCCACACAACAAGCGTCGGCGCAGGCGCATCGCGACGCGGCGGTTTACGATCTGAATTTTCATGCCGTCGAGGTGGTAGCACACACCCGGCTTGATGCGTTGCTGTCAGGCCGCAACAGCGACAAGATCAATAGCGTGCACCACCAGGCGGTGAAGGACCTGGCTCCCGACTTTATCGTCGAAGCGCGTTGCCCCACCGACGGCATGATCGAAGCCATCCGCCATACCGGAGCGGCCTGGGTGGCCGCGGTGCAATGGCACCCCGAGTTCCATAAGCCCGAGCTGGGCACACTCGACGACGAACCGATCCTGAACGACTTCCTCAGCGCGGCCCGTGCCGCCAGAACCGCCAATACCAAATGAACCAGCTCTCCGTCTGCGCCAGCGACTCCAGTTGCGCCACGACGCCGGCGCGAAACCGCACCATACAGGCCAGTCGGGTGTTGGCGTGACCTTGTCCACCTTTGGCATTCAGACTTTCACGCGACCCACGGCATGGCATTTGCGCCGCGCATGAATCTGACCCTTTTTGACCTGGACCACACGCTGCTGGCGGGTGACAGCGACGTGTTGTGGTGCAACTTCCTGATCGCCAAAGGTGTGCTGGACCACGGAATTTTTGCCCAGCGCAATGCGGACATCGAAGCCCGGTACAAAGCTGGTCGCGTGGACCCGGCAGAGTTCGCCAATTTTTACATCTCCACGCTGGCCGGCCGGACTGCACTGCAATGGGAACCCTTGCGCCAGGAGTTCCTGGCGGCCGAAATCGTGCCGCGTATCGCGCCGGCGGCGCTGGAGCTGGTGCGCCGCCATCAGGACCAGACAGACCTGGTGGTCATGACCACGGCAACCAACCGCTTCATCACGGAGTTGACCGCCAACTATTTCCAGATCGAACACCTGATAGCGACCGAGCTGGAGACCGTCGGTGGCGTCTACAGCGGCCGCGCCACCGGTACGGTCAACATGCGCGCGGGCAAGGTCGCGCGCCTGCACCAGTGGCTTGAGCAACGTGGCCATATTTTGGGCCAGTTCAACAGCACGGCATACAGCGATTCGATCAACGACCTGCCTTTGCTGGAGGCCGTTAACCGGCCGGTAGCCGTTAACGCGGACCCCAAGCTCGCTGCCGTTGCCGCTGCACGCGGGTGGCAAACCCTAATGCTGAAGTAGTGCTCGCAGGCCACTTCCCAGCGTTGCTATCAACTATGCCATGGCTGCATGAGCCGCCGGGCCGCTCCCAAGGCGAATAGCACCGCAGTGCGCAGCACGAAGGTACTCCAGTGAGCCGCCTTATCATTCGGGTCGCCCGCGCACGTGACGGTATTTCGCAGCCGGGGGCGCAGCGGCGTGGGTAGCGGCGGGTCATGGCTGACGAGGCGGGCTATCACGCGGGGAGCGTCCAATTTTCGACTTGGATGCCGGGGTAGTCTTTGAAATCTGCTTCGTTGTTGGTGACGAGGGTGACGCCCCGGCTCACGGCGTGGGCGGCAATCAGGCGGTCCATGGTGTCGCGGCGGCGGTCACGCACGACGGCGGCCAAAACACCATAACTTTCAGCGGCGCCTTCATCGAAGGGCAATACGGGCACGCGCAGGATAAATCGTTGCAGCGCGTGTGCGGCGCCGGCCCGGTCTTGCGGGGGGCAACGCTCTACACCGTGCCTAAGTTCCGCATAGGTCACAACCGACATCCATACTTGACCTAAAGGTGTGGTCTTGAAGCGCTCAACCACTTGGGATGGATGGACATTGAGCAAGTAGATGCAGATGTTTGTATCGAGCAGATAACGCATGGATCATCCTGGCGCTTTATCCGCGCCCACACTGTCAGGCCCGGTCCAGTCGCGCTCCTGCTCCGGATGGAACTCACGCCCATCGGCCATGAAACTTTTCGGAAAAGCGGCAAATATTTCTGTCAGGTCGCCTATGGTTTCCTGCTCCACCAGGCGCAGCACCAAGGTGTTGCCAACGCGTTCAACCTCGACGTCTTGCGCCGAATCGACGAACCCCAGCTCTTTGGGGATTCGCACGGCCAACGAATTGCCGCTCTTAAAGACTCGGGTCAGCATGAAATGCGCTCCTTGAAAACTCAAAGTATATACAGGATATACAGAAAAAGGCTACAAGCTGCTGGGTCTACTCAGGCGAGCGAGTATCCGCCCCCGTTGTGAGGCTCTTTACGTCAGATGTTTTCCGATCAGACCTGCCAACTCGAACATGGTTACCTGCGCTTTCCCAAATACCTTCAGCAACTTGGCGTCGGAATTGATCGCGCGTCTGTTGGTGGCGTCCTGCAGGCCATTGGCCTTGATGTAGTCCCACATTTTCTTGACCACCTCGGTGCGTGCCACCAGCCCGTTGCCGATAACGGCAGCCAGGTCCGGGCTCGGTTGCAGGTTGCCAATCCTCGCGGGAGCTTTAGGTGTTTTCGCATCAGGTGTGATCTTGGCCCGCACTTTCTTGACGGGCGTTTTCTTTGCAGGTAGTTTTGGCGCAGCGTTGGCTGGTTTTGCCGTGGGTGGCGTCTTGCGCGGCGGGAACTTCGAAGGAGCAAATTCAAACCCGACTTTGTTGGCTGGCGCGTCCCAGGCGAGCATAGCCTTGAACGGCCGCCGCGTGCGCATGCTGACAAACTTGTCCAGCAGGTCGGTTTTGCCAGTTGTCAGCAACCGACCCATTTGTTCCCGCGTGACGGGTTGCTGCAGAATTATCTGCCCGGTCTTGAAGTCACAGCTCGGCAACGGTTGCGCGAGTGTGGGCACTGACTTTTCGCACAAATAACTTTTGCCGTGTTGGAACACGGCGGCGCCGCATTTGGGGCAGGCGCCAAGCGATTCCTGGCCAGAAAAGGTTACCAGTTCGCCGGATTCTTCGCCCTTCCTGTCGTCGCCAAAGTCAAATTCCAGCTTGTAATTCTTGCTCTCTTGATCGAACTTGATGACCATCTCGGCGCTGAAGGGCCAACCCGCCTTGGATCGGAAACCCTCCAGCGGCCCGATCTTTTTGTCGAGCAGGAATTGCTCCACTTCGGCCACTTCAAAGGTGCGCCCGGCCGGCGTCTTGCCAAATGAAAAACCGCAGCCGTCCTCGGCGCCGGATTTGCCGGTGCAGGCATAACGGCGGTAGTTTTCCTTCATGACGCCGCCGCAATTGGGGCACGGCGCCGCCAGCGTTGCATAGTCGCCCGGAATGGTGTCGCGGTCGTATTCCTTGGCTTTTTTCACCATACGCCGGGTCATGGTGGCAATCTCGGCCATGAAGGACGTGCGGCTGAGCTTGCCGTGTTCCATTTGCGCCAGTTTGTATTCCCATTCTCCTGTCAACTCGGCCTTCGAAAGTTCCTCAACGCCCAGGCCACGCAACAGCGTCATCAACTGGAACGCCTTGGCGGTGGGGATAAGTTCGCGGCCCTCGCGCAGCATGTATTTCTCGTTGATCAGGCCTTCGATGATGCTGGAGCGCGTGGCTGGCGTGCCCAAGCCTTTTTCATGCATGGCGGCCCGCAGTTCGTCGTCTTCAATCGTCTTGCCGGCGCCTTCCATCGCGCCGAGCAGCGTGGCCTCGGAATAACGTGCCGGAGGTCTGGTCTGCAATCCCCTGGCTTCGACTGTTTGCACCGGCACCTTCTCACCGGGCTTCACCGGCACCAGATTGGCGGCGTTTTTGTCATCGCCGTCTTTGGCGTCGTCCTGCGCCTCCTTGCCGTAGATCGCCAGCCATCCCGGGTTTACCAGCACCTTGCCTTCGGTCTTGAAACTGTGCCCCGTGCACAGCGAGATGCGGGTTGTCACCTGGTATTGCGCACTGGGAAAAAACACCGCCATGAAGCGCCGTACCACCAGGTCATAGATTTTCTGCTCCGCTTCACTCAGGCCGTGCGCTGGCTGCAGCGTTGGAATGATGGCGAAGTGGTCGCTTACCTTGGAATTGTCGAAGATGCGCTTGCCGGATTTGATGTAGTTGCCCTTGAGTGCCGTGGCGGCGTGCGGGGCCAGGTGTTTCATCGGGCTTGCGGCCAGCATCTCGAAAGTCTGGCGCACCACCGGCACATAGTCCTCGGGCAAGGCGCGTGAGTCGGTACGCGGGTAGGTCAGGGCCTTGTGGCGCTCGTATAGGCTTTGAGCGATCGACAACGTGGTTTTGGCGCTGAAGCCGAACTTGCCGTTCGCTTCCCGCTGCAGGGACGTCAAGTCGAACAGTAGCGGGCTAATCTGCGTGGTGGGTTTGCTCTCCTCGGTGACGGTCGCCGATTTGCCGCGCACGGCATCGGCCACGGCCTGCGCCTGGGTGCTTGACCAGACACGATCGGCGCGCAGTTCGGCATCCGGTTCGTCGGCATTGCCGGCTGCCATATTGGCCAGCGCCTTTTTCCATTTCGGGTCAAACCATTTGCCGGCGTAAACGCCCGCCCCGGCTGCAAAGGTGGCGTGTATTTCCCAATAGTCGCGGCTGATGAATTTGCGGATTTGCTCCTCGCGCTCGACCACCACCGACAGCGTGGGCGTCTGGACCCGTCCGACCGTGGTCAGGAAGAAGCCGCCGTCGCGCGAGTTGAAGGCGGTCATGGCGCGGGTTCCGTTGATGCCCACCAGCCAGTCGGCTTCGGAACGGCAACGCGCCGCGTCGGCCAGTGGCAGCATTTGTTTGTCGCTGCGCAGCGTGCCAAAACCGTCGCGGATGGCCTGTGGTGTCATCGACTGCAGCCACAAACGCTGCACCGGATGTTTTACCTTGCTGTACTGCTGGATCAGCCGGAAGATCAGCTCACCTTCGCGCCCGGCGTCGCAGGCATTGATGAAGTGGCCTATGTCTTTGCGTTTGGCCAGTCTGACGATCGCATTCAGCCGTGTCTTGGTCTTGTCCATCGGCTTCAGGTCAAAGTGCGGCGGAATCACCGGCAGGTGCGCAAAGCTCCATTTGCCGCGTTTCACGTCGAACTCCTCGGGCGCCTGAATTTCAAGCAGGTGCCCGACCGCGCTGGTCACCACATATTTTTCATTCTCGAAATGCTCGTCATGTTTTTCGAACTTGCCCGCGACCGGCGTTAGCGCCCGCACGATGTCTTGGGCAACGGAAGGTTTCTCGGCAATAACTAGTGTTTTCATCTGACTACAATCCACAGGTCTCGCGTGCGCACAGGCGCGCATACCCAGGCGCGCACCCACGCGCGCCCATACGAGTTCACATTAACAAATTTTCCGAGGTGTCGAAAAAAGTGCCATCCGCCGACCTTCGCCGCATTCAAATCCGCCGCTCCGGCGTACATGGAAAGGGCGTTTTTGCGGTGCGGGATCTGGCCGAGGGCGAGGCGATTATTGAATACGTCGGCGCGATCATCAGCTGGAAGGAGGCGCAGCGACGCCACCCCCACGACCCGTCCGACCCGAACCACACCTTTTATTTTCACATCGACGAGAAACGCGTTATCGACGCATTGGTTGGTGGCAACTCGTCGCGCTGGATCAACCATTGCTGCGCCCCCAACTGCGAGGCCGGCGAAGACGACGGGCGCGTCTTCATCAAAGCGCTGCGCAACATCGTGGCCGGGGAAGAGCTCAACTACGACTACGGCCTGATCGTCGACGAGCGCTACACGCCCAAACTCAAGGCCGAGTACCCCTGCTGGTGTGGTGTGCGGCAATGCCGCGGCACACTGCTCGCGCCCAAGCGGCGGCAGCGCTGAGATTCAATCGTGGCGGCGCCATGGCCTGCGCAAGCCATCAGGCAAGACGTGGCGCCGTTCTTGCCCGGGTTCACGGTAGAAGTGGCGACCTGCATCGACTCGACCAATTCCGAACTGATGCGTCGCGCCCGCGCCGGCCGCCGCCCTGCGGTGTTGCTGGTAGCCGAACATCAGACCGCCGGGCGTGGCCGCCTGGGGCGCAATTGGTCCAGCGATGGTCCGACGGCATCGGGCCAAGCCGGCTCGCTCACGTTCTCGCTAGCGTTGCCCTTGGCTCCCGAGGACTGGGCCGGCCTGTCGCTGGCGGTGGGTGTTGGCGTGGCGCGCAGCCTGCACGCTGAACTGCGGCTGAAGTGGCCCAACGACATCTGGCTCGGGGACCGCAAGCTGGCGGGCATATTGATAGAAACCGCCAGTTTTGCCGACGGCCGGTATGCCGTCATCGGCATCGGTATCAATATCACGCCGCGTGACGGTACCGGCATGTCCACGCCACCGGCCTGCTTGCAAGAGTTGTTTCCCGCCCTGGATGCGCCCGCGGTCTTGCGGCGCATCGTGCCGGCGCTGGTTCAGACCGTATTGTTGTTCGAGGCGCGCGGCTTCGCTGCGTTTCAGACCGATTTCAAGGCGCGCGATGTGCTGATGGGACGCAGCGTCGTGCTGAGCGACGGCAGCACCGGTACGGCTGCCGGAGTCGACGAAACGGGTGCCCTGCTGGTGCATACTTCCACCGGCATGAAGGCGGTTGCGAGCGCCGAGGTCAGCGTACGGCCGCTTGGTCCGGTGGCAGGCGTCGGCGGGTCCTGAGCCATGTTGCGGCTGCTGGTGCTGGCCCTGGCGTTGCTCAACGGTGTTTATTTCGCCTGGTCGCACGACCTGTTGCGGCCGTACGGGTTTGGGCCGTTACAACAGGCCGAGCCCTATCGGTTGGCACAACAAATCAGGCCCGAGCTGGTGCGTATTCTCTCGACCGACGAAGCACGCCGGGTCGAGGTTGCGGGGCAAACCGCTACCAGGCCGGTTGGCTGTCTGCAAGCCGGGCTGTTTGATGAAACGCAGGCAGCCGCGCTGCGCCAGGCGGCGCAATCCATCCTGCCGAGCGGATCCTGGCTGCTGGACGCGGCGGTCGAGCCGGCGCGCTGGATTGTGTACATGGGCAAATACCCGGACGCGTTGACACTGGCCAGGAAGCGCACCGAGCTTGCGTCGTTGAACCTGCGCTTTGAGCCGCTGAGCAATCCGTCGATGGATTTCGGGCTGTCGCTGGGTGGCTTTGACACCGAGGAGCGCGCCCGGTCCGAGCTTGCAGTGTTGAGCCAACGCGGTGTACGCACCGCGACCGTGGTGCAGGAACGGGCTGAATTGCGCGGGACGATGCTGAAAATCCCGGTGGTCGATGAGGCCGTGAAAGCGCGGCTGGACGAGTTGAAAAACGCGCTGGCTGGAAAGCCGCTGCGCGAGTGCAAGTGAAAAGCAGCGTCGCGATCCTGATTCGCCCGGATCAATACTGCAGGCGGGCGAAGTAGGTTTTTTGCGCTGCCTCGCGTGCCTGGCCGAGAGTGTGTATGCCCCGTTCGGCCAGCAGCGGAATCAGCTTCAGGAACACCTCGGCGGTGACGATCGCGTCTCCCATTGCGGTGTGGCGTCCAGCAACCGTTATGTCGAAGCGCTGCGCGATCGCTTCCAGGGCATGCGACTCCTGATGCGGGTGGACCAGGGCCGAGAGCAGCAGCGTATCGAGTACCGGCTGATCGAAGCGAACACCGGTTTGTTGTTCCTTCAGTTGCAGGAAGCGCATGTCGAACGCCGCGTTGTGCGCCACCAGCACGGTGTCCTGCGCGAAGCTGTGAAAGGCTGGCAACACCTGGTCAATCGTTGCTTGACCCGACACCATGGCCGGCGTGATACCGTGGATCGGGATCGACGCGGCGGAAATGCCGCGTTTTGGATCAACCAGTTGCTCGAATCCCTCGTGGCGCAACAACCGGCCGTTGACAATGCGGGTGGCACCAATCTGGATGATCTCATCCCCGCCCGAGGGGTCGAGCCCGGTGGTTTCGGTGTCGAACACGGTATACGACAAGCCACTGAGTGGGTGGTCCTGCAGGTCGCGGGCCTGATCGGAAGTCTTGAACAGGTCAAAATCATAATATTCCGGACGGCTGTCGAGGCGCTCCCGGCTAAGCGGCGCAGGTATCTGCACCGCCGCCGCCAGCGGCAGCAGGAAGCGAAAAAGCGCTTCATGGCGCACCCGCTCGCGTTCAAACCAGAACGCGCCACCATGGCGCTCCACCACGTCGCGCACGGTCAACGGCGTGGTCTCGGTGCCGACGCGTATCGGATCCAGTTCCCAGCCCATCACGGTCTCGGTGCTCATCGCCTGGCCGCTCCAGACCAGATCGAGGTGCGCCCGATCGCCGGCCCTGGCCAGCCGCAATTCAACCCGGCGGACCTGGAATTCGTCCGCTAGTCGAACCGCCAGGTAGGCCAGTGCCTGCATCAACGAGAAACTGTCCACTTTGAGCCACAGCGATTCGTCCACGCCGCTGGCGCCGACCTGCAAGCCGCCAACGCCTTCGATGCGCCGGGCGATGGCCGACAGCAGATCGGAGCCCAGCATGTCTTCCATTGGCCAGCGTGTTTTCAGGCCACTGGATGCCGCTTGCGCCAGCGTATTGACGCGCTGGCTCAAGGCCGCGGATTCTTCACGTATCACGGCCTGGAAACGCTCCCGCATGGCGGGGTCCAGGTCAGGGTAATCGAGCATTTCCACCGCGGCCTGCAAATTGGCGAGTGATCCGCGACTGCCTTCAGTCATGCCGTGTAATAACTGGTCGCGCAACGACTCCTGTTCGAAGTCGCGGGTGATGTTGTCCAGCATCAACACAAAGCCACCCACGATCGGGCCACTGGCGGCGGCTTGAACGCCGGCAAGCGCCGCCGGTGGTTCCAGTACCGCTGCCATCTGGACCCGCAGTAGTTGGCCCGAGCGCGTCGAGGTGACAAATTGGGCCGAGGGGTTCTCGGAGCCGCGCTCCAGCCGCTGCCGGATGGTTTCTAGCGCGTGGTCGACCAGCTTGCGCTCAAACACCGAATAAATGGAGCGCCCGAGCCCCAGCGTGCCTGCGTTATCGGCCAATCCGGGTAAATCCGACAGGACGCGAAATTGTGCCCGGGCCCGGTTGTTGTACAACAGGACGCGGCCATCCAGATTGCAGACCACCACGCTGCTAGTCAATTCGGCCATCAGCGCGGCCAACCGGCGTCGCTCCTGGTCGATGCCATTGCTGGCCTCCATCACCTTGCGCTCGATGTCGGTCTGCAGTTGCCAGCGTTGCGCCGCCAGCGCGTTGATGACGCGTGCCAATGCGCGTGACTCCGTGCTGCCGGCGCCCACCAATTCGCGCGGCGACGGCCCGGCCAACACGATCTGGGCCGCTTCTTCCAGCTGCGCCAGGGCCTGAACATGGTCGCGGAACAGCCGCTGCGCCAACAGCGCCAGCAACACGCTGGCAGCCAGCCAGGCCATCAGCAGCAATGCCAATCGCGACTCCAGCACGAGGCGCAGCGAGACACGTTCGGATTCCGACAGGGAGGCCCATACAATGGCCGCAATAAGCGCCATCCAGATGCCAAGCGCCAGGCCGGGCGCCAGCGCCACCAACAGCCGGCGCCGTTTTAGCTGCACGGCCCGGATTCCAGCATGGCGCGCACTTTTAGCACCAGTTCCTTGGTGGAGAACGGTTTGGTTACATAGGCGTTGGCGCCCATGGCCGTGCCCTTGGCTATGTCGGTGTCACGTCCTTTGGCGGTCAGCATCAGGATCAAAATGTCCTGCAAATCAGCGTTGGCGCGTACTTCCTGGCAAACCTCCAGACCGGACTTTTTGGGCATCATCACGTCCAGCAGCACCAGGTCCGGGTGCCCGCTCACAATCGCGTCGATCGCTTCCTGGCCGTCGCGGGCGACTGTCACGTCGAAGCCTTCGCGTTTCATCAGGTATTCCAGCGAAAGCAGGATATTGGGCTCATCATCGGCAATCAGGATCTTGTGCGCCATGTCATGCTCCTGGGTGTCATGCGGCGGGTGCCACGGTTGGGTCTTGCTGCATCGTATTCCAGGGTAGCTGGAAAACAAAACAGGCGCCTTGTTTCGACCCGGCTTCGATCCACATCCGGCCACCGAAATGTTCCACGATCTGGCGGCTGATCGGCAATCCCAAGCCGGTCCCCTGTGGACGGTTGGCTGCATCGCCGCCCTGGCGGAATTTTTCGAAAATCAGCGCCTCCTGGGCCGGCGGCACGCCTGACCCGTTGTCATGTACCGATACCGTCAGCCCACTGTCGCTGGTCGTCAAAGCGACTTCGACCCGCCCATCGTGTTTCGGTACGAATTTGGCCGCGTTGGACAACAGGTTAAGCATTACCTGCATCAATCGGTCCGGGTCGGCTTTCACCACCACCGGCTGCTCGGGCATTGTCAATTGAACACTGGCTCCGCGTTCGCGGAACATCTCGGCCGTGGTCTGCACCGCCTGGGTGAGCAAACTGCCGATGTCAACGTCGGTGTTGTGCCACTGCGCGTGCCCCGATTCAATCTTGGCCATGTCCAGCACCTGGTTGACGAGCCGGCTCAGGCGCTCAGTCTCCAGCACGATGATGCCCAGGAATTGCTGTCGCTGCGGCGTCGGCATGTCCGCATCGTCGGCCATCAGTTCGGCCAGCGCGCGAATCGATGTCAGGGGCGTGCGCAGTTCATGGGTGACGGACGACATGAAGTCGTCCTTTAGCCGGTCCAGGCTCTTGAGTTGTTCGTTGGCGGTACGTAACTCCGCCGTGGCACGTTCCAGGGAAAGCGACTTTTCTTCCAGTTCGATCGAGTGGGCGCGCAGTTGCGATGCTTCGTCCAGGATTTGCAGTACATCGTCCAGCGCCAGGGCTTCTTCTTCCGCTACCGATGCCACCATGACGCGGGCCGAGGCGGTGCCAATGGAGCCTGCCAACTGGGTTTCCACATACTGCACCAATTGCGCGTCAGGTTTGATCTGGTCAACTTGGGTGGCGCCAACCCGATGCGCGTAGTCTTGGAACAGCCGCGCTGCGTTATCGGCACCGGTGAAACGTCCGACCAGCGCCAACAAGTCCTGCACCCGCGCGCGGCCGCGCCAGAAAATCGGCTCGGTCGTTCTGGTGCGTTGGAACACGTCCACGAACAGCAGGGCCTGACTGGCCTCCGCGGCGGACGGGCCGCGCCAAAGCGACACCGCCACATAGGCGCCTAGATTGGCGCAGAGGCTCCAGAACAGCGAATGGGTCAGGTTGTCAAGCCCTGTCAAGCCAAGCAACTGCTCTGGCTTTAGCCAGGTTATGCCCCACGGCCCCTGGTGCAGAAAACCGGTCCCGAGCCAGCCGGACTTGGCAATCGAGGGCAGCATCAAGGTATAGGTCCATAACGCAAAACCAAGCAGTAAGCCGGTCTGGGCGCCCTGGCGCGTGCCACCGCGCCAGTACATGCCGCCCAGCATGGCCGGCGCAAATTGGGCCACGGCGGCAAAACTGATCAGGCCGATGCTGACCAGCGCATAAGCCTCTCCGGCCAGATGAAAATAGGTATAACCCAACAGCAGGATGGCGAAAATGGCCGTGCGCCGGATGCCCAGCAGCAGCCGGGTCAGGTCGCCACCTGAGCGCGCGCCGAAGCGCCTGGTGCGCAGCAGCAGGGGCATGACGAGGTCGTTGCACACCATGCCAGACACGGCGATGGCCTCAACGATGACCATACCGGTGGCGGCTGACAGCCCGCCGATGAAAGCCAGCAAGGCCAGCATTGGCTGCCCATGGGCCAGCGGCAGTGACAAGACAAACGCTTCCGGGTCCATCTTGCCCGGCCCGAACAGCAGCAGCCCGCCCAGCGCAATCGGCAGCACAAACAGGTTGATCAACAACAGGTAACAGGGAAACACCCAGGCGGCCCGGCGCAGGTGGTGTTCGTGCACGTTTTCGACCACCATCACCTGAAACTGGCGCGGCAGGAAAATTACCGACAACATAGCCAGCAGGGTCAGCGAAAACCATTGCCCATAGGCGAACGCCGGATCGCTGCCCAGTATGCTGGCCAACGCGGGCATGCCACGGGCGCGGGCGTAAATGTCTGTCATGCCATCGAACAGGCCATAACTGACAAACAGACCGACGGCCATGAACGCTAGCAGCTTGACTACCGACTCAAATGCGATCGCCGCCACCATGCCTTCGTGACGCTCCGATGCGTCCAGCCGCCTGGCCCCGAAAACCACGGTAAAACCGGCCAACGCGATCGCAAAAAACAGCGTGCTGTCGCTCCACCAACGGGTTTGGCGCTCCAGGGACTGACCCAATGGTGTCGTCAACACCGCGTATCCGACCGACACCGCCTTGAGTTGCAGGGCAATGTACGGGACGATTCCGATTACCGTGATCAGCGTTACCAGACCCGCCAGTAGCGGGCTCTTGCCATACCGGCTGCCAATAAAGTCCGCAATCGACGTGATGCGGTAACTCTTGGCGATCCGGATCATCTTGCGCACCACGCTCCAGGCCAGCACCATCGCCAGCGTCGGACCGAGATAAATTGGCAGAAACCAGACGCCAGCGCTGGCGGCGCGCCCGACGCTGCCAAAGTAGGTCCAGGCGGTGCAATAGACCGCTATCGACAATGCGTAAACCCAGGCATTGCCTATCACCGAGCGACCCTGGATGGCGCGCCGGTCGCCGAAGCTTGCCACCGCAAACAGCAGCAACAGGTATGCGAACGAGGCTCCAACTACCAGAGGCGCGGACAACATGCTAGGGCTCAGTCGTCGGCGTGCTCGAGCAGCCAGGCCAGCGTCGCGATCAGCAGGCCCCACAGCGTGAAAAGCGCAACCGGAAACAGCGGCAGCCCGAACCAGGTGGTGTCCAGGTTCCACAGCGCCAGCAACGGGAAGTTCAACACCATCGCGCCGGCGAAAAACAGCGCCAGCAGCCTTTGTGAACCAAGTCCTTTCAGCATGCCGTTGTCTGCCGGGTTGCCGTTCTATCCGATGTGGACCGGTTGCGCACGGATTTGCCGATACTCATAACGCGTCGAGTTTGAAATGCTGACGCAAGTGTCGCTTGAAACGTTTGATGATGGCTAACGAGTCCTTCACCAGGTCTCGCTCCAGCGTGCCAAACTGCGACCAGCGCACCAGGTTGTCGACTGGCTGTTGCAACTGGCGCTGGCTCAGGTTGTGTTTGAGTTTGAGCCCCATCAGGAAATGCAGCGCATCCACCAGGTCGCGCGCCAGGTCCGCGGCCAGGTGGTTCTGGCTGACCAGGATGCGGATGCGTTTGCTGGTATTGACCTCGACCAGGCGGTGCTCCAGCGCCAACGCACGTATGCCGTGCACGATCGGGAAAGTTCCCAGCTTTTTCAGATCAAAGGCCGGCTCTTCGCGCTCCCGCAACACATGCAGCCGCGCCCACCAACCGCCAGGCTCGCTGAACTGGTCGATGGCCGCGACAAATCGGGCCAACGACGCGTCGCTCGCGGTGGCAATGCCATGCAGATAGGTGGTGGCCTGTTGCAGCAAGCCGGCGTCGCCTGCCACCGACCTGGCATCCATGAAAATCGCCAGTTGCATGGACGCGTCCACGGCGTCGCCATACAGCCACTGCCGCAACGTGTCCTTGAATTCAGCCAACGGTTGGCGCCACATCGGGTTGGTCAGCATGATGTTGCCGGGACAGCTTGGATAACCAAATTCCAACAACGCCTGGTTGAAGCGGATTGAAATCTGCTCCAGTTGCGCACAGTCGTAACCGTCGCGCAGCAACAGGGCATTGTCCTGGTCGGTCTTGAGTATCTGTTCGCCCCGGCCTTCGCTGCCCATCACGATCAGGCAACTGTTGGCCACCAGATCGGCCGGAGCCAAAAACGACCACAGGCGCGCGAAAATCTGGCTGTTGAGTTCGCTCACCAGCGCGGCAATCACCTCGATCCTGGCGCCACCGCTGTGTAGCAGCGCAATCAGGCCATCCATCTGCAACGCGGCCGCCCGCAGTTCGGCTATCGAGCCGGCCTGCTCCACCTGTAACGCAATCAGATGGGAATGGTTGGATACAAAACCCATCAGATCGAGCTGGCTCAACACGCCGAGCACCGCGTCACCGTCCTGCACCAGAACGCGGTGGACCCGGTGCCGGATCATCACCAGCAGCGCGTCGTACAACGCCGCGTCGCTGGCAATCGTGACCAGGTTGAACTGCGCAACTTTGGCGACGGCCAACTGGTGCGGCGGGACCGGTTGCAGCAACGCGTCGCGCAAGTCGGTGGTGGTGAACATGCCGATGCGCTCGCGCCCTCTTTCGCTGTCGCGCACCAGGGTGTTGGTCAGTCCCTGCTCGGAAAGCTGCCGGCAGACGGAAACTATGTCGAGTCGGCCGTCGACGAAATGCGGCTTGCGGATGAAGGCGTCGGCAATGCGCACCATCATCAACGACAGGAATTCGCGGTCCTTGCCACCGTGCGCGGTTGCCGACAGGCGCTCGGACAGGTCGGCAAACAACGCCGCGCTGAACATGGCGTTGGCACGGATCAGGTCCTGGATGGTGGCTTTGGGAATCCGCCAGGCCTGTACCGCGTCCATGGCCAGCATGGTTCCGCTGCTGCGAGCCGCCATCACTGCGCGCGTGGCAAAAAGTTCATGCGGGCCGTAAACCGCGACCGTATCACCGTCTTCCACCAGTTGCACGTGCCCTTGCAACAGCCGGTAGACAAATTCGGCTTCCACCTCCGGGGTGAGAATCACCGCCCCATGGGCAAATTCGACCAGGCTGGCAACTTCCTGCACCCGGGCTCGTTGCGCCGGCGTCAGGCAGTCGAACGGCGCGGTATCGAATCGGAAGTCGTGTGGCACGGCGGCGTGAGGCAAAAAAGGGCTGCGGACAATTTCGTCCACAGCCCTTTTAGCTTATCGCACAGCGGCACGCCGGGCGGGCCGTCGTGCGCTAATTGTTACTCCCGGTCAGTGACCCGAGGCCCCCGAGGCGCCGATGCCGGTTTCAGAGCGCACCTGCTGCGCCAGGAAACCATCGCGGTCGATCTTCGCCCGCGCGCTGTTGTCCAGGATCGAGAACAGCCAGATGCCGACGAAGGCAATAGTCATCGAGAACAGCGCTGGTGAGGTGTACGGGAATAACGCAGAGCCCTTGGGGTTGCCCAGTGTCACTTCCCAGACCGACGGCGACACGACCGTCAGCGCCACCGACGAGATCAAGCCGAGGAAGCCGCCGATCACTGCGCCACGGGTGGTGCAGTCTTTCCAGAGCACCGACATGAACAGCACCGGGAAGTTGGCCGAGGCCGCGATCGCGAAGGCCAATGAGACCATGAACGCGATGTTCTGCTTCTCGAACACGATACCCAACAAGACCGCCAGGACGCCCAGCGCCACCGTGGTCAATCGCGACACCTTCAGCTCCGAAGCGCTGTCGGCGTTGCCGTCCTTGATCACCGTCGCGTAGATGTCGTGCGACACCGCCGAGGCGCCCGACAAGGTCAGGCCCGCCACCACCGCCAGGATGGTTGCGAAGGCCACCGCCGAGATGAAGCCGAGGAAGATGTTGCCGCCGACCGCGTTGGACAGGTGAATGGCCGCCATGTTTCCGCCGCCGAGCAGGCCGCCCTTGGGGTCGAGAAAGTCGGGGTTGGTGAGCACGAAGGTGATGGCGCCGAAGCCGATGATGAAGGGTAGAAGTAGCCGATCCAGCCGGTGGCCCACATCACCGACGTGCGTGCTGCCTTCGCACTCGGCACGGTGAAGAAACGCATCAGGATGTGCGGCAGGCCGGCGGTGCCGAACATCAGCGCCATGCCGAAGCTGATGGCCGATATCGGGTCCTTGACGAAATTGCCCGGACCCATGATCGACTGGCCG
>JANNGR010000125.1:0-6207 GCA_031403955.1 Betaproteobacteria bacterium
CATCCCAGGATTCGATATGTCCCACAGAATGGTGGTCCGAGAGACCCGCGGGAGAGCCTCATGCAGTAATTCCATTCGCTTCCCGCTGAGGTCCGACGACATGAGCGACAGGCCAGTAACGTTTCCGCCTGGTCGCGCAAGACTGACGATGACCCCCGCACCAACGGGATCAGCGCTGGCTGCAAACACGATGGGAATCGTCTGCGTCGCGTGCTTGGCGGCGAGACTCGCCGGAGTGCCCGACGTGACGATCACATCGACCGGAACGTTCACCAACTCGGTTGCGAGATCTGCGAGGCTATCGACCCTGCCATCTGGGGATCGGTATTCCGTAATGACCGTGCGGCCCTCAATGTAGCCGAGTTCACGCATCGCTTGCCGGTACGCATCAAGGAAAGACTCATTCATCGCTGCCGCGCTTGAAGACAACCATCCTACTCGTGGCGTTTTCCGTGGCTGCTGTGCATCGACGACGAACGGCAGGGCACCAAGGCCGCCAGCGAGTGTGCCGATGAATGTTCGCCGGTCGATCACAGAATCACCTCATCGACAAATGACGTCCGACAATAGTACGCCTTGCAGGGTGATCCACCGCGCCACCGCTCGTGGCCGGTGTCGGCCCTTGGCCGTCGGGTTGCCGCCCAACGCAATGTCCATCGCAAACCCCGCGAATTAATCTGGCCGCCGCTGATGAATCTGGTCATGAGAATCCCGTGCACATGGCTTGCAGACTGGCTTTCGGTCGATCTTCCCTATTTTCATGCTGACATAAAAATTCCGCGAAACCCGGCAGCCACGATTGGTTCATTTTAGGTGCCAGTTCTCAGCCGGTGGCATCCCCCGAATTGGGGGAGTTTGTTGAATGACCGCAAACACTGCGGGTATTCCGAACGAAATCGTGTACGACTCCAAAGGGCACCAAGGAGCCCGTCACGAAGCTCCATTTGGTGGCACCCCAACGATAAGAAATTTCGGTCCCTGAAAGCTGCTCCTGGTGGATGGCGGCGAAGTCTGAAGATCGGCCCATGAACCTTCGGTCGCTGCCGGAGCCCAGCCTGTTCCCCTGCACCAGCCACTCAGCTTGCCACCCGTCGGGTCCCGCGCCTTGCATGGTTGATCGAACCGCGATCGACCGGGGCTTCTTCCAACAGCCAGCTACGAACCGGGATGCACGGCCGCGGCCGGCGTTGCGTTGATGAATGTCACCATCGCCCGAGCCACCTCGGGGCCTTTGTCTTCCTGCAGGAAATGCCTTGCGTCGCGTACCACGGCAAGCGGCTGGCCCTGCGCGCCTGGCACCAGCTTTTGCCAGATCCTGTGGCCGCCGCGTGTCACCGGGTCGCGGTTGCTGAACAGCGTCAGGAACGGTTTCTCCCAACGCTTGAACAGCTCCCAGGCGCGTTCGTTGTCGGCGCGTTGCGGGTCCTGCGGGCCGCTCGGCACGAAGCCCGGGAACAGACGCGCGGCGATACGGTATTGGCGCGCCGGAAAAGGCGCGTCGTAGGCAGCTACCTCGCGCGGGCTCAAGCCACCCACACAACCGGCCCTGACGATGCGCCCGATCGGAAACCACGGGCTGTAACGCGCGAAGGCGCGCCAGATCTTGAATGCGCGCGGGAGCTGGGTCATACCGGTGGGAAGGCCACCGTTGGCCAGCACGATACGTTGGAACCGGTGCGGCGCCTCGGCCACCATGCGCAAGCCGATCAGCTAGCCCCAGTCCTGGCAGAACAGCGTCAGGTTGCGCAGGTCGTTGGCCTGCATCCAGGCGTTCATCCACAACACCTGGTTCAGGTATGAATAGTCGGCCGTGCGCGCCGGTTTGTCGGAGCGGCCAAAACCCACCAGGTCGGGCGCGATGGCCCGCAAGCCCGCGTCAAGCAGCACCGGGATCATCTTGCGGTACAGGAACGACCAGGTCGGCTCGCCGTGCATCAGCAGCACGGTGGGCGCATCACGCGGCCCTTCACTTCGGTGTAGTGGGGTGCCCACGGAAAATCGGGCAGGCTGGTAAAACGCGCCTCGGGTGTGCGCAGCACTTTGGTTACGACGGGTAGTTGTGGCATGGCGGGCAATATTTTCTGGCTGTGCGGGCGGTTGCTGGCCGCGCATCAGAAGCGCCGGCTCAGCGTTACGCCGGTGGAGCCGGCCGGCAAACTCAGCCAGTCAGCGTCCGCGCCAACGCGGATCGGGCCACTATAGATGTCCGGTGCGCGGCCCAGGAAAGCCTTCTCCATGCCGGGTAGCGGCAGCGGTGGCGCGATATGGTTGAGCAGCAGGTAACGCACCTTGGCATCGCGCGCGATTTGCGCCGCCTGTTCGGGCGAGCTGTGGTAGTCCAGTATGTCGTCGAATATCTTCGTCAAGTTGGGGCGCCCGGCCTGGATGGCGCCTTGCTTCAAGATACCCACCAGCGGCGCGGACAGCGCTTCATGCACCAGCAGATCGACATTGGAGGCTTCGCGCTGCACCGCGGCGGACTTCCTGGTGTCGCCGCTCAGGACCATGCCGCGGCCCTTGTAGGCGACGCGGTAACCCACCGCCGGGTGAACCGGCTGGTGCTCAACCAGGAACGCGGTTATCTCGAGGTCGGCGTCCTTGAGGACCACCAGGCGTCCGTCCGGGCCCGGCGTGAACGGCATGGCGTTGCCGCCAAAGCTGCCGGCGGGAACGGTGGCTTCGCCATGGTGCGCCACGCGGTACTGCCGGTCCTGGCCATAAGCCTGCATGAATCCGGCCACCACGGTCTCAACACCAGGAGGTCCGTGCACCGGCACCGGTGCCGTATTGGCTGCCGATACCCAGCGCTGCAACATCAGTTCACCCAGACCGTCGATATGGTCGGAGTGGAAGTGGGTCAAAAATATCGCTTCGATGCGGCCGTGGTTGAAACCCATCTTTGTGATATTGCGAGCGCTGGCGTTGCCGGCATCGAATACGAACAGGCGCTTGCCGGCCACCACCACGCTGCATGAGCCGGAGCGCTGGTCATCGGGAAAGGGCGAGCCAGCGCCGCACAGGCCCAGGTGCAGTCCGTCGGGAAGTCCTGCCATCGGGTCGGCAGCCAGCTGCTCGGTCACCACTTTTTGCGCCACGGCCAGACTCAGCGGCGAGCGGAACAGGTAGGCAGCACCGGCGAGCAGGGCAAGCACGGTGCTGGCGAGAAAGAGAATTCGGGCCTTGATGCCTTGCGCCTGCGCCCGCGGACCACGACGCTGGCCGCCAGCACGATCAAGCCGGCAACCAGGGTCAACGCGGTGTTCCTGTATCTCGGCACATATACGTTCACGAGCGAATTGATCAGCACCTGTTGCTGCGGGTCATGACCGTCGGGCATCGGCAACACGCCATTGGCCTTGGCATAAGCCGCGTAATCGGCCTGCATGGCCTTGAAGACCTCCGGCAGCTGCGGCTGCAGGCCCGCGTCTCGCCCGAGTCATTGCGTTTATAGCAATTTATTGGTATTTATAAAGAGCATGTCTTATACATGGCAATAAGTTGGTATAAACGACGCTGTCATGGACCCAATAGAGAATCCCTTCTCCCCCGGCGCAGGGTCTCCTCCGCCTGAGCTTGCAGGCCGCGACGGCGTTCTGGAGCAAGCCCGCGTGTTGTTGGGGCGTGTTCTGGCCAAGCGTCCCGAGAAGAGCCTGCTGCTCACTGGTTTGCGGGGCGTAGGCAAGACGGTTCTTCTCAATGAAATTGACCGCATGGCCCAAGGTGCCGGTTATCGCACCATTCTGGTCGAGGCGCACGAGGGGAAGCCACTGCCGGAATTGCTTGCACCCCACTTGCGGCGGCTGCTGTTTGATCTGGACCGTATTGCCGGCGCTGGTAACAAGGCGCGGCGCGGTCTCGCGGTGCTCAAAAGTTTCATCGGCGCGATCAGGGTCAAGGTTGGCGATGTTGATATCGGGCTGGATATTGAGCCCGAGGTTGGCGCCGCTGACAGCGGTGACCTGGAAGTTGACCTCCCCAGCCTCTTTGTGGCAGTGGGAGAAGCGGCGCAGGAGCGCGGTGTGGCGGTGGCGGTTCTTATCGACGAGATCCAGTACTTCAGTTCCACGGAACTGAGTGCGCTGATCATGGCCATGCACAAGATGCAGCAGCGCCAGCTACCGTTGGTACTGGTGGCCGCGGGTTTGCCGATCCTGCCTGGCTTGGCGGGGGAGTCAAAGTCTTATGCCGAGCGGCTGTTCAGTTTCCCGGATATCGGCCCGCTTCCAAAGGCAGACGCGATCAAAGCCTTGCAGGACCCGGTCCAAGACGTCGGTGAATCGTTTCAGCCTTCAGCGCTGCGTGAGATCTTCCGGTTGACAAAGGGGTACCCCTACTTTCTGCAAGAGTGGGGTTACCAGGCATGGAATCACGCTGCAGCTTCGCCCATCAGCCTGAAGGTGGTACGAGATACCACGGAGCTGGTTTCCAGGCGACTGGATGAGAACTTTTTTCGTGTGCGGTTTGGGCGCCTCACGCCCAAGGAGCGGATGTATCTGCGTGCCATGGCCGAATTGGGCGCGGGGCCGTACCGCACCGGCGACATTGCCGACAAGCTGGGCATGAAGATCACCACGCTGGGGCCGATGCGCGCCAGCCTGATCAAGAAGGGTATGGTTTACAGCCCGTCACATGGCGACATGGCGTTTACCGTGCCGCTATTTGACGAGTTCATGCTGCGCGCCATACCGAAATTCGACCCATGACAGGAGACGACATTTGGCCGCGCCGGTGAAACTCCCAGTTTACTGACCTGCCAAGTGTGGCCGAGTCCGATGCTTGGCCCTGCCCGGGCCAGCGCATCGGCCGGCACGATCTCGTCAAATAGTCCGGCAGCCAGGGCCTGCGCGGGGGTGTAGGCCTTGGCCGTCAAGGCGGCGTGATTTGCGCAGGCGCATACTGCGCGCCTTTGCGGGTCGGGGCCTGCTTGAGCGTTGTGATGCCAAAGAGATGCTGGCCTACAAACACAGCGGCTTCCAGACACCCGGTAGTTCTTGGCGTCATCGGCGCGCAGCAAGACAGGCTGCGGGATCGTCAGCCCGCTTTTGCAGATAGATCATTTGTGGTCTATCATTGAGCACATGACGGGCAAGGAAGTCATTGCGAGGCTGAAAGCTGCGGGCTGGAAGCTTGATCGCGTTCACGGTAGTCACCGCATCATGACCAAGGGCGGTCAGGCGGTTCCAGTCCCGGTTCACGGCACTCGCAACATTGGTGCCGGTTTGCTCTCCGCCATTCAAAGGCAGTCGGGCGTCAATCTCAAGTGAGGCAAACCATGGAAATTCGCTACCCAGCCACCGTTGAATCGCAAAACGATGGGAGTTTTCTCGTCCGGTTCGTTGACTTGCCGGACACCTTCACCGAGGGCCAAACGAAGGAGGAGGCGCTTTTCAATGCAGGTGAGGTTCTGTCGGCCATGCTGGCGTGGCGCCTGGATGAGGCGAAGGACGTTCCCGCCCCAAGCCGGAAGGTCAAGGGTGCGTACTACATCGCGCCGGATGCCAAAACGCAGGCGGCGATGCTGCTCCGTCTTGCGCGCGGCGAGCGCAGCTTGTCGGACCTTGCCCGTATGCTCGAGACGTCGTGGCCGGCCGCCAAGCGACTCGAAGACCCGACGCATTGGCCTTCGTTGAAAACGCTTGATCGCGCGGCAGCGGCGTTGGGCATGCGCCTGGTGCTGGTGCTGGAATAACCAGCCTTTACAGCCGTCAGGCGTAGTCGCTCACCGGCACACAACTGCAAAACAAATTGCGGTCGCCATACACGTTGTCGACGCGCCCGATCGGTGTCCAGTATTTGCCGTGCTTCTAGGACGCCAGCGAGAACACGCCAATCTCGCGCGAATAAGGTCGGTTCCACTCCGCGCCCATGACGGATGCGGCGGTATGTGGCGCGTGTTTGAGCGGGTTATTGTCCTGCGGCCATTCCCCGCGCTCCACCTGGCTTATTTCCTCGCGGATGGCGATCACGGCGTCGATAAAGCGGTCCAACTGATGTAGTTGGCGCTCAGGATTGCGGTCTCGGTGGCGGCCTGCAGGCCGTCGGCGCCCATCATGCGGCAGTACATCCAACTCATCGGCAACACTGCGGCATTGCCCAGCGGTGCGGCTGAAACAGCCAACGACCCTGACAATCCAGCATGGACCGAAGCCATGCTGGGTGCGCCAGTGCTCAAGCGTGGTCGCGGGCCGCAGCTTGCGCCTACCAAGG
>JANNGR010000126.1:0-4443 GCA_031403955.1 Betaproteobacteria bacterium
GGCGCGTCCACCAGCGTGACACCGCGTTGGGCACACTGGAGGCCAAGTTGTTGGGTCGATTCAGGTTCGCTGGTGGACGTATCGATGATCACCAGGCCCGGTCTGGCACCTGATAGAACGCCGTTTTCGCCCATCAGGCAGGCCTCTACTTGTGGCGTTCCGGTCACGCAGAGGATGACAGCGTCGCAGCTTCCCAGTGCTGCCGGCGATGGCGCCTCGACCGCGCCCGCGGCGAGCAAATCGGCCAGCCTTTCCCGGTTGCGGTGCACCGTAAGCGAGACTGCAAAACCCTTGGCAAGCAGGTTCCTGGCAATCCCGTGTCCCATGAGACCTGAGGCGCCGATGAATCCGATGTGTTTCATGCTTCTTTCCTGGTGACAAAAGGCCAATCAGCCGAGGCATTCCGATTGTGCATATTTTTGCGGTTGCTCAGGATCCAGGTACCGGTGGACGCGCCAGCTACCGAGTTGGCGGCGTCTGATGGGTTTGCTTTGCCATGTGGTGCGCATTCTCCTATCATGATCGGGTGTTCCAATTTCCATCCGATTTCAGCCAGTTTGGCCCCGGTAGCAGGCTTTCATGAAAGACGGCAGCGTCAAACAGCGACTGGCGGCAATTCTGGCCGCCGACGCCACTGGCTTCTCGCGCCTGATGCAGGACGACGAGCAGTCCACCATGGCCGCGCTCGATGCGGCGCGTTCGGTATTCCGGACCCAGATCGAAGCCCACCAGGGCCGCGTGATGGACATGGTCGGCGATTCGGTGTTTGCGGTGTTTGACACCGCCATCGGCGCCGTCGCGGCCGCGCACGAGGTGCAAAAGGCACTCAACGCCAGCGCCCGGGGGGTTCCCGAGGACCGCCAGATGCGGTTTCGCATCGGCGTACATCTGGGCGATGTGATGGAAAAATCCGATGGCACGGTTTTTGGTGATGGTGTCAATATTGCGTCGCGGCTGGAGGCGCTGGCTGAGCCTGGTGGCATCACGGTTTCAGATGTCGTGCAAGGCGCGGTACGGGGCAAGGTTGATGCCACGTTCGACGACCAGGGTGAGCAACGGGTCAAGAACATCGCCCATCCGGTGCATGCTTACCGGTGGGTGAGCGCGGAGCGCGAAGCGCTCAACAGCGTGCTGGACCGCATCATCGCGCCATTCCCGGAAAAACCTTCCATCGCCGTGCTGCCGTTCCACAATCTCAGCAATGACCCCGACCAGGAATATTTTGCTGACGGTATCGCCGAGGACCTGCTGACCGCCTTGTCGCGTTACCGCTGGCTGATGGTGATTGCCCGCAATTCATCTTTTTCCTACAAGGCGCGCCAATCGGACGTGCGGCAAGTCGGTCGGGATCTGGGTGTGCGCCATGTGGTCGAAGGCAGTGTGCGCAAGAGCGGCAACCGGATCCGGATCTCGGCGCAATTGCTTGATGCCGGCAATGGCAAACATGTGTGGGCGGAGCGTTACGACCGCGATCTGGCGGATATTTTCCAGTTGCAGGACGAGATCGCGGTGACCATCGCCGGGTCCATTGAGCCCGAGCTGTCCAAGGCGGAACAAGAGCGCGCGCGCCGAAAACCCCTGGACAACCTGGACGCGTGGGACTTGTACCAGCGGGGTCTGTGGCATTACTGGCAATACAGCAAGGAGTCCAGCGCCGAAGCCCAGCGCCTGTTCGCGGAAGCCATCGGCCTGGATCCGCACTTTGCCGCGGCGCGGTCGTTCCTGGCCTATAGCCACTTTACTGGATCGCATCAGGCGTTTGAAGAGCCCAGGCAGGCGCTGGAGCTGGCCCGCGACGGGGCGTTGCGAGCGCTGGCCATTGACGAGAAGGACGCCATAGCCCATCTGACGCTCGGGCGCGTGCTCGCCAGCAACGGTGACTACGCAGCTGCGGTGGCCGAGCTCGAAACGGCGGTGATGCTCAATCCGAGTTTCTCGTTGGCCCATTACACGCTGGCCTCGGTATTGTTCCTAAACGGTCGGCCGCGGCAGGCGCTGACCGGGTTTGAAGCGGCCGCGCGGCTCAATCCTATTGGCCCTCTGATTTGGGGCATTCAGACCATGCACGCGACCACGTTGGCGGCATTGGGCCGGTATGAAGAGGCTGAGCCGTTGGCGCGGGCCGCGACCCGGCACCAGACCGCGACTTTTTGGGTCTATGCAAACTGGGCTTCGATTCTGGGCAATCTGGGCAAGACCGACAAAGCGCAGGCCGCCCTCGCCAAATTGCTGGACCTGCGGCCGGATTTCTCCGAACTCTTTTACGATCGCTTGTTTATCGGCATTGATCCAGAGGTAAAAAGGCCGTATTTCGAAGGGCTGCGCAAGGCTGGGCTGGTTTGAATTCACGCTCTGCCGCCCGGTGTACCATGGCAGCACCACTGTCTGGAGGTATGCCGTGAAGTTTTTTCGTTACTTTTTCTTGGTCGCGTTGGCGAGCTGGTTGACTGGCTGCGGCACGCCTTATGCCACAGTTCCCAACAGCCAGGGCGAACCGGTCATGCTGCTCGGACACGATCCAACCGCATATTTCACCAAGGGCGAGCCGGTGCGTGGCAAGCCCGATTTCAAGGTCAGCATGTCCGACCGAACCTACTATTTCGCGAACGCCGAAAGCAAGGCGCTATTCAACAGCAGCCCCTGGCGCTATGAGCCCCAATACGGTGGGTTTTGTTCAAGTGGTGCGGCTTATGCCATCAAGCTGGGCAGCGACCCAAGTGCATGGGAGATTTATCAAGGCCGCCTGTTCATTTTTGGAGATGTGTTGGGCAAGAAGGCCTGGCAACTTGATCCTCAATGGAACGTCGAACATGCTGATCGATTGTGGCCTGAAATGCGGGCCAACGGTTGGCGCGGCCAATCGCTGATGCGATATGCAAACAAGGTTGAGCACTACAAGACCGGCGCGCAAATCGTGCAGGAGTGGAAGCAGAAAGACCCCAACATGACCTGGCCGGTCTACGACACCGGCGGCATGATGAAAAACCTGTTTGACAAACCGCCTGGCTGGCGCGCGGCTGAAGGTTTCAGCCAGCCCGCGTTGGGCTATCCGCAGTAACGTCTGGATATCAGGTCGTCAGGGCTTCTTGGCTTTGGCTTCGGCCACCGCTTTGGCGAGCTGCTCGCCGCTCTTGTAGTGCGGAACGCGAAAGATGAGGCGCTTGGTGCGCTGCCAGAAGCTGTTGCTGCCGGCGACCTCTTCATTCCAGTACCGATCGGCCAACTTCAGGTTGCCGGGTTCATCAAGCAACCAGGCATCGCGCGAGCCGGCGCCACCAAATATGTAGAGCTTGCCGTTGACCATGCGCCAGGTGTCGGCGTCACCACCCCATGGAATGCCGTAGACCAGTCCGTCGGCGCAATAACCGCCATACTGTGGCAAGTATTTGCCCGGCTCCTTGTCAAATAACGCCTTGTGTTCAGCGCTGGCAAAGCGAAACGTGACGCCCTGGTAACTGCTCTTGAATTGTGGCGATCCCTGGACGTATTTGTCATCGGTGAAATAGGCCACCACATCGGCACCTTTTAGCATCACCCCGGTATCACCGCCGTCGGCCACGGCGTTCACCGGGCGTAAGGTTCCCGAGGGGTTTTGTGCCGTCATTGCGCTGCAGCCAGCCAGGCCGGCGACAACAATTGCAAGGGCAAGCAAGCGTGAGAAAGTTCGATTCATGGTGCGGTTTCCAGTGAGTAGTCTGAGGTTACGGTAAGAGGCGTGGTGGCTGTCGTTGGTTCCACAATGGCATCGGCGTACGGCGCGGGCCAGCCAAAAATCGCGCTGGCCTGCACGCAGCGATGCCGCAGTTCGATTTCGTTCGCCGCCCCCAAATGGATGATGGCATAACGGTAACTGCCCAGCCACTTGAAATCACGCCGCATCGACCCGCGGGGTTTGGGGAATTCAAGCAACAGCCCATCCGGGAAAACGCGCGCGAAAGCCGTGCGTTGGTGAGCCCCAGGCATGCACACCGGAGTACGTGGATCGAATATGCGGTAAACGAAGCTGGAGGCGGCACCTGCCACCGGCTGTGCCCGAGGCAACAGGCCCGGATCTCTTCCCCAGGCGAGTTCCAGCGCCATGCGATGCAGGTCAATGCCCTCGACCCGCAGATACAGATCGGAAAATTGTGGCGCCATGCGTGGATTGAACTCAATCACTGTCAGCTTGCCAGTCAACGGGTCATGGAAAAACTCCATGTTGAACATACCGTGCGTGAAACCTATCGCGCCCAGAAATCTGCGCGCAATGTCTAGCGCCCGGTGGTGCACCTCCGAAGGCAAACCGGACGGGTAGTCAAAACGCATGAAGGCCTCGGTGCCCGGGTACATCACGGCCTGCACCACCCCGATCTCATGTACCGCTGCATCCAGCACGTAGCCGTCCATGTTGTACTGCAGACCTTTCACCGGTTGTTCCAGTAGCATCCGGTGGGCGGTTCCCGC
>JANNGR010000127.1:0-5485 GCA_031403955.1 Betaproteobacteria bacterium
AATCCGCCGTTCGCACCTCGACGGTGACGACCGGGTGCAAGACCCGTACAGCCTGCGCTGCCAGCCGCAGGTGGTGGGCGCCTGCCTGGACCAGTTGCGCCATGCCGCGCTGGTGCTGGTGCGCGAAGCCAACGCGGTGACCGACAACCCGCTGGTTTTTGTAGAAGACGGTGCGATGATTTCCGGTGGCAACTTCCACGCCGAACCGGTGGCGCTGGCGGCCGACGGCATGGCGCTGGCGATTGCCGAAGTCGGTGCGATTGCCGAACGCCGTATTGCGATGCTGATCGACAGCGGTGTGTCGCGCCTGCCGCCGTTCCTCACCGCGGATGCCGGCTTGAACAGCGGCTTCATGATTGCGCACGTAACCGCCGCGGCGCTGGCGTCCGAAAACAAGTCGCTGGCACACCCGGCCAGTGTGGACAGCCTGCCTACCAGCGCCAACCAGGAAGACCATGTGTCGATGGCCACCTTCGCGGCGCGGCGCCTGCAGGCCATGATCGACAACACCGCCCATATTCTGGGCATCGAACTGCTGGCTGCCGCCCAGGGTATTGAGTTCCTGCGCCCGTTGCAAAGCTCCAGCGCGCTGGAGCAGGCGCACGCGTTGCTGCGCCAGCAGATACCGGCGCTGGCGCAGGACCGTTTTCTGGCGCCGGATTTCGAACACGCCACGACGCTGGTGCGTAACGGTTCGCTGTCGCGCATTTTCCGCACGCTGCCTGATTTGCCGCAACTCTGGACCTTGGGGTCAGATCACAGTCCTGAGACCTTGGGGTCAGATCCCGATTTCAAGACCATCCCACCCGGAACGTAACCAACCTACGAAATCGGGCTCTGACCCCAACTGATCACCAACTGATCACCAACTGATCAACTGCCCCCGCCCCCACCCAACCACCAAAAGGAAGACCCCCATGAAAAAACCCCTGATCACACTCGCCGCCGCGGCGCTGACGGCCGGCATGTCCCTGGCACAGGAAACCAAGGTGGTGATCGCCATCTCGGGCTGGACCGGATTTGCGCCGCTGACACTGGCCAAGGAAGCTGGCATCTACAAGAAACACGGCCTGGACGTGACGATCAAGAAAGTGCCGCAAAAAGACCGCCACCTGGTGCTGGCGTCTGGCGACGCCCAGTGTGCCGCGACTACGGTTGAGACCTGGATCGGCTGGAACGCGGCCGGCGTGGCGACCACGCAGATCTTCCAGCTCGACAAAAGTTACGGCGCTGACGGCATGGTGGTCAAACCCGCCATTGGCAAGATCAGCGACCTGAAGGGCAAGACCGTGGCGGCGGATGCACCCGGCACCGCCACCTATTTCACGCTGGCCTGGATGTTGAAGAAAAATGGCCTGTCGATCAAGGATGTGAAAGTAGTCAACCTGTCGCCGCAAGCCGCCGCCAACGCCTTCGTGGCCGGCAACGCCGAACTCGACGCCGGCATGACTTACGAGCCCTACCTGTCGGCGGTGCGCGCCAAGCCCGAGGCCGGCAAGATCATCGCCACCACGCTCGACTACCCGATGGTGATGGACACCTTTGGTTGCACGCCCAAGTTCCTGGCCGAGAATCCCAAGGCCGCCAAGGCGCTGGCCGACGGGTACTTCGATGCGCTCGACATGATCAAGTCCGACCCGAAGAAAAGTTACGAGATCATGGGTGCGGACGTGAAACAGCCGGGTGAGGATTTCGCCAAGAGTGCCGCCTATCTGCGCTGGCAGGACCGCGCCGCGAACCAGAAATTCTTTGCCGGCGAACACGCGCAGTTCAGCAAGGAAGCCGCGGACTTGCTGCTGGAGATCGGCATCCTCAAGTCACTGCCCGATTTGTCCAAGCTGGCTGACACCCGGTTCCTGAAATAACCAGCCTGGAGAACGCACCATGACGCCACTCAAACCGGTTGACCCGAGCATGCGCCTGGTGCTGGGCGTGTCCTTCTTCGTACTTTTCACGGCAGTATGGGCTTCGGTCACGCTGGGCGGTCTGGTACCGAAGAACTTCCTGGCCGATCCGATCACGATGGTCCGGTCTGGCTGGACCCTGCTGACCCAGATGGGTTTTGGCTGGGACATAGCCATGACGGTGTGGCGCGTGCTGGGCGGCTTCCTGATCACGACCGCAATTGCGTTGCCGCTGGGGGTGTTGATGGGCGCTTACAAGCCGATCGAGGCCTTCTTCGAGCCCTTTGTGTCATTTGCGCGGTACCTGCCGGCCAGCGCCTTCATTCCACTGCTGATCTTGTGGGCCGGCATTGGCGAGGCGCAAAAACTGTCGGTGATTTTCATTGGCAGTTTTTTCCAGTTGGTGTTGATGATCGCGGTGACTGTGGGCAATACCCGCCGCGACCTGGTGGAAGCCGCCTACACCCTCGGTTGCACCGATGCGGGCATCGTGAAAAGGGTGTTGATCCGCGGCGCGGCGCCCGAGATCTGCGAGATCCTGCGCATGGTGCTGGGTTGGGCCTGGACTTATGTGATCGTGGCCGAATTGATTGGTGCCTCCAGTGGCATCGGCCACATGATCACCGACAGCCAGGCACTGCTGGCTACCGACCAGATCATCTTCGGCATCATTGTCATCGGCCTGATTGGCCTGGTCAGCGACATGGGCTTCAAGTGGCTCAACCGTTCGTTGTTCCCGTGGGCCCAGCTCGGGCGTTGATCTCAATACCATGAACCAATTTCTTTCCATTCGCGGCGTGTCGCGCAGTTTCGCCTCCACCACCGGCGGCACACCGACGATTGCCTTGCAGGCCACCGACATGCAGGTGGCCGAAAACGACTTCATCACCATTCTTGGCCCCTCGGGCTGCGGCAAGAGCACGCTGCTGCGCATCGTGGCCGGGCTGGACCAGCAAACCTCGGGTGAGGTGCTGCTGGAAGGCAAACGCATCAGCGGCCCGGGGGCGGACCGTGGCATGGTGTTTCAGAGCTACACCCTGTTCCCCTGGCTGAGCGTGCGTGACAACGTGTGTTTTGGCCTAAATGAGCGCGGCATGGCGCGATCGGCCCAGCTTGAAGTGGCACAAGGTTTCATCAAGAAGGTCGGGTTGAATGGTTTCGAGAACCACTATCCCAAGCAGCTCTCGGGCGGCATGCAGCAACGCACGGCGATTGCGCGCGCGCTGGCCAACGGTCCGCGCATGTTGCTGATGGACGAGCCCTTCGGCGCCCTGGACCACCAGACCCGCGAGCTGATGCAGGAGTTGCTGCTCGGCATCTGGGAGGCCGAACGTAAAACCGTATTGTTCGTTACCCACGATATCGATGAGGCCGTGTTCATGGGCAGCCGGGTGGTGGTTATGAGCGCACGCCCGGGGCGCATCAAGCTCGACCGCGCCGTGTCGATGCCACACCCGCGCAGTTATGCCGTCAAGACCACTGCGGCGTTCATGGAGTTGAAGGCCGAACTGACCGAGCAGGTTAGGGCGGAAGTGCTGGCGGCGCAGGCGGCCATGGCCTGAGTATCTCGTCGGACAACACAGAAGTGGCTGCACCTGGGCGAGAATGCCAGAATGTCCCTGTGTGCGTACACACTCGAAGCGCTTGGAGAATGCAATTGATCGATGCCGCCACACTCGCCGCAGCCGTGGCAACATTGGCAAAAGCCGCACCGGACGCGGAGCAGATCCTGCTGTTTGGTTCGCATGCGCGAGGCGGGGCTAATTCGGAGTCGGACCTGGACTTTCTGGTTATCGAACCCACGGTGGAAAACCGGGCTCGCGAAATGGTTCGGCTGCGTCGCGCTTTGAGGCCGTTACGTGTGCCGGTAGACGTATTGGTGTATTCAAGGGCAGAGGTTGACCACTGGGGGCATCAGCCCGGAACCGCACTCTACTGGGCGCTGCGTGAAGGCCGGGTGGTGTATGGTTGATCGATCGGTCGATACGCCAGTTTATGCGCTGCTGTTGGCCTCGGCGCAGCAAGACTTTGCTGCGTGTCAGGTGCTGGCCAGCAGCACGTCCATCGGGGACGCCGTGGTTGGATTTCACGCGCAACAATCGATTGAAAAGTCGCTCAAGGCGGTGTTGAGTGCGCGCATGATCGAATTCCGGCGCACGCACGATCTGGTTTCATTGCTCGATTTGCTGCAGGATCACAAGTTACCCGTGCCACCCCAGGCCGACTGGCTGGACGAACTCAACCCTTATGCGGTAGAGGCTCGCTACGGAACTATTGAGCCCGAGGGGCTTGACCGCAGCCGCGCGCTGATGGCAGCAGAACAAGTGCTTGAATGGGCCCACCATCAGACCGGCGCTCTGCGCGGAAAGTGACAATCCCGCACCTGCGCAGTTATGCCGTCAAGACGGAAGTGCTGGCGGCGCAGACGGCCCGATCGCTGGTGCGATGTTAAGATTTGCGCGGACAGCGACGCGCCATTGGGTGCGCACGTGCAACCGGCACGGTGGCTCGCTTTCGAATCCGGCAATTGCATCTCAACGCCACTGTCGCACCATAGGACCTTCTCGCTGGACATCAATCGTAAAACGATACGCGTGCAGTTGGCCTTGCTGGTGCTCGCCGTGGTTTTGCCGGCGTTTGCCGGTTCCATCTGGTATTTGACAGCCGAGCGCGAAGAGGCGCGCCGGGCGGCGCGCGACAAGGTGAAAATTCTGGTTGATAACGTGACTGACCGGCTCGCCGCCAGTTTGCGCACGCACCACGCGATGTTGTCGCTTGTCGCTGCTTTGCCCCTGGTTCGGGCCATGGACGCCGGCACCTGCGACCCTCTGATCAAGGATTACCTGCGACTGCATCCAGCTTACCTGACGATAGGCACGCGCGACTTGCAAGGTAATCCGGTGTGTACGTTTCGTCCGGACCCGCCGACGCGCCAGCAGGTGCTTGCGTATCCCTGGTTTCAGCAGAGTCTGGCCGGCGCCAACTTCCACGCCAGCGACGCTTTTTTTGCTCCGATCGCGCGCCGCTGGGTAACGATGCTCACCGTGCCGGTGCGTGATGAAAGCGGCCGGCGGACCGGCATGGTGGTGTTGCCACTTGATCTGCTGACGCTCAATCAGGAAGTGCTGGGTGCCGTACCCGCCAATGCCGTGGTAACGGTGACGGACCGCCAGTCGAGCATCTTGCTGCGCTCGATTAATCCCGAGTCGTGGATCTCAAAACCTGGCCCAACATCTGTGAGCGACGCCAGTCCGGTGGAGGGTTTTGACACCTGGCGCGGTGCCGATGGCGTGCGCCGGGTGGTAGCTTTCAAACCGCTACCGCTCATGGGCTGGCGCGTGGCGGCCGGCCTGCCGGAAGACGAAGTTTTCGCGGCTGCCAACGCCGACTTGCGCAATGGCGTGTTGGCTTGTGTAGTGGTTCTGCTGGTTGCGCTGGCCCTGGCCTGGCGGCTGGCGGTTGGCATCGTCCGGCCGATGGATGAATTGGCGTCAACCGCGGCCCGTGTGGCTGACGGAGACACATTGGCACGCGCCCCGGTCGATGTCGGTCCACCCGAGCTCGAATCGGTTGCGCGGGCG